>JACOSB010000029.1 GCA_016179105.1 Candidatus Acetothermia bacterium
AGTATGCCAGTTCCAGCTTCGTTGTCGCGCCCTCAATCGCATGACCCATCTGGGGATGCCACAGAGTCACCGGGTGGATTGACCGCCTGCCACGGTCAGCGGGAATCTACTCTTGATTAGCTTTCATGCACCAACGCCGTTCACATCCGAAAAACCTTCTTGGTTAAGGTGGTGGCGCAGTTTCTCAAAAATATCCTTCGGGTCTTGGTTGGGGACTAACCGAAAATCGACTTTGGCCGTTGCCCGCGCAGGAATGACCGTCTTGATCCCTGAGCCTTGGTAGCCACTGCCAAAGCCTTGAATGTTGCACGTTGGCTCAAAGACAGCACGCTTGTAGGCCTCGCCGGTAGCGTTGCGCAAGAATTCTTTCAAGCCAAATTCAGCACGGACCTGCGCTTCGTCCGAAGGTTGAGCGGCGATCAATTCGAGGTCGTACTTGGTCGGCGGGAGCGCTTGGTCATAAAAACCAGGGATGCGAATGCGCTCGTCGGGCTCCTTTAGACTGGCAAGCGCCCAGAGCAAGCGCCATGAAGCGTTGGGCAACGTCGATGCCCCTCCTGAGTGTGCATCGCGTTTCATCGTTTGCGCTTCTAATTCAACCGCAAGGATGCCGCGTCTGCCCAGACTGAGGACCGGCCGGTCTTGTGAATCAACGCTGCCCTCTTCCCAGATTGCTCCATCGCATTTGAGCAAACTTAAATTTTCTTGGACGAACTGTGCGATATGCGGACTCCCGATCTCTTCCTCACCCTCAACGATAAACGTGACGCTACATGGAAGTTCGCCGCCGTTGGCAGAGCGTACGGCGTCCATAGCCGCGAGGCGCGCGATGAGCTCGCCTTTGTCGTCCTTGGCGCCGCGCGCGTAGAGCGCTCCGTTGCGAACCGTGGGTTTGAAAGGCGGACTCGTCCAAAGTTCCAACGGCTCCGGCGGCTGCACATCATAGTGATTGTAAAAGAGCAACGTGCGTGAAGAACGTCCCTTAACGCGCCCAACGATCACTGGGTTGCCGGGGGTTTGGAAAGATTGGACTTGCAAGCTGTGATTTTTCAATATCTCTACGACGAGTTGCCCGCACTCTTTAGTGCCCTCGCTTCGAGCGGAGACGCTGGGCTGCGCACAGAACTTCGACGTCTCAGCAATATAATTATCCAGCCGCGACTGCAGATGCGAATCGATGACCTCGTTCTTGTTCGGCATTGGGGCCCCTCATTTTTTTAAGATAGCTCACCCATAGTTTAAACCATCATCACGGGTATTGTCCAAAGAGGTAGTGCGTCGGCCACTCTTTCACTTCAGCCACAGAGTAGCACGGGCAATGTTTCCCATTCTCTGTTGTGCCTTACTACAGAAGCTGTGTTAAGACTGGAAATGGATTGCGTAGGGGCGCAGCATGCTGCGCCCCTACGCAATTTTATGCTTGGCGGTTAACAGTTTACTTACCCACCAAGTCCTTCGCGGCTTGCACAGCTTTCGCTGCGTTGACTAAGCCAAAGCGAGAAGTGCCCCGGATTGATTTCGCGGTGCTCCGCAAGATGCTGCGAATCTGGTCGTTGGTCAACTTTGGGTTGGCTGAGAGCATTAAGGCGACCACGCCCGCGACGATCGGCGAAGCGCCCGAGGTCCCCGCGAACCAGCCATACGTGCCGCTCGGATAGATCGTCAAGAGATTGGGCTTGAGCTTGGGCACGAGCTGTTGAAAGTCTTGGGCGAAGGCTTGGAAAAATTGCAAGAGCTGTTCTTCGCTGAAGTCGCCGCCGGGCGCAGCCACGAGCGTTTGCGAGCCGAAGTTGCTGTAGCCCGCCAGTCCGCCCTGACGGTCGGTCGCGGCGACGGCGATCACGCCCGGATAAGCCGCCGGGAAACTGACTACGGGAGCCCCGTTATTGCCCGCGGCGGCCACCACGATGACGCCCTTGGCGATCGCGTCTTGGACGGCGTTACGGAAGTTGGCGTCATCGAAGAAAGCCCCCAAGCTCATGTTGATCACTTTGGCTCCCTTCTCGACGGCGAAGCGCACGCCGGCTGTCACGGCCGCGATCGTGCCGCTGCCGCGCGTGCCTAAGACGCGCACGTCCATCAAGCGTACGTTGGGAGCCACACCCGTGAGCCCGACACCATCATCGGCCGCTCCAATCAACCCCGCGACCGATGTCCCGTGCAGATTGATCTGCGTGCCGCTGAGTGAGTCGGGGTCATCATCGGCAAAGTCGTAGCCCATGATGGTGCGGCCTTTAATCTCTGGGTGGTTACGGTCGATGCCTGTGTCGATGACAGCCACCAGAATATCTTGAGAGCCTTTGGTAATCTCATGTGCCTTGCGGGCCTCGATCTGGGTGAGCCACCACTCGTCCAAAAACTTTTCATCGATGAAAAAACTTTTTTCGGATTTATTGTTGTCTTTGTCCGACTCGGTCACCGAGGGAATCGCACAATCGGCCTCAAAAATCAGGCGAATCAGCGGGACTTCGACGACTTCCCATTGGAGTTCTATTTGTTTAGAATCCCCGCGCCCCAGTTCGGGGAGACGGACTTTTTGCACCAAGATCTGATTGATCGGCGCGCCATAGACTTGGGCGACTTCGGGGGAGGACAAGCCTACGTAGAAGCAGACGTCGAACGGGTTAGTGGCATCGGCATTCCCTTGATTCTTGACGGTCACCGTAATATTCAGCTTGTCGCCCGGCTTGGGACTGGCTGGCGTGAACGAAATGTCCAAGATCGTTAGGTCTGCAAGACGGGATTGCCGTGCCCAGTTGATGCCAACCCCACCCACCAAAAAGCCTACGACTAAAACCAACACAAACAACGCTCGAAGTGTTTTCATATGAACCTCCTTTGGTTCCTCCTTGGCATCTTCGATGCTCCTTCAATCAATCAATCGCGGAGGCAGAGCGCGCGGCTCTGCCCCTTGCTTATGCGTTTGTGCTGCACTATGGATTCGAAATCTGTAAGACGACCTTCACAACCTGCGGCGAGTTATTCGCATCGGGTGCCGCGATCGTGATTCTCCCTTCGTACACGCCCGCATCCAGCCCCGTGATCTCGATCGTCACGGTGAGAGTGGAGCTGGGCGAAGCGCGATCGTTCGCGGGGCTCAGCTTGATCCACGGTTGCTCCGTGCTCGCTGCCCAGTTGAGCGCCCCGCCGCCAGTGTTGCTGATCTGTATTGTTTTTGAGGCTGAGTTAGACCCGCCCTTGGTCGCCTGGAACTCTAAGCGTTGCGTGTCGAGCGCGATCACCGGGGCGGGCGGAGCCTGTGCGGTGATTTTGACGCGAGCCGAAGATTGTCCGCCTTTGCCATCAGTGACAATCAACTCGGCGACATACTCACCGGCAACATCTGCGACGAACGTCGGATTGATGCTCGTCGGGTCGGAGAGCTGAGCCTGGCTGCCGATCGGCACACTCGCTAAGCGCCAGCTGTAGCTGAGTTTATCGCCGTCGGGGTCGCTCGACTGGCTTGCGTCGAGCTGGACAGTCGCACCCGCCGTGACGGTCTGATCTAGCCCGGCGTTGGCGAGAGGCGGACGGTTCGTTGCGAGCGTGAGAATGCAGCTCTCTTGGGTGTACTCGGACTCGCCGTTGCCGTTAAACGCTTTCACGCGATAACAGTAGCTCGTCTCAGGGGACACAGTCGTGTCAGCGTAAGTTGTTATGTTGGCGCCGGTCTTGGCGAGCTCGGTATAGGAAGAAGACGGATCGTTCTGGAGGCGGCGCTCAATTTTGTAGCCATCTTCGTTGTCGGCGTTGTCTTTCCAACTGAGCACGACTTCTTGGGCGCTGCGTGCAGTCGTTTGGAGTTCTGTAGCAGCAGCGGGCTTGGCGGGCACTTTGCCGAGGAGGAGCGCGCCCGCGCCCCAGTCGTTGTCCTTGCCCGGCGCGCCGCGGTCTTCCGCGTGACTCTCTAAGTATTGCTGCAGTTGCTCGGGAGTGTAGGTGGGAAACGCTTGCTTGACCAAAGCAGCCGCTCCCGCGACGTGCGGCTGCGCCGCGGACGTTCCGGTGAATCCGAGATTATCTCGCGGTCCATCGCCCGTGTAGCGCCCATAGGTCGAAGTCGAGACGTGCGTCGGCGCCGTGATGTCGGGCTTGATGCGCCCGTCTTTGGTCGGGCCACGGCTGCTGTAGACGAGCAGACTCGAACCGTCGGGGCAGAAGACGCGAGGACACTTGTCCCCGGCATGATGGAACGCGCCGACAGTCATCGCATTGGGCGAGACGTTGGGCTCGAAGAAACCGATGCTGCCTTCTTTTTGGGCATATTTGATCTGCGCGATCGTGCAACAGCGCAAGACGACCTCCAGCGTGCCCGCGGGAGCGCCGCGTCGTAGCTGGCGGATGCCGTAGGAGATCTGCTTCACTTTGCCCACTTCGCCCGCGGGATAGTCTAGTGTCGCCAAGAAAATTTTGATGGGAACGCCGGGCCGCCAGAGCCAATCGGTGATTTGGCCCACTCCGTTCCGATCCAGAGCCTGTATCTCGCGACCCTGCTCGTCAAAGAGGACCACTTCATAGTCATCGCCGGCGCTCGTGCAGTTGGCTTCCCAGCTGAAATAGCCGAAGACGACGAAGGTGGCGACGCGTGTGCCGTTGGGATAGGTGTAATCTTCCAAGACCATGTCGAGCGTGTTTTTCTCGTCGGTGTCCTTAAAGTTATGCAGACGGTTGCCATCGTCGTCGGACCATTTGCCCTGGTAGTAGGAGTCGGCGTTGTTGCCAGCAGAAGTGGTCCAGAGGGCACCGTTGCGACGTGCCTCGGCGACCTTCGGCTCAAAGATGCCCGGCCCCGTCGCACAGCCCGAGATAAAACTGACCGACGTCGAGATCACATCCACGTGGCGCTCTAGCATGAGATAATCGACGGCCTGGCGAAATTCGACATCGGTGCTGAAGGCGGTGGGATAGTATGTGGCTCCCGGGGCGACGTCGTTGATGACTTCGGTCACCGCTGTCCCGTGAGACGAGGGATTGCGAGAGTCGTACATCTGGCCATCGCGGCGGAAAGAGCGAGTGAAGACGCGATCGGCGGTCGGCAACTCACGGCCGACCAAGCGCTCGATATTCCTGAACCCGGGGTCGAGGATGCCAATCTTCACGCCGCGGCCGTCGAGGCCCGCATCATTCCATTTCGCGCTGCCGATGAGCGGCACGCCCTCGCTCACGAAACTCCCCTGCCCTTGATCCAAGATGGGCTGCACCGGCATTCGCACGAAGCGCACCTCGGGACGCGCGCTGAGCGATTCTAATTCTGAGAGCGGGACCCAGGCTTGCAGATAATTTCCATAAATAGTCTCAACCTGCCCTTGGCCGGCCGTGAGCACGGAACGTAGCTTCACGAGATCGGCGGGCGTCTGGGCTTCGACGACGACGCGGACCTTGCCGTCTTTCAGCTCCGGCGTGGGCCGCCCCACTTGAGTGAGTTTGCGATGGGCGAGCAATTTGGTCGTCGCGAGGTCTGATCGTGTGTTGGTGAGCAAATGCTGTAAGGTCGCTTGTAGCTTGATAGAGTTCGCAGACAACGTGGTAGACGATGGACCCGAACTGCTGTTCGCTAGCTGGCCGACTAAGATGATTGAGCAGAGTGCCAGGCCCAACCAGTAACGCAAACGACGCATGTAAGTTTCTCCTCTCCTCTGAGCACGGCGAAAATAATTCCTGCGATAACCCCACTAGGACTACGCCGACGGCTTGGTCTGCGGTGCTACATGCGCGCCTCCTTCAGAGAATGGGAGCATGGGCTCGTGTATCATCCAATCCTATCGCTTTTTCAGGTCGCGCGGGCAGCCGGATGAAAACAACCCGCGGGTGCCCGGCCAATTTGAGCAAGGCGTCCGTGGGCACGCTCGCTTGGATGAGACTGTCCACCTTGGTCTCGACCCGGCCTTTGAGTGCTTCGACCGCCCAAGTCACATCATCGGTCCATTCGGCACCAGAAGCTTCGATGACAATCTGAACGCGACCGTCTTTGTATTCGATGTTCGAGCGTTTAAGATACTCTTCGGGTTTTTCAGAAGTAGCGAGCTCAAAGAGCTGTTTCTGGAGTTTTGGAAAATCTTCGAGTTTGGGCGGTGGGGTTTGCTGAGAAGATTTGACGTGACTCTGCTCAGAATTGCAGCCGCCCGCGAACAACAACATCGCGATTCCCGCTACGAGGAGACCTATCAGATACGCTCGTGTTGACCAAAGTCTGTCATTTGCCATAAGCCCTCCCATCGTCTCCTATTCTACCAAGGTTATTGGCTCCCATCATACACTGTGAAAGACGGAATTAGACAACAAACACCATTAAAGCAGACGCGCATTAAATTTGCGTTAAATGAATCGCAGTCTAAGCACGGGTTTTTGAGGGAGAAGCAGAGAAGTTTCGTTGAACCCATCAGCGTCCCTTGACAAAAGCAGACTAATTCAGTAGGCTTTTAAGGCGGGGTTTAGCCTGCCGACAGTCTCAAAAAAGGAGTTTTCAGTCATGGCAAGTGTTTTGGAGATCAAAAATTTGCAAGTCAGCGTGGAGGGCAAAGAGATATTGAAAGGGCTCTCGCTCACCGTAAAGACGGGCGAGATTCACTCGATCATGGGCCCGAACGGTTCGGGCAAGAGCACCTTAGCTCTGGCGCTGATGGGCCATCCCAAGTACGAAGTCACGGACGGCGAAGTTCTTTTCAAAGGTCAGAATGTTTTAGAGATGGAGCCGGACGAGCGCGCTCGTCTCGGACTCTTCTTAGCTTTTCAATATCCGTTAGAGATTCAGGGCGTGCCGATGGGCCGCTTCTTGTGGGCGGCGAAGAAAGCAAATCTCGGCCAACCCGAGACGAACGGCACTTCGACGGCTGAGAAAAAGAAAGCCGACGCTAAAGCCCTCGGTCAATTCCGAAAAGATCTCAAAGAAAAGATGAACTTACTCAAGATGGATGAGACCTTCAGTCAGCGCTATCTCAATGTCGGATTTTCCGGCGGCGAGAAGAAGCGCGCTGAAATTGTCCAGATGCATCTCTTAAAACCCGAGATCGCGATCATGGATGAGACCGATTCGGGCCTCGATATTGACTCCGTAAGAATCGTCGCCGAAGCCGTGAACACGCTGCGTGGGCAGAACTTTGGCGCCCTGGTGATTACGCACTATCAGCGCATCTTAAATTTCCTGAAGCCCGACTACGTGCATGTGATGGTCGATGGAAGAATCGTTCGGAGTGGGGATGAAAAATTAGTCCACGAACTCGAAGCAAAGGGCTATGATTGGCTTGTGAATGAAGTGAAAACCCAGGGAGTGAAGTGAGATGCCAGAAGACGTAAGACATTTAGGCGAGAAGCGACACGCCACCGCAACAGTCGAACAAAAGAAAGAATCACTAGAGCGCGATTACTCGCGCTACGCGTTCAGCTATTCCACGGACACTTATACACACATTATCAAGCCGGGGCTCCGGCGTGAAGTCGTCGAAGAGATCTCTTCCATCAAAAACGAGCCGGCGTGGATGAGAGAGTTTCGCCTTCAGGCCTACGAGGTTTTTTTGAAAAAGCCGATGCCCACCTGGGGCGGCGATCTCTCCAAGATCAATTTTGATGCGATTACTTATTATGCATCTCCGACGGACAAAGGATCTCGCAGCTGGGACGATGTGCCCGAGGAAGTGAAGAAGACCTTTGATCGCTTGGGCATCCCTGAAGCTGAGCGAAAATTCTTAGCGGGCGTCGGCGCCCAATATGACTCCGAAGTCGTCTATCACAGCATCCGAGAAGATCTTGCGAAAAAAGGCGTTATCTTCTTGGGCATGGACGATGGCCTACGCCAGTATCCAGAAATTGTGAAAGAGTACTTTGGCACCGTCATTCCCAAGGAAGACAACAAATTCGCTGCTCTCAACAGCGCTGCCTGGAGCGGCGGCTCTTTTATTTATGTGCCCAAGGGCGTTGAAGTCGACATTCCGTTGCAGGCGTACTTTAGGATCAACGCCGCAAACATGGGTCAGTTCGAGCGCACGCTGATTATCGCTGACGAAGGCAGCCGCGTGCATTATATTGAAGGTTGCACGGCTCCGGTGTACTCGCGCGAGTCGCTGCACTCGGCGGTGGTCGAACTGATCGCCAAGAAGGGCGCGCACCTGCGCTACACGACACTCCAGAATTGGTCCAACGACGTCTACAACTTGGTCACCAAGCGTGCTGTGGCGTACGAAGACGCAACCGTCGAATGGGTCGATGCCAACATTGGCTCGCGCCTCACGATGAAATATCCGAGCGTCTATATGGTCGGCAAGGGTGCCAAGGCTGATATTTTGTCGGTAGCGTACGCGGGCAAGGGCCAGCATCAAGACACCGGCGGAAAAGCCATTCACGCCGCGCCCTACACGACGTCGACCATCGTCTCCAAGTCGGTCAGCAAGGACGGCGGGCGCACCAGCTATCGCGGGCAACTCGCGGTCGCGAAGGGCGCGCATCACGCCAAGTCCAACGTGCGCTGCGACGCGCTCTTGCTCGACGAGCATTCGCGCTCTGACACATATCCCTACATCGAGATCGACGAGGATCAAGTGACGGTCGGGCACGAAGCTACGGTCGGCAAAGTCGGCGACGATCAGATCTTCTATCTGCAGTCGCGCGGGCTGTCAGAGTCCGAGGCACTCTCGTTGATCGTACTCGGCTTCATGGAACCGTTCACAAAAACATTGCCGATGGAATACGCGATCGAGTTCAACCGTCTCATTCAGTTAGAGATGGAAGGATCGGTCGGGTAAAAGAATGAAAGTTGGAACCGCCAAGACGCCAAAAAGAAAATGAATCTGTAGGGGCGAGGTTACCTCGCCCCTACAAAGAGAAAACAAAATATGAATCAACTGAAAAATCGGTTATCTATTGATGCGGTGAAAGAAATTTCGGCCGAGCGCAAAGAGCCCAGCTGGCTCACGCAAAAGCGCCTCGAAGCGTTTTCGGCGTTCGAAAAGCTTCCGATGCCCGATTCTAGGTACACCAAGATTCGCGGGCTGGAGCTGGAGAAGACACTTCCGTTTGCAACTCCTTCAAGCAAGCCAGATTTTGCTCAGTTGCCTACGGGTCTCAGTAACAGTCTCACGAATGGAGCCGACGGTGTGCTCTTCTCACAGCTCGATAGTCAAGTCTTCAAGATCAACGTTCCTAGCTCACTCAAGCAACAGGGCGTAATCTTTACAGACTTAAAAACAGCGATCAAAGAGCATTCCGATCTGGTGAAAAAGTATCTCTTCAATGCTGTCTCGCCGAGCGAGGACAAGATGACGGCGCTCTGTAGCGCCTTCATCAGCGGCGGTCTTTTTATCTATGTACCCAAGGATGTTATCGTGAAAGAGCCACTGCAAGCGCTTCTCTTGATGAGCACTCCGAACGCGGGCGCATTCACGCACACCATTCTCATTGCTGAGCCTGGTAGTAGAGTGACTTATCTTGAAGAAGGGTATTCACTCACCAACGAACCCGCACTGCACGCTGGGATTGCTGAAGTTTACGTCGGTGAGGGTGCCCAAGTACAATACGGCGGCATCCAGAACTGGAATTCGTCGACGTATAACTTCGTGCGCCGACGCGCTCATGTCGCTCGTGATGCGCGCATGAACTGGACGATCGGTTGGCTCGGCGGGAAACTCACGATGAGCCACGTCGAGAGTCAACTGAAAGGTCCTGGTGCTGAGATGGAAGACATCCAAGTTCTCTTTGGCAACGGCAAGCAACACTTCGACCTGACGAGCGCGCTGCGCAATATGGCTCCGAACGTCCGCGGCGAGATCCATCTGAAAGCCGTGATGAAGGACACCTCGCGCTCGGTCATCTACGGTTTTATTAAAGTCGACCCACCGGCGCAACAATCGAACTCCTATCAGCTCGCGCAGGGGCTTCTACTCAACGACGGAGCGCATTGCGATGCGATCCCCGGGCTCGAGATCGAAGCGAACGACGTTCGTGCGACGCACGGCGCCTCCATCGGTCCGATCGACGAAGAGCAGATTTTTTATTTGCAGAGTCGCGGGTTGCCCGCCGAGAAGGCCAAGCGCACGATCGTCGAGGGCTTCTTCGATCCGACAATTGAAAAAATTCCGGTCGAACTCGTG
The DNA here is from genome assembly GCA_016179105.1 of Candidatus Acetothermia bacterium. Classification (GTDB taxonomy): domain Bacteria; phylum Bipolaricaulota; class Bipolaricaulia; order RBG-16-55-9; family DRXL01; genus JACOSB01. Next base: position 10,080 of record JACOSB010000029.1, read on the forward strand.
CGCGAGCGGTTTCAATCTTTGGTCCAGCATAAGTGGGATTGATGAGATGACCAACGATCTCGATTTTATTCTCGAGCACTACAAAAATCCCCAAAATTTCGGGCATCTGGACAAGCCGGACATCGTTCACGAAGAGGGCAATCCCTCGTGCGGCGATCAGATTCGCATCGAACTCAAAGTCGAGAACGATCGCATCGCTGACATTCGTTTTTCGGGCAAGGGCTGCGCGATCAGCCAAGCCGCTGCTTCGATTTTCACCGAAGAGATCAAGGGCAAGACGCTCGAAGAAGTGAAGAATTTTGACAAACAAAAGATGCTCGATTTGCTGGGCATCGAGATCAGCGGCATGAGAATGAAGTGTGCGATGCTGGCCTTGAAGATCGTAAAAGTGGGAGCGTATGGTCTTGCTGCATGGCGAGATGAGGATGAGTGAGATTTGAATCGCGGAATGCACAGAAATTCCACGGAAAACACGGAAGAAAGGCAAGCCGTTTTCAGTGTCTTCCGTGATCTTCGTGATTCTAATCAAAGAGAAAGAAGAATTAAACCATGAGCAAGCTAATCAAAGTCGCAAAAACGAGCGAACTCGGCCCAGGCCAATACAAGAGCGTAGAGATCGAAGGCGAGCACATCGCGCTCTTCAACGTCGAGGGGAAATTTTACGCGCTGAAGGACGTCTGCACGCACGACAGCGGAATCCTCACAGGCGGCACTTTGAGAGGTCATACGATCGAATGCCCGCGCCACGGCGCGCAGTTCGACGTACGCACCGGCGCGGTCGTACGGATGCCAGCCTACGTCGGCGTTGAAACTTATCCCGTTCAAGTTGAGGGCAATGACATACTGATTAAAGTCGAGTAAACAGTCGCCCTAAGAATAGGCAGAGCGCAAGCTCAAAAAGTATAATGAGCCATGCAGCCAAAGGGGGAAAGACATGGCCGCGAAACCTGAAGTCTGTAAAGAGCTTAACCCAACTCAAGTCCGCAAGGATTTTCCCATCTTTGAGCGCACAATCCATGGCAAGCCGCTCATCTATCTCGACAATGCTGCGACGACGCAACGCCCACGCCAAGTCATTGATTGCCTCAAGAATTTCTATGAGCACATGAACGCGAATGTGCATCGGGCCGTGCACACGCTGAGCTATGAAGCGTCTTGTGCCTACGAAGAAGCGCACAAGAAGGTCGCCAAGTTTATCGGCGCGAAGAGCTGGCGCGAAGTCGTTTTTACTCGCAATGCGACCGAATCGATGAACGTCGTCGCGTATGCGTGGGGACTCCAACATTTGCAGCCGGATGACGAGATCGTTGTCACGATCATGGAGCACCACTCGGACATCGTGCCTTGGTTTATGTTGCGAAAGATGAAAAATATCTCCGTGAAGTTCATCGATGTTGATGATCAGGGCCATCTCCGACTCGACCAGCTCAAAACTCTCATTACGCTCAAGACAAAGCTCGTGGGCATAACGCACGCGTCGAACGTCTTGGGCACCATCAACCCCGTCGAAGAGATCATCGCTCAAGCTAAGAAAGTCGGAGCCGTGACGTTGATCGATGCTGCCCAATCAGCACCTCATATTCCGATCGACGTGCAGAAGCTGGGCTGTGATTTTCTGGCAGTTTCTGGGCACAAGATGCTCGCGCCGACGGGCATCGGTTTTCTCTACGGGCGCAAAGAAATGTTGGAAGCGATGAATCCTTTCCTGCATGGCGGCGATATGATCAACACGGTCACGACCGAGAGCGCGACTTTCAACGAGCTGCCCTGGAAATTTGAAGCGGGCACGCCGAGCATCGCTGACGGCATCGCGCTCGGCGTCGCGATCGATTATCTTACTAACTTGGGCTTAGAAAATATTTATCAGCACGAGCAAAAGCTCTTAGAATATGCGCTGGATAAATTTGAAGAGTTGGATGGAGTTCAGCTCTACGGCCCGCACAGCGCTGTGAATAGATTAGCTGTTCTCTCTTTCAATTTGGAGGGTGTGCATCCGCACGACGTCGCGAGCCATCTTGACAGCGAAGGAATTGCGGTGCGCAGCGGCCATCATTGCGCACAACCCTTGATGCATCGCTTGGGCATGGACAATACAGCGCGCGCAAGCTGCTATATTTATAACACCGAAGACGAGATCGATGCGCTCGTCGAAGCATTGAAGAGAGCACAAAAGCTGTTCCGCCGGTAGGTTTTAAGTTCTGAAAATTTGTGATTTTCACCCATTATCAGTGGAATGTCTCTAATCACGGATTAACTACCCGCTTCCGGAAATTCATGATTGCTGAATAGAGTAGAATTTTTGCTCTAAGGTATTTGCAAAATCTCTTGAATTTACGAACACACAGCGGTAGCATATTGCCGAGAAGAGTCATTTTCGGCAGTGAGCAGTGGCCTCATTTCCTTCATGAACTGGGTTGGTGTTCTCTGCTGTATTTGACATACCATACGATTAAATGTTATAAATGGAAATCGGGTGGTTATCTAATGAAAAATGATCGCTGGGGTGTAGTATTACCTGTAATCAAAGTACTAGGTTTAGTCAGTATTTCAGCATTAGTATTTAGTTTGATTGTATTCGGTGCACCTGTCCAGAAGCTGCGAATCGAGATATTTGCAACAATTTCATTTGATCCTGGTGATTCATCTGGCGACCCCGCACAGGGAGTCCAGGTTTGCCTCACTGTTGACGATGATTGTTTCACAACGGCGGAAAACGGACATGTCCAGACTAAGGTTGAGGTTTCTCCAGGAGCTTACCACGTGAAGGCGTACAAAGCAGGAACAGTCGTGGGATTTATACAACTCAAAAGGCCTGATGGGTCACTATGCCGATTCAAACCTACGACTAGCGTAGGTGATATATCCCTGACATTTGATGCTAGTAATAGCGATCCTGATTCTGATTACGATTATCTATTGGAAGTTCGCATGGCCAGTAAATCTTCTGATCAAGAAATACCCTGTCCTGAACCACCACCACCGCCTGTACCTACGACGACGGTCAAGTTCAGCGATGCATCGGGCAAGCCACTGACAGGTCCTACGATCGATTTAGCTGCGAGCAAGGTCTATGTCAGCGTGATGGACGATAATCATAAAGGTAGCGGAAACATAGACAACGCCGTGACAGTTACTCTCACACGCAACGGCAGCGTCGTCAAGACAACCAAGGTCAGCGTAACTGAAACGGCAACTAAGGGCACTTTCCTCAGCGATGCGATCACCTTGGGCTTAGCCGACAGCGGTGCGATGTTCGAGATCGCCGCGAGCGATATCCTCAAAGCTGAGTACGTCGATCCCGACGACTCAAGCCGCATTAACTCTGACACGAAGAAAGTCTGGGCTCTCCTCGCCTCGGCGTTCGACTGCGCGGGTGTCCAGGCGAACATCAACAGTGGCGGCAAGACCACCTTCAAGGTCCTCGGCATTGGCATCGTCAACACGCAAGTGATGGTTTACGACATCACGGGCAAGCAGGTCTGGAGGGGTTCGAAGGCGAGTGACACGCTGGAGTGGAACGGCATGAGCGCCAACGGTGCCCGGCTCGCCAACGGCGTCTATCTGTACGTCGCCATCTGCAAGGGCGAGAAGCAAAGCGACATCAAGACCCTGGGTGTCAAAAAGTTAGGCATCCTGAAATAGCCACTCGAAACCGAGAGGTTCTGCGGAGTTTGTTAAGGACTTCAGCAGAGCGCGCAGGCTGAAATTTGATCGAATACTATGAACGCAGTAGATACTGCATGCATGAAAGTGCTTGTTCAGCCAGAGCCGCCTTTCTCAAAAGGAATGAGGTGTTAAAATGGCAACTAGAAAAATCCCTTGGGATACCCTGGGGGTAATCGTTGGGATAATCGTTGGTGTTATCGGTGTAGCTGTGACTATTTTTATCTACTTGAAACCCTTTACTCCCCCAACTCCTCCTTGTGATCAAAGATATACACCAAAACCTTTTGACGGTTTAGCTCCTAATACCGGTAGAATTTCTCTGGAGAGCAACGATACTAAGACAGCGAAAGGAGCCAGAGTTTATTTAAAAGTAGGACAGGGGAGCGAAGACGAACAGGGGGAAATGCTTATTACTTCGGGAGGGGCATTTTATACGATTGACAAGCTTTCCCCGGCAACGTACACGGTCAGAATAAGTAATTCAGGATACCGGGATTTTACTGCAATAGTGTGTGTGGAAGTTGGAAAACTAACTACCGTTCCATTTGATTTGGGCCAATGATCGGGGGCAGGTCACTATTTTCTCGACCAAAGTTGCGGTCTCTTCGTATGTCATCGAATGTCCTTATCGGCTTTTGCTCATTTTTCCCCTTCGCAGCATTATAAATAGCTGGGTAGGCAGCTGCTCAGTGCCTCTCAGAGCGACCTGACAGCAGGAGGAGACGCGAAATGGCCCCGACAAGAGACGAGCTTCCGTGGGGTAAGGAGCTGATGATTGCCCTTGGGCTTGGAATAATAATCGTGCTCATTTACGGTGGCTTCCATCAGAACCCATGGCAAGCTATTGCAGTCGCTCTGGTCATCGCTGGTGCGGCAATTGCTGCGGGAATGTTTGTTGGTTTTCTGTTCGGCATTCCGCGGAGCCTACAGAAGGAACCGCAAACGGGAGGTGCTCCGAACAAGGTCCAGGGTTCCAACGGGCAATACGCCGTCAACACCAATCTCGAACAAATCTCCGACTGGCTCACCAAGATCATCGTCGGTGTCGGATTGGTGCAGCTGAACGAGCTGCCTCACAAGGCCCGCATAGCAGCGGACTACCTTGGTACGTCATTTGGGGCATCGGCCGTCCCAGGCTCGATTATTCTATCAATTACCTTCTACTTTGCCGTGTTCTCGTTTCTTCTTGGCTATTTGTGGACTCGCCTGCATCTGGCGAGTGAATTCTCCAAGGCCGAGCGCGAGGCGCGTGAAAAGCCGGAGTACTTTGAGGGTTTGATCCACGCCTTTTTGTACCAGCCGAAGCCCGGTGGCTTTGAGCGCGCGCTGGAAAAAGCGGAGGAGTATAATGACCGATTTGGGCCAACTAGCAGCGAGCGAGTCTGGGAATATCTCGCGTGCGCTTACGGCCAGCAGTACGATTATTTGAGCCGGGCGCCCAAGCTGGATGACACGGCCCTGAAGCTAGCACGAGACAAGGCGCTGGAAGCCGTTCAGCACGCCCTACAGATCAATTCGGAGATGAAGACCGTCCTAAAGGGACTATGGGATCCTCAGCAAGCGAAGCCTAGTGAGGATGACTTGGTAGTGTTTTTCGGAGATGATGAGTTCAAGAAGCTGCTTGGGTAGCAAGAGTAGCATTTGGGTCATTTGGGGAAAGTGGGTTTACAGGGAAAACACTTGTGCTATGATGATGGTTCATTTGTAAATTATTCGTATGGTACCCTCTCTAGGGTGTTGTGAAGAATCGCGCGGGAATATACGCTAAGCGTACAGGACGATAAAACTCAGCAGCTTCCTTACTCAGAAGTCCGTCACCTACTTCAGATATGAGACTTTGAATTGGAGAAGAGTTTTGAGACATGCCTAAGAATTTCCTTACCGTATATTTTTACGTGATTCTGCCCGATACCCTTGTAAGAGGATCTGTGTAACTGGCTAGTGCTGTGCCGGATCCCCATTATAAAGCTTTATGGCGTCCCATCGCAGTTTCAGTTGCGTAGCCCCTTATAGCCATGGCATCGCCGCCCGAATTTCTTGAATGGACTGCTTCGCTTTGTAATAATACCCCATTTCGCCGTACTGAAGAAAGAGTTCTGCGGCTCTCTCTAAATCCGCAATCGCCTCACGATGCTTATATATCAACACTAGGGCACTGGCCCGTCCGTTTAAGGCTACTGCGTGGCTACCGCCTTGAGGTCGCATACGTAGTACCTCAGTAAAGAGTTCGATTGCTCCCCAGTAATCCCCCCCGCTGAGCCTAGCATTAGCCTGATCAAGCACATCGTTAGGTGTGGTCATTGCTTACCCTCCCTTTGGATCCATTTTTTTATTTGTGTGTTCAATTCTGCTAATACTGCTGGATTAAGTAATGTTTCTACCTTTCGAGCTACTATCAATATCTGCATCAGCGTATCGTTGCGCTGCGTAGCTTCGGTTAGGAGTTGTTCGTACTGCGTGAGAGTGTTCGCTTCAGATTGCTTCAATTTCCCTTGTGAGTTTGCACTATCTTTAGTACCTTCTTGCTCGATTTGATTTTTCTGATTTGCATTTTCCGTATGAGAAGACCCAAGTTGGACTTCTAACTCCTTGATGCGAGCTTCTCGATCTTTTAATTCTTCGTTCAGGCTAACGATATGCCGTCGCATCGTCGTCGGGTTCATCTCTTGTAGTTGCTTTATGTGAGCCTCTTTGGATTTAATTAGTTCATCCTTCGCAGCAGCGTATTCACGACTAAACCGCAACTTCGCAGCCCACGAGAGGACTGCGGCAAGCACATTTAAGAAAACGGTTAGAGGCAAAATAACGTTCATCCAATCAATCATACTAAATCCATTCGTTAGTAGTGGACCGCTTCTAAGGAGACGGGGGTATTTCAAAACCATAGGACTTCATTACCACCCCTAGATCATACAGAGCCTTCGTGCGTATCATCCCGATATCGATACCACTGAATTCGTTTTTTGCACTTTCGAAAAGTTCTTGAGCGCGCTTCGGCGAATTAGCAAAATTCATTTCCGCTGCCGCCCACCTCTGATAAGTCACTCCGTTAGTATAGCGGCGGACAAGGTCGTCACTCACGCTAAGCGAGGTGATTGCTTTTTTAAATTGATCACGTCCTTCATCAAATTTCTGTTCCACAAAAAGAAATTCCGCATTACTACGAATTGCAAGTGATTTGTAGTAGGGGTCTGAAGCAACATCAACCGCTTTTTGAAAGTGTATTGCGGCTGCAATAAAATCCCCAGCGTTTGCACTAGCTAATGCTACAGTATGGCGTTGGTGCACGAATAAAGAAGTAGCGCGGCTCGGGTAAACTTGCAGGTATGTCTCCTACCAACAAGCCAACTCGTCCGCGCCAGAAGTCAGTATACCGAATTCGTAACTGGGCCGACTACGACCGCGCCTTGGTC
>JACOSB010000140.1 GCA_016179105.1 Candidatus Acetothermia bacterium
CCCTATTGGGAAGCACCGGCGCACTTGCGATGCTTGACCGCTTATCCCTGGTGGCTCAGGGGTCTCCACTCTATCCAGACATTCCTATGACAAATTAGTATTAGTGTTCCGTGGTGTCTTCTGTGATGTAGAGTTTCCTTCATCACGCTTTGATTCGTTCTTGCTGCTATGAGATTAAGACTGAACATTTGGTTCATTGCCTATACCTCCATCTGTCTTTTGCGTTTTCGACCGCAAATACGAAACGAGTGCTTGAAAATCACGAAATCCTCGCTTTTCTCCAGTGTGTGGGTCTTCTGTGCTGAAGCGCCACGCCCCATCGGCCTCACACCAGCAGCGCACCAAGTACGCCCGATAGTTCGTCTTAAACGACTCACCCATGACACCTCCTTGTTTTAGGGCGACTGGCCGTCTTTCGATTTGACTACAGAAGCCTAGGCGATCGATCGTCTATAGATCGTCTATAGCGAAAAAGAGTGATGGAGAGAGAAAGAGTTGCTTGGTATACTCTGCAATGCGTAGTCGGAGGGTCTGATGAGCGGAGAACTCCAACTCAAACTTCTAGGTAGTATTCAGATCAGTCTCGATGGGATCCAAGTAGAGGGTTTTATCTCTGCCAAGGCACAGGCGCTGCTCTGCTATCTGGCGCTCAATCCCCAACCGCATACGCGTGAATCCCTGGCAACTTTGCTCTGGGGCGAGATGCCTGATGAAGACGCCCGCCATAACCTAAGAATGACCTTGGCCAACTTGACCAAGCTGCTCCCTTCACATCTTGCCATCACTCGTCAAACCGTTGCCCTTGCTCCTGAGGCTTCTGTCTGGGTCGACGTCTTTGCTTTTCAACAAGCGTTGCAAAACATTAAGTCCGATGTAAAGGCAGAGAGTCTAAAAAAAATGGAAGAAGCAATTGAGCTCTTTCAGGGCGATTTCTTGAAAGGTTTTTTGGTGAGCGAAGCCCCGGGATTTGAAGAATGGCTGGTGCTCGAACGAGAGCGGCTCCGAGGCATTGCCGTGCGGGCACTCCAAGCATTCGCTTCTCACCATGCGATGCGGGGAGAATACGCCAAGGCCCTGGATTTTGCCTCACGCCTCCTGGCCATCGAGCCGTGGAGAGAAGAAACGCACTCCCGGCTGATGCTCTGGTTGGTGCGCAGCGGGCAACGCAGCGCCGCGCTCGCCCAGTTCGAAGCTTGTCGCAAAGCGCTCCAAGAGCATCTCGCTGTCGAACCTTCGGAAGAGACGAAAAGATTGTACGAGCGCATCCGCGCGGCAGGGACTACGCCTAAGCACAATCTCCCTCCTCACACGACACCCTTCGTCGGAAGAGAAGAAGAACTGACGGACATCAGAGAACGCTTGAATCATCCAGATTGCAAGCTCTTGACGCTTGCCGGGGCTGGAGGTATCGGGAAGACACGACTGGCCTTGCAAGTCGCGGGCGAGATGCTCTGGACATTCTTGGACGGAGTTTACTTTGTCCCGCTCGCGGGAGTGAGTGCTCCAGAGCATGTGGTAACCACAATTGGGAGTGCCGTTAATTTTTCATTCATGGGCAATGCAGAACCAAAGAAGCAACTACTTAATTTTCTCAAAGAGAAGGAAATGATTCTCATTTTGGATAACTTCGAGCACCTCATAGCAGAGGCCGACCTTCTCACAGAGATAGTGAATACAGCCCCTCATGCAAAGCTCTTGGTCACCTCTCGCGAGCCCCTGAACTTGAGAGCGGAATGGCGAATGCCCATCGAGGGGTTGAGATACCCTTCTCTTGGAGAGAATGGAGATTGGAACAAATACAGTGCGATGATTTTGTTTGAGCAAAGCGCACAACGGGTGCAGCCGAGTTTTTCGATGGCCGGAAATACAGGGACGTGTGTGGCGGGCATCTGCCGACTGCTAGAGGGGATGCCGCTCGGGCTGGAACTGGGGTCGTGGGACACAGTTGTACGGAGATCGCCCAAAGAATTCAACAGAACTTGGATTTCTTGGCCACGACGATGCGCGATGTGCCCGTGAGACACAGGAATATGCGAGCCGTCTTTGAGTATTCATGGGGGTTGCTCTCGCTCCAAGAGCGAAAACTCTTTGCACAACTTTCGGTCTTTCGCGGGGGGTTTACTCGCGAAGCCACCGTAAAAGTATCTGACGCTGACGAGCTACTGCTCATGGCGCTCGTGCAAAAATCGTTGATCAAACACAGTGCGTTAGGACATTACGAGTTGAGTGAACCAGCGAGACAATTTGCCGACGAAAAGCTCAAAGAAAAGGCAGATATCTTTGAACGAGCTCATGAGCAACACGCTGAATACTACTCAGCATATGTGCAAGAGAAAGAAACACTGGTGGGAGGGCCGAAGCAACAAGAAACATTGACCCAGATCCATCGAGAAATAGAAAATGTACGCGAAGCACTGCACTGGGCTTTCAGCAAGAGCCATATCGATCGAAGCTTAAAGATTGTCAATGCGCTGGGAAGATTCTGGGAAATTCGCGGATACTGGTCTGAGGGGGTCACGACATTAAAGCGAGCTCTGGCGATAAAAGGCCAAGCGCCCGTTGAGGCTCGAACGCAGGCGCTGCGCTGGGCTGCCAATCTCGAAAGACTATTGGGAAACTACCCCACGGCCAAAGAGCTGGCGGAGGAAAGTTTGGCCTTGAGCCGAGCGGCAGGAGACCGCAGAGGAGTCACGGCCGCTCTCAACCATTTGGGAATGATCGTCCGAGCCCAAGGGGATTACCCGGCCAGCCGCACCTTCTACCAAGAAAGTGTGTCTGTGTGGCGCGAGCTGGGAGACAAGCCAGGACTGGCTTCTACCCTCAACAACTTAGGGAATCTGGAGTATACTCAAGGAGACTATGAGGCAGCCTACAAATATCATTCAGAAAGCTTGGCTCTGAAGCGAGAAGTAGGAGACAAATGGGCTATCGCGATCTCGCTGAATAATTTGGGGAACGTGGCCAATTACCAAGGAGACTATCCGTCAGCGCGCCGCTTTTATGAAGAAAGCTTATCTCTTCATCGAGAGCTCCAAGACAAGCGTGGCATTTCCGCAACACTTCACAACATAGGCGTCGTTGCCAACGAACAAGCCGATTTTGCGGCTGCCCGAGTTTATTTCGAAGAAAGCCTCGCGATACGACGAGAGTTGGACGATAAATCGGGTATCGCCGCTAGTCTAAGCAATCTGGGAATTGTGGCTCATCATCAGGGCGATTATATAAGTGCCCGTATTTTTCACGAACAAAGTTTATCTCTTAATCATGAGCTAGGGAATAAACGGTTGACGCTCATCGCGTTGACCGGCATTGCAAGTGCAGCATCTCGGTCTGGAGACTACGCAGAAGCGCGCAAATACTTTGAAGAGAGTCTGGTCATGTGCCGAGATATTAACGACAAGCGAAGCGCTGCGAGAAATTTGTTAGGTCTAGCGCTACTGGCAGAGATAGAAGGAAAGACGACATGGGCGGTACGACTCACGGGGGCTGCTGAAGCGATACGCGATACGATTGGTGCTCCGATCTCACCCGTCGATAAGCATGAGTATGAGCAACAAGTAACTGAACTACCCTCGCCTTGAAGGCGAGGGGTTCGGAGTATCGTCAATTCGAAATTGACTATCATCATGAACCGGTTCGCCCTCTTGCTCGCTGATGTAGTCTTGGATCATGGCGTCGGTAATCGTCCCGGAGCTGAC
>JACOSB010000141.1 GCA_016179105.1 Candidatus Acetothermia bacterium
AAGTATGCCAGTTCCAGCTTCGTTGTCGCGCCCTCAATCGCATGACCCATCTGGGGATGCCACAGAGTCACCGGGTGGATTGACCGCCTGCCACGGTCAGCGGGAATCTACTCTTGATTAGCTTTCATGCACCAACGCCGACTTGAATTATTGATTTCCACTAGAGATGTAACAGTCAGTAATATCACCCATTTCCTCGCTTCGCTCTTGGTGAGCTTGCCCTCCTGGTTGCGCGCGGCCTTTCCACACCACAGCACGACACCATAGAATCCATTTGCTCAGCACCAAGCTCACACGTTTGCACAATCAAAAGACTTGCGCTACAATACCCCCCAACAACAGAGCCGCCGGAGCACGAGAAATTGTCTCTGGAATTGAGCCGATCTTGACAGGCTCGGGGCTTTTGTCTATAATAGCCCCAGTCAGGGATCGGTTTTGCCTTAATTTTCGTACTATTTCGGCAAAAAATATTCAACTATATGAGGTGTCTTGATGCCGACGCTGAATCAACTTGTGCGTCGTGGACGCACGCAAATTAAGAAATTCAATCGACGCTCTGCTGGCTTAGAGCATTGCCCGCAGAAACGCGGGGTCTGTATAAGAGTCATGACGAAGACCCCGAAGAAGCCCAACTCGGCGCTCCGTAAAGTCGCCCGCGTGCGCCTCAGCAATAAATACCAAGTCACCGCTTATATCATGGGCGAGGGTCATAATTTGCAAGAGCACTCGATGGTGCTCGTGCGCGGAGGCCGCGTCAAAGATTTACCCGGCGTGAACTACCACATCGTCCGCGGGACGTTAGACTCGGCCGGCGTCGAGGGCCGCAAGCGCAGCCGCTCCAAATACGGCGTGAAGAAATCCGGAGGAGGTGCTGCTGCTCCGGCTGCTTCCGGCGGTTGAGCTGAGCGCTTATGGCTGAACATCAGATCGAACGCGTCATCCCCGGTCGCATGGTCCCCCCGGACCTGCGGCACAAATCCCGCGCGGTCGAAAAGTTTATTAACTATGTGATGAAACAAGGCAAGAAGGCCGTCGCTCGCCAGATCGTCTATGAAGCGATCGAGCTTTTGCAGAAGAAGACGGGCGAGAACGGCCTCGACAGTTTCTACAAGGCTCTCAGCACCTGCTCGCCGCGGCTCGAGACACGCTCGCGACGCGTCGGCGGTGCGGCCTACCAGGTTCCCTACGAAGTCCCCGAAGATCGTCAGAAGACGCTGGCCATGCGCTGGATTGCTGCAGCAGCTCGAGAGCGGGGTGAACGAACGATGGCGGAGCGGCTCGCGGCAGAACTCTTAGACGTCATCAATAACCAGGGAAAAGCTATCGAGAAGCGCAACGACATGCACCGCATGGCAGAAGCCAACCGCGCGTTTGCTCATTACCGCTGGTAGTATCCCCCAAAATTTTAGAACGTTATGAAAGCACTGGGACACGAGATAGAGAAGATTCGCAACATCGGCGTCATCGCTCACATCGACGCCGGCAAGACGACGACGACCGAGCGTCTGCTCTTTTACACTGGACGCATTCACGACATCGGTGACATCGATGAGGGCGACACCGAGATGGACTGGATGCCCCAAGAGCGCGAGCGCGGCATTACGATCACGAGCGCGGCGACGACTTGTTTCTGGCGCGGATATCAAATAAATATCATCGATACGCCCGGCCACGTCGACTTTACGGCCGAAGTCGAGCGTAGTCTGCGCGTGCTCGACGGAGCCGTCACTGTTTTCTCGGCTGTCGACGGCGTAGAACCTCAGTCCGAGCAAGTCTGGCGACAAGCCGATAAATATGGCGTCCCGCGTATCGCCTATATCAATAAGATCGATCGCATCGGTGCCAACTTCCAAACCGCCGTCCAGTCGATGGTCGACAAACTTTCGGTCGTCACCATGACCCTCCAGTATCCCCATCTCCAAGGCGATACGATGGTGGGAATTGTCGATCTGTTGCAAATGAAAATGATCGTTTGGGATCTCGATTCCAAAGGGGCCAAGTTTGAACTGAAAGAAATTCCGCAAGAAATTCAAGATAAAGTGAAGGCTGCGAAAGAGAATTTGCTCGAGCGGCTGGCCGAGACCGACGACCAGTTCATGATGAAATTCTTGGACGGCCATCCGTTCACGGTTGATGAACTCAAGGAGGCTGTCCGAAAAGCGGCCCTTGAAAAAGAGTACGTACCCGTCGTTTGTGGTTCATCACTCAAAAATATCGGCGTTCAACCGCTGTTGGATGCCATTGTAGACTACCTACCCTCGCCGCTCGATCGCGGAACCATCGAGGGCAATAGTCTTAATGGGGCTGCGGACGGAGCTAAGCTTCAGCGCCAGCCGAGCCCTGACGATCCGTTATCCGGCCTCGCGTTCAAAGTGCAGACGGATGAGTACACGGGCCGTCTCGTCTATGTCCGTGTTTATTCGGGCAAACTCGAGAGCGGCTCCTATATTTTGAATTCGACCACGGGCAAGAAAGAGAGAATCTCTCGCTTGTTCCACATGCACGCGAACAAACGCACCGAAGTCGAAGCCGTGTTCGCGGGCAATATTGCCGCGATCGTCGGCCCCAAAGAGCTCATCACCGGCGATACGATCTGCGACCCGGATAAGCCGATTATCTTAGAGAAGATCGAATTCCCCGAGCCGGTCGTGACGGCCGCCGTCGAGGCGAAGACGAGCACCGAGGAAGACAAGCTCAGCGAAGCTTTGTACAAACTCGCTCAAGAAGACCCCACCTTCCGATTCAAAGTCGATCCCGAGACCAACCAGATGATCGTGTCCGGTATGGGCGAGTTGCACTTGGAGATCATCCATGATCGCTTGCAGCGCGAGTTCAAGGTCGAGTCGAACTTGGGCCGCCCGCAAGTGGCGTACAAAGAGACGCTCGCCGAGCCCGTAGACATCGAAGAGAAATTTATTAAACAAACCGGCGGCCGCGGCCAGTACGCGCACGTTTGTATTAAATTTGAGCCCCTTTCTCGCGGTGGGGGATTCGAGTTCGTCGATGAAGTCAAGGGCGGCGCTGTCCCGCGCGAGTACATCCCCGCTGTCAACAAGGGCTTGAAGGAATCGTTGTCCAGCGGGCCGCTTGGTGGTTTCCCCATCGTCGACATTCGTGCCACGTTGCACTATGGCTCTTATCACGATGTCGACTCGAGCGAGATCGCCTTCAAGACGGCTGCCGCGCACGCGCTCACGCAAGCCTTCCAGCAAGCGAAAGCCAACTTGCTCGAGCCGATCATGACGGTCGAGATCACGACCCCCGAAGATTATGTGGGCGAAATTATTAACGACCTCCAGTCTCGTCGTGCTCAGGTCACGGCAATGGAAATCCATCATCACAATACTCAGATTATCAAAGCCCAAATTCCGTTGGCGAGCACCTTCGGTTATGCGACCCGCCTGCGCTCGCTCTCGCAGGGGCGCGCGGCATATCACTTGCAGTTCTCGCATTACGAAGTCGTGCCACCCAGCTTAAAAGAAGAAGTCTTGAAAGGTAGAAAGTAATGGCTCGTGAGAAGATTCGCATCCGCCTCAAAGGCTATGACCACGAACTCGTGGATGAAGCGATGCGCCGCATCGTCAAGACGGCGACCGAGACTCGCGCCAAGATCGCGGGGCCGATTCCGCTCCCGACCGAGATCCATCGGTACACCGTCTTGCGCTCGCCCCATGTCAATAAAAAGAGCATGGAGCATTTTGAGCGGCGCGTCCATAAGCGCTTGATTGACATCCGAGAGCCGACCTCAGAGACGATCAACGCGCTGATGGACATCGAGCTGCCCACGGGGATCGACATCGAAGTCAAGCTGTAGAGGCAGAGTCGCAGTGGGTCAGAAAAATTTTCGGAGGGTTTTATGGCGTTAGGTATTCTAGGTCAGAAGGCGGGCATGATGACGTGGTTTGACCCGAAGGGACGCGCGATCGCGGCCACAGTGATCTTGGCCGAGCCCTCGGTCGTCACGCAAATCAAGACGACCGAGACGGACGGCTACAATGCCATCCAGCTGGGCCACGGAAAGATTAAAGAAAAAAATATTACTAAACCCGAAAAAGGGCATCTGAACAAGGCCGGAGCCGCTCCGAAGCGAACGCTGTGCGAGTTTTCCATAGAAAATCCGAGCGAGTATAAGCCCGGCCAAGAGCTTTCTGTATCTATCTTCCAAGAGGGCGAGCTCGTGCACGTGAGCGCGACCTCCAAGGGCAAAGGCACGATGGGCGTGATGCGCCGCCACGGCTTCCGTGGAGGCGATGCTTCTCACGGTTCGTCCAAATGGCATCGCCGACCGGGTTCGATCGGAAATATCCGCGCGACCGGAAAGACTTTCAAGGGTTGGAGAATGGCCGGCCGCATGGGCAACGAGCGCGCCACCGTACAGAATCTGCAAGTGTTGAAAATTATCCCTGAGAAAAATCTCTTAGTGATAAAAGGGGCCGTCCCCGGACATAACCGCGCTGTGATCGAGATCCGGAAGGCCGGGTGAGTGATCAGACATGAACCAAAGTGCTCCGAAAGTTTCTCTGTATAAATTCGAGGGCGGCAAGGGTGGCGATGTTGATTTGAGCCCCACGCTCTTCTCCGGGCCCGTCAACAAAGACTTGCTCTACCGCGCCGTTCGCACTTATCTGATGAATCTACGGCAAGGCACGCACGCGACCAAGACCCGCAGCCAAGTCGCGGGCGGTGGCAAGAAACCGTGGCCACAGAAACACACGGGCAATGCCCGTCACGGCTCGCGCCGTTCGCCCATCTGGCGCAAGGGCGGTATCGTCTTCGGTCCTCATCCGAAAGAGTACAATTACGGCCTGCCCAAGAAGATGCAGCGCGGAGCGCTCCGCTCGGCGCTCGTCGCCAAACTCCAAGACCAACAACTCCATGTGATCGATAAGATTAGTTATGAAAAACCCAAGACCAAAGAGGGCCTGAAATTATTGAGCGGGCTCGGTTTCCCGAAGAGCGACAAATTTAAGAACGAAGTCTTGATTGTCGTCTCTCAGAAAGAATACAGCCGGCCGGTGAAGAAGACTTTCGCGAACTTGCCTTGGACCAAGTGCGTCGAGACCAACAGCGTGAACACGTATGATGTGCTGAAGTACGAGAATCTCTTAGTCACGCAACAGGCTCTGCCGGAACTCGAAGCGAGGTGCAAACTCGCCTAGTTTTGGGCGATCTAATTTATGGCTTACTTAGAAGATGTGCTCTTAGCGCCGCTGGTGAGCGAGAAGAACTGGAAGCTCCAGGAAAAGAACAAATACGTCTTCAAAGTTCACCCGCATGCGAACAAGGTGCAAGTGAAACGCGCGGTCGAAGCGATGTTCAAAGTCAAAGTCACCAAGGTTTGGGTCATGAATCATTTAGGAAAGCCGCGTCGCCGCAAGTACTGGCAGCAAGGCCGTACACAAAATTGGAAGAAGGCGATTGTGCAGTTGGCGAAAGATAATCGCATCGAGATTTATCAGTAATTTATAGGAGAAATTTATGGGTACGAGAACGTTTAAGCCGATCACGCCGGGCCTACGAAACGCCGTCTGGCCCGACTACAGCGAGCTCACGAAAAAAGAGCCCGAAAAGTCGCTGCTTCGTCCTTTGAAGAGGACGGGCGGACGCAACAACACGGGCCGCGTCACGGTTCGCCATCGCGGCGGCGGCCACAAGCAGCGCTATCGCTTGGTGGACTTCGCCCGTCATAAGCAAGGCGTTCCCGCCAAGGTCGTCTCTAAAGAGTACGATCCGAATAGAACAGCTTGGATTACGCTCTTGCACTACGCCGATGGCGAAAAAAGTTATATTATCTCTCCTTTGAATCTGGAAGTGGGTGCCACGGTAGAAGCGGGCGAACAGGTCGAAGCGCGAGTCGGCAACGCTCTGCCCTTAAAGAAGATGCCGCTCGGCTCGATTCTCCATTGTGTCGAGCTAGACCCGGGTCGCGGCGGGAAAGTCGCGCGCGCCGCGGGCACGTACTGTCAGTTCATGGGCATCGAGAACAACTGGGCGCGCTTGCTCTTACCTTCTGGAGAAACGAGACTCTTTAAGGGAGAGTGCATGGCGACCGTAGGACAAGTCAGCAACCCGGATAATAAGAACATCCGTCATGGCATGGCCGGTCGTCGCCGCCATCTGGGCTGGAGGCCAACAGTTCGCGGAACGGCCATGAACCCGGTCGACCACCCGCACGGCGGAGGCGAGGGGCGTGGCTACGTCGGCGGTCCGCCGCGCACCTTCTCCGGTAAACCCGCCAAGGGCGTGCGCACGCGCAACCCCCGTAAGGCCAGCGATCGTCTGATAGTGAATCCGCGAAAGGGGCGCAGGTAAGCTATGGGTCGCTCTGTTAAGAAAGGTCCCTTCGTTCATCCCAAGCTGATGAAGCAAGTCGAGAAGGCCAAGAAAGGCGAGATTTCGGAAATTAAAACGTGGTCCCGCGCGAGCATGGTGTTGCCGATCATGGTGGGGCTCACGATCAAAGTGCACAACGGCAAGACGCACGTGCCCGTCTTTATTCAAGAGACGATGGTCGGACACCGGCTGGGCGAGTTCGCGTTGACCCGTATCTTCAAAGCGCACGGCGGCATCAAGAAGAAGACCACGACACAGAAGACGTAATTTTAGGGAGCAACCATCATGGAAGCCAAAGCGATGTCTCGGTGGGTTCGAGTCTCCTACGATAAGACTCGACTCCTGACTCGTGAGATTCAAGGCAAGAAAGTCGATGAAGCACTGAAGTTCACGCGCTTCGCCAAGACGAAGTCCGCGAAGCCCGTGCGAAAATGCTTGGAGTCGGCGATCGCGAACGCTGAAGAGAACTATGATATGGACGTAGAGACTCTCTATGTCAAAGAAGCCCGCGTCGACAAAGGTCCGTTCCTGAAGCGCGTCGTGCCCAACTCGCGCGGCCGCGCGGATTTACAGAAGAAGCGCACCTCGCACATCATGATCGTTGTCTCGGACGAGATACCGGGCAAGAAGAAGTCAACGACGACGAAGAAGGGGGAAGCGGACCAGAGCGCCGCGAGCTAACTTATGGGTCAAAAGATACATCCGTACGGACTTCGCTTAGGGATCACCAAAAAGTGGAAGTCCAACTGGTTTAATGAGAAGAAGTCCGTCGAGTACGTAAAAGAAGATTATAAGCTACGCCGGATGATTAAAGATCGCTATCAGGGTGCGGGCATCGCCGAAGTGAATATCGAGCGCCCGACCGAAGACCGAATTTCTCTGGTGATTCGCACAGCCCGCCCGGGAATTATCATTGGCAAGGGCGGCACCGAGATCGACCAATTTCAGAAAGATTTGGAGCACAAGCTCGGTCGCAAAGTAAAAATTTCCATCAAAGAAGTCGACAGCCCGGATACCGAAGCAGCCTTAATCGCTGAAGACATTGCGTTCAGAATCAAGAATCGTATTCCGCCGCAGCGCGCGATGAAGGAAGTCATTCTGCGCGTGATGGATAACGGAGCCAAGGGGATTAAGTTACGCTTGGCCGGACGTTTGGGCGGCGCCGAAATCGCTCGTGCAGTCCGTAGTCACGAGGGCCGCGTGCCCTGCCAGACGCTTCGCGCCGATATTGATTACGGGACAGCCGAGGCACTGACCAAGTACGGGATGATTGGGATCAAAGTCTGGATCTATCGCGGGGATATTTTCCCGGTGAAGGGGGAGAACCGTGTCGCTGCTGGCACCCAAGCAAACAAAGTTTAGGAAAGACCATCGTGGCAACCGCAAAGGCAAGGACCTGCGCGGCAGCCATGTCGCGTTCGGCGATTACGGCATCCAAGCCTTAGAGCCCGCGTGGATCACGGCCAATCAGATCGAAGCGTGCCGTCAGACGATGAGTCGTCATTTAGAAAAGAACTCCAAGATTTGGATCCGCATCTTCCCGCACAAGCCCATCTGTAAGAAGCCGGCTGAAACCCGCATGGGTCGCGGAAAGGGCGATCCAGTCGGCTGGTGTGCCGTCGTGCGCCCCGGAAGAATTTTGTTTGAGATGAGTGGGGTCGATCGAACCATAGCCGAGAAAGTGCAGCGACTCTGCAACCATCGTTTGCCCATCAAGACAAGATTGCGGGCACGCTTAAGGTTGGGAGGCGAACTGAAATGAAAGCATCCGCGCTTCGCGATATGACCGATGCCGAGCTCCAGCAAAAAGAGCGCGAGTTCAAGAAAGAGCTCTTTAATTTTCGCTTTCAGGTCTCGACCGGCCAGCAGCTGAACACGGCCGGGCTGACGGCGGCCAAGCGCAAGATCGCGCGGGTGAAAACTATCTTGCGCGAGCGCCAACTCAAAAACCAAACCGGGAGCGCTCCTAACAAGACTGAAGCAACACTCACACAAGCGCCCTCGAGCCAACAAGAGAAGCAAGACGGAAGCAAAACGTAAGAGAATCATGGGGAGTTAGGAGAAAGGGAGAACGATGCCCTTAAAACAGAAAATTGGACGGGTCATCAGCGATAAGATGACCAAGACCGTGACAGTGCTCGTCGAGACGCGCGCGCAGCACCCCCGCTACCGGAAATATATCAAGAAGCGGGCCAAGTTCTACGCGCACGACGAGCAGAGCGAAGCGAAATTGGGCGACCTCGTAAAAATTATCGAATGCCGGCCGATCTCGAAGCTGAAGCGCTGGCGCGTGGAAGAAGTTTTGGAAAAGGCTCGCTCCAGTTAAACACGGGAGCGGGAAGGGTTCTTATGATTCAAGTACGAAGCATTCTGAACGTCGCGGACAACTCGGGGGTCAAAACCGTTCGAGTCATCAACGTCTTGGGAATTCCCGATGCGACCGGGGGCAAAATTGGCGACATCGTGGTTGCTTCGGTCCAGAGGCGGATCCCCACGAGCGAGATCGACAAGGGTGCCGTCGTCAAGGGCGTGATCGTGCGCACGCGCGATCACTATCTCCGTGAGGACGGCAGCAGCATTCGCTTTGACGACAACGCCGTCGTGTTGATTAGCAACACGATGGAGCCGGTCGGGACCCGCATTTTCGGACCCGTGCCCCGAGAGCTACGTAAAAAGAATATGTTGAGAATTCTCTCGCTCGCGCCGGAGGTTTTATAGTATGAGCGTACAAAAAATTCGCCAGGGCGATACGGTCTATGTTATGTCCGGTAACGATAAGGGCAAGACCGGCGAGGTCGCGGTGGTCTACCCTGAGAAGAATCGCGCGATCGTCAAGGGCGTCGCGATGACCACGCGCCATCAACGCCCCACCGCGAAGAACCGCGAGGGCGGCATTCTCGTCCGTGAAGGCACGATCTCGCTCTCGAATTTATTGTTGGTCTGCAAAGAGTGCGACAAGCCCACGCGGGTCGGCTTTGAAATCTTGCCCAGCGGTGAAAAATTTCGCAAGTGCAAACAGTGCGGCGCCAAAGTGATCGAGGCGTGAAGACGTGCGACTGAGTGAGGATTTTTTATGCTAAAAGAGCGCTATAGAGCTGAGATTATCCCGAGATTGATGAAAGAACTCAATTACAAGAATGTCATGCAGGTGCCGCGCATCGACAAAGTGGTCTTGAACATGGGCATCAAGGAGCATGACAACGCCAAAGTGATCGAGGCGTGCGTCCGAGATATGGGCAAGATCGCGGGCCAACGACCGGTGATTCGCAAAGCCAAGCGCGCCATCTCCGACTTTGGTATCACTCAGGGCGACCAGATCGGCTGCTCCGTGACTCTGCGAGGCGACCGCGCGTTTGCTTTCTTGGATAAATTATTCAATATCGTGCTGCCCGCGATCAGAGACTTCCGCGGCGTCTCGGCGGACTCTTTTGACGGGCGCGGCAATTATTCGATTGGCATCACCGAGCAATTGGTCTTCCCGGAAATTAAATATAACGAAGTCGAAAAAGTCCAGGGCATGGACATCACGATCGTCACCACGGCCAAGACCGACCGTGAAGGATATTATTTGCTCAAAGCGATGGGTCTGCCCATCAAAGACTAAAGGAGATTCTGACTATGGCACGAACAGGGTTAGTCGTACGGGCGATGAGACCGTCCAAATACAAGACTCGCGAGTATCATCGGTGTCAGTTGTGCGGCCGCGAACGCGGGTACATTCGTGATTTTGGCGTATGTCGTCTGTGCTTCCGCGAACTGGCCCACAAGGGCGAGCTCCCCGGGATTCGTAAGGCAAGTTGGTGATCTAATACCATGGACCCGATTAGCAACATGCTCACGCAGATCCGTAACGCCCAGGAGCGCTTCCATCGTGAGATCAAGCTCCCGTCATCTAAACTCAAGGCCGAGATCTGCCGCATCCTCAAAGAAGAAGGGTTTATCAGCGACTATCGCGTCGTCGAGCAAGACAACAGAGCCTCACTCCAAGTGACACTGAAGTATAAAGGCAAGCGCGGGCGCGAGAAAGTGCTCAGTTCGATCGAGCGGGTCTCGCGGCCGGGACAAAGAGTCTATGTCTCGGTGGGAGAGATCCCGCGCGTCCGTAACGGCTTGGGAATTGCTATTTTGAGCACGCCCCAGGGCGTCATGACCGGCAAGCAAGCGAAAGCCAAGCGCATGGGCGGCGAAGTTTTGGTCCACGTCTGGTAGGTGAATGCACTATGTCTCGTATTGGGAAACTGCCGATCGCCATTCCAGCAGGTGTCAAGGTCAGTGTGAGTAACGACACGGTTACCGTGGAGGGTAAGGGCGGAAAACTGACGCAAACGTTTGAGACCCGGTTTGTCGCGGTCTCGGTCGCCGACGGGGCCCTCACGGTCGCCCGTCATACCGATGAGAAGGATGCCCGCGCACGACACGGGCTCTATAGAGCTCTCTTCGCCAATATGGTCAAAGGCGTCCAAGAGCCGTACACAAAAATTTTGCAATTGGTCGGCTTGGGTTATCGCTCCAAAGTCCAGGGCAAAGTATTAGAACTCGAAATTGGTTTTCATGATGCGGTGAAGTACCCACTGCCCGAGGGGATTACCGCGACCGTGGCTGATCAGACCGTGATCACATTGACCAGCGCCAATAAGCAATTAGTCGGTCAAGTCGCGGCCGAGATCCGCGCACTACGTAAGCCCGAACCCTACCAGGGGAGAGGTATTCGTTATAAAGACGAAGTCATCCGCCGCAAAGAGGGCAAACTCGCGGGTGGAGCGGGCGCCGCCGCGAAGGAGGGTTAACGCATGGCTCGACCGAGTCATAACGAGGCACGACAGAAACGGCATCGGCGGTTACGCAAAAAACTTTTCGGGACGCCCGAGCGGCCACGGCTGTGTGTGTACAAGAGCCTAAAGCACGTGCACGCTCAGATTATCAATGATTTAGAGGGCAAGACGCTCGTCGCTGCGTCTACCTTGGAAAAAGAGATCACCGGCGTCAAAGGTGGGACTGTAAAATCTGCTCAAGTGATCGGGAAAGTGATTGCCGAGCGAGCCCAACAACAAGGGATTAAGCAAGTGGTCTTCGACCGCGCGGGGTTTCCGTACCACGGCGTGATTAAAGCGCTGGCGGACAGCAGCCGCGCGGCGGGGTTAAAATTCTAAAGGTGGTGCTCCATGGCTGAGCCGCAAAAAGAGACACCAGGGACTCAGGGACAACAGCGACCCACAGTGCGTGGCGGGCGCGAACAACGCGAGCGCCGGCCTCGCGGTGATCGCCGGCCCCGCGAGCAAGACGAGTTTGAGAACGAAGTGATTGACTTGCGCCGTGTCGCGAAAGTCGTCAAGGGCGGCAAAAACCTGAGCTTCCGCGCGACCGTCGTCATCGGCGATAAGAATGGCCGTGTCGGGATTGGCAAGGGCAACAAGCGCGAAGTCCCGGTCGCGATTCAGATGGCGATCCGTGACGCCAAGCGCAATCTGATTCGGATTCCGCTCAACCAGGGCACGATCCCGCACGAAGTGATCGGCAAGTTCAAAGCCTCGAGAGTCTTGCTCAAACCGGCCTTCCCCGGCACGGGCGTGATCGCCGGACGCACGGTCGGCGCGATCTGTCGCATGGCGGGCATTCGTGATATTTTGACCAAAGCCCGTCAGTCCACCAATCCGTTGACGCTCGCCAAAGCGACGATGGAAGGACTGGGGGCTCTCAAAACGCTCGAAGACGTGGCCAAGATGCGCGACAAGAAGCCCGAGGAGGTCGCCGCATGAATCTGAGCCAAGTGCGCCCGACGGTGGGCGCGGTACGTAGGCGCAAGCGCGTCGGCCGGGGCAACGCCTCCGGGCACGGTACCTACTCCACTCGCGGTGGAAAAGGCCAGACCGCACGCTCGGGCTATCGCATCGTTCCGGGCTTCGAGGGCGGTCAGACCCCCGTTTGGAAGAAGATTCCCAAGCGCGGCTTCACCAACGTGCTCCGGCGCGAATACGCGGTAGTGAACGTCGGCACGCTCAATGAACGATTCGAGTCGGGGGCACGGATCACGCCCAAAGTGCTCCGAGCGGCCGGGCTGGTCGATAAACTATTGGACGGAATTAAGATTTTAGGTGACGGAGAACTCACGAAAAAATTGACGATCAAAGCGCATAAGTTTAGCGAGAGCGCGCTCAAGAAGATCCAAGCGGCCGGCGGCGAGGCCCTCTCGCTCTTGCCCAAAATCGAGAAGAAGCCGGGCAAGAAACAGTTACGCCGAGAAGCCGAAGCGAAGGCGGTTGCGGAAGCCGCTGCCAAGGCTGCTGCCAAAGCCGAAGCCGAAGCGAAAGCCAAGCCCGAAGAGAAAGCCGACAAAGCCAAAGCCGAAAAGGCCAAGCCTAAGACAGAAACCAAGGTCAAAGATAAACCCGCGGCCGCCGAAAAAAAGGCCGCCGGGGCTGCCAAGAAAAAACCCGACTCGGGGAAGTGAGCTGAGCTATGCTAGCGGGCATTACTGAAGTATTCAGGATCCCAGAGGTGCGTAAACGCATTCTGTTTACGCTCGGAGCTATTCTGATCTTTCGACTGGGCACGTGGATCCCGGTCCCGGGGATCGATAGCTTTAAATTGGGCCAATTCTTTGAATCCCTGCGACAATCCCAATCCGCCGCCGGACAAATTCTCTCGTTCGTGAGCTTGTTCACGGGGGGGGCGCTCACGAACTACTCCGTCTTTGCGCTGGGCGTCATCCCGTACATCAACGCCTCGATCATTTTGAGCTTGCTTGTCGCGGTCGTCCCGAGACTCAAAGAGTTACAGCAACAAGGCGAAGAGGGGCGGCAGGTCATCAATAAGATTACTCGTTACGGCACCGTGGGCCTCGCGATCTTGCAAGCGTTGGGCACCAGCTTCTTCATCGTGCAATCGGACTTGGTCTCCCCGGATGCACTGGGCGGGAAAATTGGTTTTTACTTCCTCTCGGTGCTCGCGCTCACCACGGGAACGATGTTCTTGATGTGGCTGGGCGAGCGCATTACCGAGAACGGCATCGGTCGAGGTATATCGATGATCATCATGGCCGGAATCATGGCCAGCTATCCCACTTATTTTTACAGCATCGCGACGGAAATCTACTCTACCACCGTTAACCCGATCTGGGGCATCGTCCTCCCGATCTTCTACATAGCAATGACCGCCGCCGTCGTCGCAGTACAATTGGGCGTGCGCCGCATCGATATTCAGTACGCCAAGCGTATCGTGAAGGGGCGCGTCTACGGCGGGCACAATACGTATCTGCCGTTGCAAGTGAACCAGGGCGGCGTCATCCCGATCATCTTCGCCGCCGCGCTGATGACGATTCCCTCGGTCGCCTTTAATTTTCTGGAAAACCAAGCGCATCTCGTCTTCCCGGGTTGGCTGCAAGCCATCTCTGACGATTTGCAGCGCGGTCAATGGCTCTATTTGTTTTCCTATGCGCTCTTGATCGTCTTCTTCACGTACTTTTACAGTGCGATCGTGTTTAACCCCCGAGATATGTCGGACAACTTGCGCAAGTGGGGTGGCTTCATTCCCGGCATTCGCCCCGGCAAGCCGACGGGCGATTACATCGAGGGGGTGCAAGGGCGCATGCTCTTCGTCGGTGCGACATTCTTGGTCTTGATCTCGCTGATCCCGTATACGATCAGCTTTGCCATGACATCCAACAGTACTTCGGCGAACTTCCTGAGGTTCATCGGGGGTACGTCGATTCTGATCGTCGTGGGCGTGGCTGTAGATACGCTCAAGCAGATCGAGGCACACATGGTCGAGCGCCACTACGAGAGCTTGATCCAAAAGGGCAGTGTTCTCGGGCGGAAGTAACGACGTGAGTGCGACGCGGATTGTGCTGTTAGGCCCGCCCGGAGCGGGCAAGGGAACCCAGGCCGTGCAGTTGGCCAAACACTTGGGCGTCCCGCACTTGTCGACGGGTGACTTGTTGAGAGATGAACTGAAGCGCGGCACAGCGCTCGGCTTAAAAGCAAAAACGTTCATGGATCGGGGCGATCTCGTGCCCGACCAAGTGATCATTGACATGATTCACGGGCGCTTGGAGGGAACATTAGGTTTTGTGCTGGACGGTTTTCCTCGGAACATCGTGCAAGCCCAGATGCTCGACAAAGTCGCGATCATCGAGAGAGTTTTGCACATCCAAGTGCCCAAAGCAGAGGTGATCGCCCGCTCGATCGCGCGGCGCATGTGCGAATCTTGTGGGAGAAATTATAATCTGCTCTCAAGCCCTCCCAAGAAAGAGGGCGTTTGTGATGTTTGTGGCGGAAAGCTCATCCAGCGCACTGACGATACGCGCGAGGTCGTCGAGCGGCGCTACCAAGTCCAGTACGAGAACGAGATCGAAGGGCTGCTCTCGTTCTACCGCGCGAAGCCCGGCGTGCTCCGAGAGATCGATGGCCG
This sequence comes from Candidatus Acetothermia bacterium, assembly GCA_016179105.1. Classification (GTDB taxonomy): domain Bacteria; phylum Bipolaricaulota; class Bipolaricaulia; order RBG-16-55-9; family DRXL01; genus JACOSB01. The sequence goes on from JACOSB010000141.1 coordinate 14,740, forward strand.
TCGCTCGGTAGACACCGTGTTCCAAGAGATTTTGCGGATCGTAGCTAACTAAGTACATTCGGTCAATAATTAAGAAGGCTCTAGACCAGGACTTGAAAGGTGAGTAGTCTAGAAGCATGTTTCAACAGAGGAAAATCAGCGTTTATCTCATCAAAAAGATTTCGCGGTGTTTCTGTATCGACATCGATGCTACCCGGACCGCTCTGCTGGTCGG
>JACOSB010000130.1 GCA_016179105.1 Candidatus Acetothermia bacterium
GACGAGCTGCATGGTGGCGCGGTACAGGTGCTCGTCCAAACGCCAGAACTCACGGGACGCCAGTTCCTGCTCCTCGTGGTATTCGTAGAACGGCGCTTCAACCGTGCTACTGCTGTATGAATGCCCGCTGCCGCTCGATTCTCCGCGTGAATCAAATTCTGACGAACTCAGGACTGCAGGGTCGAAGAATATGCCTCCTTCACAGCTATACACCCTACCCGATCCAAATGCGTTCATCACGCCCTCGTGGGTGACCTCTCCTTCAGAATCAGAGGTGATGGTGCGCGTTGATTCGACCGGGCGAAACACGGTGCGGTAGAGCTCCTGCTTCACGTCCATCAAGTTGAAGCGCATGACTTTCTTAGCCATGAGTTCAGCGTCATCGGTGCTAAGACCGCCAAAGACCACTTTGGTACGGGCATTCGTGAGCGTGGAGTAGTAGACCTCCTCGTCCCGCTGTTTGAGCTGCGCAAGATGCTGGTGGGCTAAGATCAAGTGAAGTCCGAATTTACGACCGCCGTCAAGAATCGCACAAAGGTCTTTGGTAACGAAGTTCTGGAACTCGTCGATCATCAGGTAGCAGCGCCGACGTTCTTCAGGGTCGCGCTGGAACGCGGCGGCTACAATATCGTTGATAATGAGGGTGCCTAAGAGCGATGATTCGTCTCTGCTCATGAGGCCCGCGTGTTTGAGGTTGACGAGGAGAATTTTCCCTTGAGAGAGAATGTTTCCAAAATCGATGACGCTCCGCTGTTGCGTGAGCATCTGTGCGATTTCAGGGAATTTGAGAAACATTTGAATGCGGTTCCATGCTGACTCAGTACGCTCCTCACGCAGATTCTTCGCGTGTGGCCCTGTCAGCGAGGTGTACCATTGCCAATCGCGTTTGACGATCGGGTCCTTAACAAAGGGAAGAACTGCGTTTCGCACCGGATTGTCGTGGGGGTCGAGTAAGTCCGTCGCTTCGGCAAGCGTCAGCTCAGCCTCGACCAAGCTGCGGATCGTGTTATAGAGCCAGCGCGCCATGCGGGGCGTCTGGTGAAACGTCTCTTGGCCCCAACACTTCTTGATGCCTTCGAGCATCATGACGCTTTGGTAGGTAATCGAGCGTTGGTCGCGCCGCATCGGGTTAAAGCCGGTGCGAAACTGCTGCTCGTGCGGGTCAAGAATGACCAAGCGGTCTCTGATTTTATGGGCGACGCAGTAGGCGAGAATGTCGTGATATAAGTCGCCATGAGGATCGAGGACAACGAGCGCTGGTTGGGATTTCGCCTTAATGATTTGGCGCGCGAGCGCTTCGAGAAACTTGGACTTTCCAACGCCAGTCGCACCGATGATCTGCATGTGGGTTTGAAGGTGTTCAGGGCTGATGGTTGCGATTTCTTTTGTATCGAGCCGCCGCCCTATGAAGACCCCATTGGGTTTTGGTTTGGGTGGCTGTCGAACAACCTGAGCCCAGCCCTTGCTCTTCTGGATCGCGCCGCGAAAGTGAGCGCGATCTTTGCTCAGCGCTTTCTTTAGCGCGTGTGTTTTTTTCATAAGGTGGGCCCATCATCCGTATCGTGCCCGGCATCAGCGGCGAGCACTGATTGCACCTTTTGATTAAACCATTGGTTGATGTGGCCGATGACTTTCTTTTGTTCAGCGGGTGGCAAGCCCAGCGCTTGAATCTCGGCGATCCGTTGCTTCTTCTGCGCCGCGAGTTGGACGACGTACTGAGACTGATCAGAAGCATCCTTCATCGCCGTTTTCAAGAGATCATCTTCTTCCTTCCACTGGCGCTTGAGGACTTCCATTTCGCGCTCAACTTTGCGAATATCGCGCTCCGCTTCAAATACTGCTTTCTCCAGATGTAAATCGGCGACCCCTTCTTCTTTGGCCTTCTTCGGCCCAGCAATCGTTTGTTCAACCCGCGCACGCGCAAGATCGGCGTGGGTTTTAGTGAGTTCGACTTAGGTCTTCTTAAACTCGGTTTCTTTCTCGAGCTCGCGCTTGCGGGCTTCGAGCTTTGCACCCTCGCGCACACTGTGGAACAAGTTAGAGAAGAGGCCGCCGTGTCGTACCGCTTGTTCTTGCTGCATCTGGTGGCGGGCTTCTTCAGTAGCGTAGCGTTGTGCTTCTTCACCAATCTCTTTCCAGCTGCTCTTCTGAAACTCAATCCGTGGTTTTACTTCTCCATCGGTAGACTTGCTTCCTCGGTACATAAAGAGCGGTGCCAGCATACGGTAGAAGCCTTTAATGAAACTTCCTTCCAGGTACCAGAGCCCGCACAGGATGCCAATAAAGATGGAGACCGCAAAAACCGCAACCCATGCCAAGACTTGCGCAATGCTGGCAATAAACACGCCCAGCATCGCTCCGACAAGATAGGCCGCCCCAAGACCGATCAACACCGCGTACACCGGCCGCCACTGCTGACTATTGAACCCTGGTTGCTGTTGCATAACCCCTTCCCGCCTCCTTAATGCCATTGTAACCGATCAGTTTTTTCTATGGCAAATGCGAAAACCCCTTCTCAAACATATGATTTTGTGCTACAATATCAGTGCTTCCAAAATATCGTTCCATTCAGCATAATTCCCGTATGCATTTCACAGAGAGGTGATGGTATGTCTCGATATACCTGCCAAGGGTGGAAGAACGCTGACAGCGAAGAGATTCGGATTTGTGGCGAAGAGTTTCTACGGATTCGGGGATTCGCTGCCACGCAGATCAAGCTGCTCACGCAAGAAGCAGGTTCGTTGCACGGATGGACGTTGGCACTGCGCCGCTTTCTTAATCGGTGCGACATCGCTGATCCTCAGTTGACCCGCAATGATTATTTTCTTGCGTGGCAACGTGCTTATAGTCCCTTTTGGAAAAGAGTGTTCGAGCGTGAACAAACAATCAGAGATTTGTTTGCGCCCGTTGATTGGAAGACTATCGGCGCGGAAGCGAACGAGTATGCGACGCGCTGATCGCGCTAGCACATTACTGTTCTCTCGTTAAGAGCCAGCACCCGCTGGCTCTTGTCATATCCCCTTGCATTTCTCCCTACCTGCGCTACAATCCCAGAAAACACCCACAACTTCATATAATGAACGTGTCACCCCACAATCGACCGATTGCTATGACCCGTGATGCGCGCACGTGGGCTTTCACGATTGACGAACGACCGGTCATCATCGAAGAGCCCGTGAAACGCGGGCATTTTTTTGTTATCGGAAAAACCCGCATGGGCAAATCTACTTTCTTTGAACACGCGATTCGTGATGATATAGACCATGAACGGGGCTTTTGCCTGATTGATCCCCACGGAGATCTCGCTGAGCGCGTGCTCGATGCCATCCCTCGTCGATTGATCAACCGTACGATCTACTTGAATGTGGGCGACTTTGACTATCCCTTTGGGTTCAATATTTTCGATAACATCCCGGCCGATCAGCAGGCAACCGTCGGACAGAACGTCATTGGCATTTTCAAACGCATTTATAGCGAGTTCTTTGGCCCCAGGATGGAGTTTCTCTGGGAGCTCGCTAATCTAGCACTCCTCACTAGCGGGAAGGCAACCCTGTTGAATTTAGAGCGCTTTTTGACCGATCCAAAGTTTCGTGCTTCCGTAATCGCTCACCCGCTGCTGCGCGACCGCGATCCACTCGTGAGAGAGTTTTGGGCTGAAAAATTCCCTCGATGGCCGGAGCATCTGCGTGAAGAAGCGATTATTCCCATCGTCAATAAAATCGGCCAAGTGAATAGCAACCCGATCCTACGCAGGATCGTCAATCAAACCGATCACCGACTTGACTTGAGTGAATGCTTCAGTGACGGCCGCTTTGTGATTGTGAATCTCGCGCAAGGGTTGATTGGAACGAAAGCTGCCTCGCTTCTTGGCTCGCTGTTCGTCAGTGCGCTCTTCCTTTCTGCTCTAGGCCGGACGAAACTTCCTCCGGGTGCTCGAACTCCGTTTAGAATATATATCGACGAGATTGGCTCCTTTGCCGATCCCTCATCACTGCCACAGATTCTCGCAGAGTCGGCCAAGTATGGACTCTCTCTGTGGTGTGCGTGTCAATACTTGAATCAACTGCCCGATATAGTCCGTGATGCGCTCTTGGGTAATGCGACGGGACTTATCGCGTTTCGCATCGGCGCCGATGATGCGGAAACACTCGCCCGTGAAGTCGGGTTGCTCTTGCCCCAACAATTCGAGCAGCTGGTGACGCTCGATCGCCATGAGTTTTTCTATCGTGAGTTTGGCGCGACGGTCGGAAGTGCGCTGCGGGCAAAACTCAATCCTCCCCCCTCATTACCGACCACCTCCTGTCGTTCAGAAATTATTAACCAAAGCCGTCGCCGCTACTGCACCCCGTGCGAAAAAGTAGATGCCGATCTCTTACAATCAAGAAATTCGTTTTAACCCTTGGGGGTGGGGCAAGGGTGGCCAGAGGCACGAGCGCAGCTCGTCGCCGAAGCCGGGTTCGGGTGCGGACGTTCCCCTGCCTACCTTTGCCCGCAAAATCTTTTGCGGGCCCGCTCTGCGCACAAGCGAGCCCGCGTGAAGATTACCGCTCAGCGCGACGGACGGCGTGTCTCGAATACGGAGAATACCCAGTTAATGATCGCCATCGCAGTAACAAAGACCAGATTCGCTAGCGCAAGCGCCAGCTGCGAGAGCTTCCAGAGCGCCTTGTCAATCATGAATCACTGTGAGAAATTAGTAGGCGCACTCGCGCTAGGCTTTGCGTACGGCCTGCGCGTCGCGAAGCTCGCGAATAATCGGTCAAGGTACGCGCCAATTAACTTGATCGAGATCCCGTAGCGGTGCTGGCACTGGGGACACGTCGCCCAGAAAGAATTCCAGTCGAGCGTCTCTCGCGCTGGCTGCGCGCGCTTTGTCTGATACGTCGTCATCGTTGTTCACCTCCTTTCTCGGCTCACTAGATTTAATGCTCTGACGCTGAGCCGCTGCCTCAGAGTACCCATCGACAAGCGCGGGAAGGGTCGCCCGCGGCTCAAGGACTTTCGAGCCCCGTGGAACGTAACGACGGCAAGCTGGATCGCCTTGAACCCGCGGGAGGGATCCCGCGCTACAATGAGAAGAACTGAGGCAGCAGTCCGATCGATGAGTAAAAGACCCCGCAGCAAGCTGCGAGGTATTAGAGATCGAAAGGAAGACTAGGATCGTGTTGAGCTCGAACATAGCGTTTGATCACCTGAGCCGTCACTTGATCCCCCACCGAACGGACGAAGTACCCATCACTCCACAGTTCCCCACCCCACAAATGTTTTTTGACTTCAGGGAATTCTTGGAAGATCAAGCGAGCCGAGATGCTCTTGTAGATTTGCACGATGCGCGCGGGAGCATACTTGGGAGGGGCACTGACGAACAAATGCACGTGATCGCCCACCACCGCGGCTTCTTCCAATTCCCAGCCGTAGCGTTGCGAGATTTCGACAAACAGCTCGCGCAATCGCAGCGCCAACTTGCCCTGCAAGATCAGTTTGCGATACTTGGGGACCCAAACGAAGTGATATTTCAGATCGTAGACGGAATGGCGAGTTCGTTGAATCGAGCTCATACCTCGATTCTAACGACTCAGCTCGCCATCGGGCGAGCTCCTGTTTTCATCCCCGCAGCAAGCTGCGAGGTATTCAACAGGGGAACCCAATAAAAATTGGCAGGGGGAAGTCCGGGGGATTGCTCCTGCCCTGCCTTAGCAAAGAGAAGAATCATCGAAAAGAACGAGAGCATGGTGACAGGATGGCACTCGGAAAAGTCCGCATTGAGGTCAGGAACTGCTCAATGGAACGAGCATAACGGACTCGCTGCGTTATCCTTATCGGGGGCATCGGCGACGGGCAGGATGTTTCGAGCTAAAGCCAAGCGAGAGCGCCGGCTGAAGCCGAATACATCGCCGGCCGCCCGCTCCATCCTTTCGTCGGGTCGCCTACCGCAGC
>JACOSB010000131.1 GCA_016179105.1 Candidatus Acetothermia bacterium
CAAAAGGTCGTCCACCAACAGGTAGATCGTTATAATGAACTCATCCAAGAGCATGGTTCTCCTCCTCGGTCGCTGAGATGCTTGGACCAAGGTAGCGAGAATCATGCTTTCTGGGCCACTCCAAAACTCGCACATGGGGTAAGCTACCTACAGTTGATCGTTAGATTGTGAAACGAATGCCTGTAAAGTTAAGAGAGGGTCGGCGGTTTAGTGGGGACTATCAATAGCGGCGTCAGAGCAACAATCCGTGAAGAGATTGACCAAGTGCTACAAGGGTGTGCTATGAACAGAGAATCGGCAGAGAGCAGCCCGCAGCCCACGGCAGTGAGACAAGAGCCATCGGAGCAGCCGGACTGTTCCATCGTCGTCATGTCATGCCCCATGGCAGCAGCGAGAATCATTTGACCAGCCCCTAATTGTAGGCTGGCGAGTGTCAAGAGCACGGCGATGATTCTCAGAAGATTTTTCATGTGAGTCCTACGGTGCATGATGGGTCAAATTTTAGCATAGGCTGGCTGAGCGTGCAAGCATTCATATCATTCGGCCTCCTCTAGCGTTCTTGATTATTAAGTGAGATTTGTGCGGGTGCTATACCGCCTCAGTAATTACAGAACGGTTTCTTAAATGCCCTCTTTTGTGCTAAAGTTTCAGCATGTCTCACGCATTCCCCAAGAGCCGACACGTCCGCCAGCGCCGCGAGTTCGATCGCATCTATCGCCAGGGGCGCGTCTTACAAGACGAATTCTTTCGCATTCATTATTGCGTATTACCGAATTCTGCCGAGCCCGGATGCTTGGGACTCACCGTCGGGAAAAGTTTGGGCAAGGCCGTCCAGCGCAACAGAATCAAGCGCATTTTGAGAGAAGTCTTTCGCCAACATCCAGAATTTTCTGTTGGCTTGGAACTCATCGTACAGCCAAAACCAGCACTGGCGCCCCTGGAAAACGCAAAAATTGGCGAATTTTTTTTGCAGGTGCTGCAAAATTTGCACGGACACATACATCGGTAGGACTGCCGTCACCTTCTCTTGCAATCCGAAACCTTCTCTGCTATAGTATGGGCCTGGATGTGTGGAATATAGAGAACGCAAGGCCCTTCTGTTGTCAAAGACTCCCATTTTAGAGGAGGAGGTCCACGTGGAGACGACTGAAGAGATTGTACTTACCCAAGATGGATACGAGGGGATGAAGAAGAAGCTCGAAGCGTATCGCAAAGTCCTCCATGAAGATTTGCCGAAAAAGCTCAAGCTGGCGAAGGAGCATGGGGCCGAATTGCGCGAGAACAAAGAGTATTTGGACATCCAGCGCGATCAAGAATTTTATGAGCAGGAAGTCCGCCGCCTGGAAGAGCTTTTAGAAAAAGCCAAGATTATTGATGAAAAACACATCAGCACCAAAGCCGTCGGCATCGGCAGCCGAGTCACGCTCAAAGATTTAAAGAGCAACAAGACCGAAGAGTATGAACTGGTCAGCCCGGCCGAGTCCGACCCCGAAGAGAACAAGATCTCGAACGGCTCTCCCGTCGGCCGCGCCCTGATGGGACAGAAAAAAGGAGCCGAGATCAAAGTCGAGACCCCGGCGGGCGCACTCCGCTACAAAATCGTCGATATCGAAAAAGCCTGAAGGATTCTGTCATGGAGGGCATCAACCCCTTACGGGAAGAGCGCCTGCGCAAGCTGGCATTATTGCGCGAACGCGGCCTCGACCCGTACCCAACCAAGTTCGAGCGCACGCACCAGTCTGCACAATTGCAGTCTGAGCACGCGTCACTAGCCGCGGGCACAGAAACGCAGACCCGCGTGCGCATCGCCGGTCGTCTCACGGCCCGCCGCTTGATGGGTGGCGCTTCGTTCTTAGACCTGCGCGACGGCAGCGGGCGCATTCAGTTACACGCGGCATCGGATAAGCTTGGCCAAGAACAATATGATTTGCTCACCATGCTCGACATTGGCGATTTTATCGGTCTCGAGGGCCTTATTTTCAGGACGAGAAAGGGCGAGTTGTCCGTAAGAGTCGAAAAATTTCAATTGCTCTCTAAAGCTTTACTGCCATTGCCTGAGAAGTGGCACGGGCTTCAAGACGTCGAGATGCGCTATCGCCAGCGCTATTTAGATTTACTCGCCAACGAAGAGTCCCGTCGCATCGCTATTTTAAGGAGCAAGATTGTCTCGGCGATGCGTCGCTATTTAGACAGCCAAGGCTTTCTCGAGGTCGAGACGCCGACGCTCCAGCCTCTCTACGGCGGCGCGACCGCTCGGCCGTTTACGACGTATCATAATGATCTTGAACAAACTCTGTATTTAAGAATCTCTGATGAACTTTATTTGAAGCGTCTCATTATTGGCGGGCTCGACAAAGTGTATGAGATCTGCAAAGATTTTCGCAACGAAGGAATTTCCTGGAAGCACAACCCCGAGTTTACAATGATGGAGTGTTACTGGGCTTACGCAGACTATCAAGACATGATGCAGCTCACCGAGGAGATGGTCGCTTCGATCGCAAAAGAAGTCCTGGGAACCACGTCGATTAAATTCGGCGAGCACACGCTCGAGCTTACGCCCCCGTGGAAGCGTCTGCCGATGCGCGACGCGCTCTTACAGTATACGGGGATCGATATCGATAAATATCGCACACTGCCTGAACTACAGAGCGAGATCAAGCAACAAAAGCTCTCCGTCGATTTGCAAAAGACATGGGGGCAGCAAGTCGACGAACTGATGAAAGTCTTCGTGGAGCCGAAACTTATCCAGCCGACGTTCATTATGAATCATCCACTAGAACTTTCGCCGTTGGCCAAGCGCAAGGCCGATGCGCCCCAGCTAGTCGAGCGGTTTGAGCCTTTGGTTGCGGGCATGGAGTTGGGGAATGCGTTCAGCGAGCTGAACGACCCACTCGATCAGCGCGAACGCTTTTTAGCCCAAGAAGAGATGCTGCGCACAGGGGACGACGAAGCGCAGCGTCTCGATGAAGATTTTATCACCGCGATGGAGCACGGGATGCCACCCACGGGGGGCTTGGGAATCGGCATCGATCGCCTCGTGATGATTCTCACGGGCGCGACCTCTATCCGTGAAGTTATTCTATTTCCGGCGCTGCGAACCGTCAAAGCAAAATCTGAGACTGCTGGGGAATAAAAGATCAAAAAGGAGCAGGCGATGCCCGGGGCGAGGCGAATTGCGTTGCAAACACGATGTGTTTCACTCTATCACTATCTGGCGGATTTTCTGCCCTATCATGTGCTGCGCTGGGACGAGAAATGCCTAGAGACGTTCAGCACGCATAGGCTCTTGCGCCCGCTCTCGCCCGTGATGATCGTTGCGACCTACGCGGGCGATGGGTATTTATGGGGATTGATCGCGCTCTTTATTTTGATTTTCGGGAGCCGCGCTGATTATAAGTTCGTCTTGATCGGCCTCTCGATCACGATCATCAATATGCTGCTCTTTCGCTTGCTGAAAGTCGTCTTCAAGCGGGCGCGGCCCTTCTACGTCGCTCCCGCGCATGATTTGCGCTATCGCTTTTTGGACAGCTATTCGTTCCCCTCGGGTCATGCGACGACCTCGTTCGGGATCGCATTCATTCTGTCGCACTATTATCCGTTCTTCCCCATTCCTATCTTGGTGTATGGGATTTCTTCATTGATTGCGATCTCGCGTATTTATGTGGCCGAGCACTATCCTTCGGACGTGATCAGCGGTGCGCTCCTGGGGACGATTTCGGCCCAACTCTTCTTACCTATCTTCGAAAGGATTTTTAAGCTATGAAAACGGCGAACGAGTTGATCGCGGAGTATCAACCCGAAGAAGTGCATTATCATCACGACCCCAAAACAAATCTCAAAACTATTGTCGTGATTCACAGCACGGCGCTCGGCCCGGCCACCGGAGGGACTCGGTTTATGATGTATCCTGTGTGGGAAGCGGCGCTAGAAGACGGACTTCGCTTGGCGAAAGGAATGACCTATAAGAGTGCTGCGGCCGGCCTCAACTTCGGCGGCGGCAAAGCCGTCATCCTCGGCGATGCGAAAAAAGACAAGACGCCCGCGTTACTGCGTGCCTACGGGAAATTCATCGATCGCTTCAACGGACGCTTCACTACAGGAGAAGACGTCGGCATGGGCTATGAAGATTTTCTCACTATCGGCCAGGAGACACGCCATGTCGCCGGCACCAAGGGGATCGTAACCGATTTGGCGCTCGTGACCGCTCACGGCATCTTGTATGGCATAAGGGCTTGCTGCAAAGCTGTTTACGGAAACGATTCGCTCAAGGGCAAGCGTGTCGCGGTCCAAGGCGCGGGCAAAGTGGGCTATCATTTGATCGCGCGATTGCACGAAGCCGGTGCACAAATGTACGTCACGGACATCGACAAGAAATCACTCGAACGGGTGCAAAAAGAGTTCAATGTGAAAATTGTCGAGCCGACCGAGGTCTATGCGACGGAGTGCGATATTTTCTCACCCTGCGCGCTCGGCGGAATCTTGAACGACCAGACGATTCCGTTGCTCAACTGTCAGATCGTCGCGGGCTCAGCCAACAACCAGCTAAAAGAGACACGCCACGGCGACCGCCTGCACGAGTTCGGGATTCTCTATGCGCCCGACTATGTGATCAATGCCGGAGGACTCATCGGCGGCGCGCAAGAATTACTCAACGGCTCGATGCAAAAGGCGCTCAAGGACGCTGAAGCAATCTATGATAGACTGTTAGCAATCCTCGAGAAATCCAAGCGCGAGCGCATTCCGACCCACCGAGCGGCTGATATAATGGTGGAAGAGAAGATTGCCAAAGCGCGGATGGGATAACACTTGCTTTAGTCAAGCTTCCTCGCCAAAAACCACTAGAGTTTTATTGAACCAAACAATGCATGTTTGCTAGGCATACTTTTTATAGCATATAATATGCATCGGTTTGATGCATATGCGAACGACGATCGATCTAGAAGAAAAGCTGATCCAAAAAGTGATGAAGTTACTTGGAGTCAAGACAAAACGTGAAGCAGTTCAACGTGCTTTGGAATCTGTCATTGCGCAAAAGCGCCGCGAAAGTCTTCAGGCTAAACTGGGCCGACTCGATCTGAAGCTGACACTCAAAGATTTAGAACAGATGAGACGAGATGACTGAGCCAGCCTGCGTGTTGATTGACACTTCTGCTTGGATTCTAGCCTTGCGTCCTAAGGGTCCTGATAGTGCCCGTGTAGCAGTTGAAGAATTATTGACTACGTCGCGCGCAGCGACTGCAAGGATAATCATGCTCGAACTTTTGAGTGGCACGCGATCGACGCAAGAGTTTCGTGAACTGAAGGAAGAGTTGAGTTCCCTTCAACAATTAGATTTAACTCCTCACGTGTGGGAAAAGGCTTTTGATCTGGGTTATCAACTGAGACGAGCCGGGTTGACACTCCCTACGGTTGACATTCTCATCTCAGCGCTCGCGCTAGAGAACGACTGTACCTTGTTGCATGCCGATCGCCATTTTGAGCAAGTAGCAAAGCATCATCCTTTGAAACCTCAAAGCTTACTATAGATGAGCAGATTCGATCCATCTTTTGATACAATCGTGCGGTGATCTTACACAATGGAAGTCCTTCATAGCCGCATTCAGACAAACTCTGAAGACTTTAAGAAGAACAAAGCTCATTATGAAAAGCTTATCACTGACTTAAAAGAAAAACTCGCTCAGGTCCAAAAGGGTGGACCACCACAAGCGCTGGAGCTGCACCGTTCTCGCAAGAAACTTTTACCCCGCGAGCGCATCGAGCACTTGCTCGACCCCGACACGCCGTTTCTTGAATTAAATCCATTGGCAGCTTTTGGAATGTATGGAGACGAAGTTCCTTCAGCGGGCATCATTATCGGCATCGGACGCGTCTCGGGCCGCGAGTGCATGATTGTTGCCAACGACGCGACTGTCAAGGGCGGCACCTACTACCCAATGACCATCAAAAAACATATCCGCGCGCAAGAGATTGCATTAGAAAACCGGCTGCCCACGATCTATCTTGTTGACTCCGGTGGCGTCTTTCTCCCCATGCAAGCTGAAGTCTTTGCCGACAAAGAGCACTTCGGTAGAATTTTTTATAACCAAGCGCAGATGTCCGCGCTCGGGATTGCGCAAGTCGCGGTTGTGCTCGGCATGTGTACCGCCGGCGGCGCGTACGTGCCCGCGATGTGCGACGAAAACGTGATCGTCAAGGGCAATGGGACCATCTATCTCGCTGGCCCTCCACTCGTGAAAGCTGCTACAGGAGAAGAAGTCACACCCGAAGAGTTGGGCGGAGCAGACGTGCACTCGCGCATCTCCGGTGTCACCGACCACATGGCTGAGAACGAAGAGCACGCGCTCCAGACTTGTCGCTCGATCGTGGCTCATCTCAACACCACCAAGCACATTGATTTAGATATTCGCGAGCCGGAAGACCCACTCTATCCGGCTGAAGAAATTTATGGCATTCTCCCGCGCGATACGAAGCACCCCTATGATGTGCACGAAGTGATAGCACGGCTCGTCGATGGCAGTCGCTTCCATGAGTTCAAGGCTAATTACGGGACGACGCTCGTCTGTGGCTTCGCTCATTGGATGGGCTATCCCGTGGGCATCGTCGCGAACAACGGTGTCCTTTTCTCAGAATCAGCGCTCAAGGGAGCGCACTTTGTCGAGCTCTGTGCACAGCGTCGAATCCCGCTTGTTTTCTTGCAGAACATCACGGGGTTCATGGTCGGAAAGCGATATGAGCAAGGCGGCATCGCCAAGGATGGCGCGAAGATGGTTCAAGCAGTTGCCACCGCGGCAGTCCCCAAATTTACCGTGTTGATTGGAGCTTCGCATGGCGCGGGCAACTATGCCATGTGCGGTCGTGGCTACAAACCAAGAATGCTTTTCATGTGGCCGAACGGGCGCATCTCGGTGATGGGCGCTGAGCAAGCAGCGTCTGTTTTAGTGACGGTGAAGCGGCAGCAGCTTGCCCGCGAGAATAAAACGCTTTCACATGAAGAAGCCGAAAAGATTGCTGCGCCAATCTTGGAACAGTACGAGCGCGAGGGCCATCCCTATTATAGCACCGCGCGTCTCTGGGATGATGGAATCATTGACCCGGCCGAGACACGCGCTGTGATTGCGTTGTGTCTCTCAGCTTCGCTCAATGCACCCATTCCGAAGTCACATTACCCGGTGTTCAGAATGTGAGATAGCCACGCGCTAAAACCCCAGCACTTCTCTCAAATTTTGTTCCACGGCTTGAAAATCAACCTTCGCTAAGACCCCTAGCTTGCGCTGAATCATACTCTGTTGGCTCTAGACCAGGACTTGAAAGGTGAGTAGTCTAGAAGCATGTTTCAACAGAGGAAAATCAGCGTTTATCTCATCAAAAAGATTTCGCGGTGTTTCTGTATCGACATCGATGCTACCCGGACCGCTCTGCTGGTCGGA
>JACOSB010000132.1 GCA_016179105.1 Candidatus Acetothermia bacterium
CTCACCGGGCTCTTTCCCAAGAGCATCCACGCGGTGACGGCTCGTGGGTTTGAACTGAAGCTGGTCTGGTTTATTCTGGCTTTTGCTATCCATAGTCTCTAGGTGGCAACTTGGGTTATTGATAGGAAACAAGATGGTGGTTTCGGTCATCCCGATAATGCTCAGATGGTTCATCCATACTGCAATACAGGGTACAAAGAGTCGCTCAAGGCGCGAGCGATTCAAAAAGGTAAATGATTCTGCGGACACGTTTGTTCTATTCGTTAATGCTTTTTACGTCTAAGGTTTTTTATAGTAAAGCCGTTTGCCTTCAACCTGCCTGAGTGCTTCTACTCGCTTAATATCGTCTGCACTTTCCCTGTGGTTCCAACGAAACGAAAACTCATGGCAATACCGATGCAAGTGCTCTTTGCTAAAGCTGTGGAAGACTCCATAGTGTCCGCGCTTCAAGAGGGCAAAGTAACTCTCGGCTGTATTCGTATGTACGTCATCGCGTGAATACTCTCCAAGCCCATGATTCACGACATGATGACCGCCCTCAAATTCATTGCCGATGCCTTGGTAAGAAGGCCATTCATCAGTCATAATCTTCGCGCTTGGGTCAACGTGCTTGCGAATCTCCTCTTTAAGACTCTTCGCGTCTACTCTCTCAACTGGCTTGGAGCGAGCTTTACCATTTCGTTCTATCAGGGCTACAACTGGTGTCTTGTTTTCAGAGCCACGTCCCGGCTTGCCACCCTTCATCTTGCCGCCGACATAGGTCTCGTCTACTTCAACTGTGCCCTGAAGTAACGGAGTGGTAGCGCCATGATCCATCGCATACCGGATTCGATGACACATAAACCAAGCCGTGCGATAGGAGCCTATATCAAGCTCGCGCTGTAGCTGTAACGCGCTTATGCCCTTTTTCGATGAGCACATTAAATGAAACGCCAAGACCCATTTGTTAAGCGGTATATGCGAACTTTCCATAACGGTATTCACAGTAACGGTAAATTGCTTCCGACACTCAGCGTTGTTACATTGTAGCGTCCCTTTGCGATGCTCTTCTCCATTAAGTCGAGTGACATCCTGAGAGCCACAGTGAGGACAAACGGGGCCATTCGGCCAGCGTATAGACTCTAAGTATTCTCGTGCTTGGTCTTCGCTCATTCTCGCAACTTGGATGAGATTCATTTTGCAGTCCCTTTCTAGACAATCTCATTATATACCAAGTTGCTTGCTTTGTCAAGTGCATAGTTCCGTTATCTTTTTCTATGGCTTTAGCGACAATTTTCAGCAGCAAAGTGTTCTCAAAATTCTGTTGGTATATCCGCCCTAGCCGAGGGTCGGCGAGACTTGAATCGTTGACTGAGACTGAGAATGTCCAGTCGTCCCCAACATGATCGTTGGATACTAGCTCCTTACTCACCAGATCTACAGTCAGTGAACATTTCTTTTCTTTCTCAGCTGATTCAGGTTGGTTCTTAGGCGTCATATTGGAGCCAACAAGAGCGTTCTGAACAAACACCGGGTTGAAAAATCCCGCCGGGTTTGGTTGCATCACCCAGAGCGTCAACACATAGAGATCCGGCTGCCAGAAGACGAATGCCGCACTTCCGTTCGTAGCCGGCGCTTCTTCACGCGTCTTCGCCGGAACCGTACTTCCGTCAGCGTAATGCGCTGCGGCTGTGATCTTCGGCCAGTTCGTCACACCGAAGCGATTCGCAGCCTCGGGGTTGCTTACCACAAAGCGCACGCCCGCAAACTGTAGCTTTCCGTCTTTATCCTTGAGATACAGCAGGATCGGGGGCTTGATGTGATTCACTTCTTTGCCGAACCGGGAGCGCTCAACCAATGCTTGCCCAACACCCTCAACATACGGGCCCGCCTCGACGTAGCCGTCGGCATGAGCAACTTCAATGTCGCGATATTTTTCAGTGAACTCGCGTAACTGATGGATCTCATGCACCGCCTGGAAATCAGTCCACATCGGGCGATAGTACGTCCCCGGCACATACGCTCCGACAATGACGCGCCAGAGGATGTCCGTGACTTCATCTTGAGAAGCCTTGCCGTCTCGCAGATAGTAGTCGAGCCAACTCGGAACTTGAGGTGTGCCGAGCGCCTTCGGATCGGCGATAAACCCAGCAAGCGCGCGCATGCCCACATCGACGACCTGTTTCGCAGGTTTACTCTGCATATCTGTGTTATCTTTCACGATGAGATAGACAGTGTAGCGGCCCGGCTTGGCGTAAGCGTGCACAGGCTTCTGCGGCGTGCCGGACCCACAATCCGGCGGACAGGCTGTTTCATCGCCGAAATCCCAGTTCCATTCTTTGATCTCGCCGTCAATATCTTTGGACGCGTTCGCGTCAAACGTGACCTGTTCTTTCTCGAAGGGATCCGTCGGAGCAAACGTGAAAGACGCTTCCGGCGCTGTGCCCCCGGCTTCGATCGTACGCGTGAAGGGCTCGCTCTCGGCCCCTTCGTCGTCTGTCACAATCAAGGTCACTTTGTACTGGCTGGCTTTCGCGTAGTTGTGGGAAGGATTCTCTTCGGTGCTGGTCGCACCGTCGCCAAAATTCCAGCGCCAGCGCGTGATCGTTCCATTGTCTTGGGATTCACTCTTAAACTTTACTGTGTCGGATGTCTTCGGTGCGGGCGGCTCGGAGTCAAAGCCTGCGATGGGCTTGGGATTGGTGATATGCAAGACGACTTCGTAGCGGTCGGACGTATTGAACTTGTCTTCGACTTGCAACGAGACCGTGTAGTCTCCGGATTTATTGTAAGTATGGCTGGTCGTCTGGCTCTCGGTTTGAGTGCCATCGCCAAAGTTCCAGCGCCACACGGCAATCACGCTGCTGAACGCACGCGCGTGCTCGACGAACTCGATCGGCTCGTGCGTGATCAATTTTTGCGTGAATGTAAACGACGAGACCACAGGAGCGCGCTGGACTTCGATCGTGCGAACGAAGGGATCACTGGTAGAATCTTCGTCATCGGCGACGACGAGCTTGACTTGATAAATTCCTTCTTTTTCGTAGGTGTGACTCGCTATTTGTGTGTCGGACGTCGTGCCGTCGCCGAAATCCCAGAACCATTTGAGAATTTTTCAATTATCGCTCGAGAGATCGATGAATCGAACATTTTGGTAAATTTTCGGGATGATCGGTTCAAAATCGAATGAAGCTGTCGGGATCTGATTGTTGACTTGGATCGAGACTTCGCGCGTTGCGACGATGCTGCGATCGTTGGTCACCGTCAGTTTTACCGTGTACTCGCCGGACTTGGTGTAAACGTGCGCCGGATTCTGTTCGGTGCTCGTTGTGCCCTCGCCCAAATCCCATTGCCACGAGAGAATCCGGCCTTGCAAGTCAGCCGACTGATCTGTGAAGAAGATGGGTTTATGGGTGAAGAGTTCTTGACTCACATAGAAGGCGGCGACCAACGCGGGCATTGTCGGATTCGCCGGTGTTGTCGGGGTAGTGGGTGTGGTCGGCGTTGTAGGGGTTGGAGCTTGCTGGACGACGGGCGGAATTTGTTGCCGGGTTGGGGCTTTAGCTACGCACTGACCCTCTTTGGGCATGACATCGCGCCACTCGACCGCACCGCCCCAGCCGTGCAAAAGTTCATACTTCCATAATTTTTCAACCTGCTCAAAGCCCACTTCGAGCAGCGAGTCCATATCCAAGCCGTTGTAAATGATCCAGCCGTTGCCGGTTGCCCACGGGGCTGTGAAGGCACGTACGTAGCCAACATCTCCGGGCTTGTTGACAGCGTTGATGTCGGCGCACCAGAGCGCGCTCGTGCCCCTAGGAACAATCACGTTGGAGTCAGCGGCGGCTTCAGAACCATTCTCGATGAGCGCCTGGGTGTCGATAAAATACGGGCTGTCGGGATTCTTCATGGAAAGCTTGTTCTCCGCGACGATCTCTAAGGCTCCGCCAGCGCCTCCGAGCTGCCCGGCGCTCGCGATCTGAAAATTCGCGTTGAAGTTGGAAGTGTGCAGCCACGAGTAATCGACGGGAGTCTGCCAGCGACCGGTGCCGCAACGATCAGAATCATAGATAATCAGCTTGCCGCCCTCAGCGAGCCACTCCGTAAGCGCGAGTCGGAAGAAGACATAATCGGGATCCCCGATCTCGCAGAATTGATACAGAACGAGTGTGTCGTACTCATCGAGATCGTTGGCCGAATGAATGTCTTGTATATCTAAGTCACAGTTGAAGGTCATCGAGAGGCTTTCTTCAAGGGGGCAGGGCAATCGGCCGACGTTAAAATTAAAGCTGCTCATCGCGATCGCGACGCGCGTGCTCTGAAAGTGAGGCAGAGTGTCGTGCGAGGCGAGAACATCGGCGCTTGCCAAGAGAATGCTCAATAGGGCGCAGACGACCGCCGATGCGCGAAAGAAAATTTTTGCAGAGACCCAATACGTCGGTCGGTGTTTCATTAAAAATCCCCTCACTGATTGATAATCGCTCGTCGACCAGTATAGGGGATTTTATTTTTGGCGAAAGTGATAGAAGTTACTCGCGTGCCGGGTTGTAGGGGCGAAGCATGCTTCGCCCCTACTAAAAGTCGTAGTCCTCTCCTCCCTTGGGAGGCCAGCAGCCCTGCATGCGGCGCAAGAGCACAATTTGGCCAAAGTGATAGGCATTATGCACGGCTGTGCCGGAGAGGTCACAGTTCACGTCCGTGTCATCGCGCGCCGGGCTGGCGACGTTCGCTTTCTCTCATCTTCCATCGGCAACTGACGTCAAACTGTTGCTGAGAGGAGGCTCATGGCGAAGGCCCGTCCGCCATACCCCTCGATGCCCGCAGGAGCAACGATAATGAACGTCGATCCCTTTCGGCATGTTACGGATTGCCTCAATGTTGTCCGCGAACAACAAGACCCTTGTCTTTTCTATGGGGCAGAAGATATCGAACATAGCGCTTCTTTCCTTTCTCTCATAAGATCGGCTTCTGGTCTGCCTTGAGCCAACGGCCGAACGCGATGGTGAGGTCGCCCAGCTTCCAGATACATCGTTGCCATACCCCTGGTTTTTCGATGGATTGTTTTGGGAGAAACCCATCTGTCTCTTTGGCCAACCGCTCTTCGCGTGCCCATTTCAGAGTCTCCTTCTGTTGTGCTTGAGCCAATTCCCACAGGCTATGGTCGTTGAACATCAGCGACCTCCTTTCTCCAGCTACGGTCTTGACAATCTCCATATAACTGTCTATACTGTATATGACGGTTATAGTATAGCACACCTTGTATAACCTGTCAAGAGCCTTATAGTGGTTAGTATAGGAGTGCGTAGTTTTGGAGAGAAAAGATGAAGATCGGTATGCCGCAAACAAAAGTAAGCGACTATGAATTTTTGATGCGGGGCGGCTGGCTCTGTCTCGACTTCGCGAATACTGCCGGGAGTCACGCCAGCGACCATCCGAGTGAGCATCTGCCAAATTATATGGCGCTCGTGGCGTGGGGTCTCCAAGCTAACGCGATCGATGAGCGTGAGGCAAAGCGTTTGGTCCGAGAGGCAGAGCACCGTCCCCGAGAGGCAACGACGGTCCTGGCAAGAGCGAGAGCGCTACGCGAGGTGATCTATCGAATTTTCTCAGCGATCGCGGCCAATGAGTCCCCAAACGAGACTGATCTTAAGTCATTGAATGCAGCGTTGGCACAGACGTTCGGCCGACTGCGCATTGTATTGACCAAAGATGGTTTCAGTTGGGCGTGGGCGGGCGATGAAGATGCATTGGATCGGATGCTCTGGCCGGTGGTGCGCTCTGCTGCTGAGTTGTTGGTCTCTGAAGAGTTGAACTTGGTTCGAGAATGCGCGAACGATACGTGCGGCTGGCTCTTCCTGGATCGCAGCAAGAATCACAGCCGGCGCTGGTGTGATATGAAAGATTGTGGCAACGTAGCCAAGGCGCGCCGGTACTACCAGCGCCACAAAAAGATTGACAAATAGCTTATGCTGTTATGACAGCAAACTGTTACAACTCTATAACAGTATAAAGTTTTAACGTTTTGCTGGTAAAAACTCTCCAATTCCCTAGGCCCATTGCTCGCTCTGCGATTCCGTCACAACCACTGCGTCGGCCTCGATCTCGACCAACATTTCAGGGACGATGAGATGGCTGATCTCAACCATCGTGGTGGCAGGACGGATCACACCAAAAAATTCTCCGTGCGCTTTCCCGATCTTTTCCCAGTCACCGATCTTCGTGACATAGATGCGCGTGCGCACGACGTCCTTTAGGCTCGCACCAGCTTTCTGGAGTGCTGTCTCAATATTCTTGAGAGTTTGCACTGTCTGCGCGTACGGGTCTCCGACGCCGATGATCTTGCCCGTCTGGTTATCCGTCGCCGTCGTGCCCGAGACATAAACATTCGATCCAATGCGCACGGCGCGTGAGTACCCGACGATCGGTTCCCACTTTGTCCCACTCGAGATATTCTTTCGTTCCATCGCTCTGTTCAGCCTCCTATATCTTCTGTGTCGGTATGAACAATGTGTTCGGGAGCTCCAGGAAGGCGAGCCAAGGCTGTCCTCAAAAAGCTTGGATGTAAGGGTAAATTGGGCAGTTCACTGATCGGATGCCATTCGAAAATGAGCTTCAATTTTTCCTGGGCGTAAGCGCTCTCTTCACCGAAGAAAGGTTCGTTTTTTTCGTAAAGATAGGAATCGTTGGGGAAGGTCATCAAGAAATAGAAAGCCAATTCGTGAAATTTTTGTCCATTGTGCTCAAAGAAGTTTTCGACAATCCAGAGCAATCGTTCAACTTTAACCTGAACGCCCATTTCTTCCTGCATCTCTCGCTTTAGTGCGTTTGTTAACAGCTCTAAGAGTTCAGGGCGCCCTCCCGGAAAAGACCAAAAATTATCTCTTTCTGCCCGATGGAGCAGTACACGATTTTTGTCCATAGCAACTCCCGCGACGCGCAAATTGAATCTCTTATTGCCTACATCAAACGTCAGCATCAATCCTCCTATTGCTGAGCCTCGCTCAACCATGCACTCAGCGCTTCGATGAATCGATCGCGCCTCTGGGCTTGGGCTCCGCAATATTTTCGAATGAGCTCTTCTTTGAAAGCTTGAGGGTCGATCTCTGAGGGTATTTCAAAGAATTGGATCGGCTCGCAAGCGATACGCATACTCTTTCCCAACTCAAATTTTTCGTTCACGGGCATGCCCAAAGATTTGCTCGAAGATGGCCAAGTGGCGTCTATGTTCATCCAACTCGTTGCCGTTTTCAAACGAAGGAATGTATGTACATCGGAGATCGGACCAGCGGTCAATTGATCTCGTAAAAACTTAGGAAAGTGCGAATAGCTTTCCGGAGTGAACTCGTGCGTGCACAGCATTAATTGAGTCTCAAGGCCCAGTTCGTCGAATAAAGCTTGGAGCGTATGGTGTTTGCCGGAGCAAGTGCCTTTCCATTCGCGCAGAATCGCTTCGGGATGGCGGGAGCTGGCTCTTCGATAGGGCATATCGCGGACAAGTGTGAACACGATGCTCGCCGACAGCGAGGCGTGCAGGTCCAATAAACCCCGCGTTCGCGCCTGTTCGCGTAGCAAAGTCAGTAACGATCTCTCCATCAACTTCATACCTCCACGGGCGATCCATAAAATATACTGAGCCGAGTGTTAAGCTTGCCAGAGCGAAATAAGTGTATAAGATTGTTTAACTTATTTATATATATTATAGATAGCTCTAACGTGATGACCCCTTGACAAATGAGTCCAACTGTGTTATAAAAGTAGTGTCCGAAAAAGGCAAACTACGGGAAATCGTGGGACGCAAAACCGTAGGCCTACAGCAGCACTGGAGAATCGCTGCCAGGGTAGCTAGGTTGCCGGGGATGAAGGTCTTCTCACCCGCAACGGCGCAGCTCCCTGAATCTACAGAAGCAAGAGAGCAGGCTTGCGAACCTCGGATGGAGTACCTAGAGTTTTGTACAGAATGTTTAAGAGATTGACCTACAGCAAGGGCCGAATTGCCTGACCGAGCCAGGAAATTCGGAATGAAGCTGCTCAGCTGCGCTGCCCTAGAAGCTGAGCAGCTTTCTTTTTATCTCGCAGAGAAACCATAGATTTTCTTGGCGCCCTTGGCGGTTTTGTTTGACGTGCTTAATCTTCGCTGTAGCGTTCTTCCTTCCAGGGGTCGGCGTGGTTGTGGTAGCCGCGCTCTTCCCAAAAGCCCGGCTCGTCCTCTTCTTGAAAGCGCAGACTGGTCAAGAATTTTCCGCCCTTCCAGGCATATAAGTGAGGAATGATGACGCGCACAGGCCAGCCATGCTCGCGCGGGATCGGCACGCCATCCAGCTCATACGCCAATAAAACATTCCCGTCCAAAAATTCGTCGAGGGGGGTGTTGGTCGTGTAGCCATCGGCGCATTCGGTGATCACATGTTCGGCTTCGGGCAAGGGGTTTACGATCTCCAACAAATCAACAAAGCGTACGCCGCTCCACTCGACATCGAACTTGCTCCAGTGAGTTACACAATGAAAATCGGCCGTGATGATGGTCTTGGGAAGCTTTAAGAATTGCTCATAAGTGAATTCTTGGGGATTTTGCACCAGTCCGTGTACGCTCAATTTCCACTTTTTTGGATCAAAGTTGGGCTTAAACCCTAGATCGAGCACGGGAAAGCGCGCACCAATCAGTTGTTGGCCCGGAGGCAAACGATCGTGGCTCTCGTGGCGCGGTTTGTTCTTGTAATACTTGGCCGACTCGACCTTGCCGTGAATGTAGCCCTCGTTGTATGCGCCCTTTGTTTCGGGAGTAATGATTTCAGTCTCGTTCTCTTCCTTTTTCTTTCGGGAGAACATAATCCACCTGCCTTTTCAAAGAGCTTGCTTCATGGGCTTAGATGGAGTCAAAAGTGCAGGTCTTACCCCGTAGGGGCAAAGGTTGTCTCGCCCCTACAAAGGTGTTTAATTCAAATGCTCTCGCACAAACTTGGCGATCGACTCGGTCGTCAAATCATTGGGAATGCCGATGCTGCCGATGATCGAGATGTGATCCTTATTGGGCACTAGGAGCGTTTTCGCTTCCGTGCCCTTTTGCTGCAGAAGCTTCGAAAGCTCCATGGCTTGAGCGTCGAGTGTCGGAAGATCGTTCTGGGCGTAGATCAACAAGAAGGGCGGCTGTTTCTCGCTGACCTGAGCGACAGGCGAAGCATCGCGCCGTGTCTCAGGGTCGCTGGTAAAAACGTCATTAAAATCAGCAAGAGCCGTAATGTTATAGACGCCACTGACCGGCGAGACTCCTTTGATGAGATCGGTCGAGAGCCCTTCGGCTTGGAGATATTTTTTGTTGAGTGCCAAGAGCGCTGCCAAGTGCCCGCCGGCCGAATGCCCGGTCACAAAGATTTGATTGGGGTTGCCACCATACTGAGCAATATTTTTGTAGACCCAAGCGAACGCGCGGGCGACATCTTGAATATGTCCCGGATGCTGCACTTCGGGCGTCAATCGATAACTAATGACGACGGTGACGAACCCCTGCTGCGCGAACGTGCGTCCCAAGAAGGGATAGATGCTCTTATCGCCCGATCGCCAACCACCTCCGTGGATGAAAAAGAGCACAGGTGCATTGGACAAATCTTTGGGTGAAAAAATATCCAAAATGTGCTTTTGCGGATTGAAGCCGGGCCCGTTGTAGTAGACTAAATTCGTAGCAACGGTGAATTCGTACGGTGGCCCAGATGGTTGGGCTAGAGGGCTTGTATAAGAAAAAGCGAGCCCAAGATAGAGAGCAAGTCCGATGCTGAAAAAAATGCGAGTATGTTTAGGCATAGTCAGCCTCCTTGGCTGGGGTAGCAAGCGCTCGAAAAAATTTCAGCAAGAGTTTACTGAATCAGTTTGACCCTTGCAGGGAGCCCAATAGATCACACTGTTTCTTGTGCAGTTCATGCCCTGCCGAGATCGGAATATCCAGTTGTAAATGAGGGTCTTCTTGAAACGTGTATGTCGGCCACGTCACTGCTGTTGCTGCTGAGTTGGGATCGCCCGTCTTGGCAAAATTCGTCCAGTAAGTGATCATTGCATCTGAAAGCGCTTGCTCTTGCGGTGTCGCTAGGGAAGTGAGAATGCCGAAGACGTACTCGATCTCCGAGCCGTGGAATGCGCCGATTCCCAAAAAATTCCCTATCCGAGTCACGTAAGTAAATTGATAGAGATAAGTCTTCGGCTGATACTTTTGTACAGCGCGCGTGAACTGTCGCGTGGGGCAGACAAACGAAACATCAGCAACTAGTACTTCAGCTACTTGAAATTGATGGGTTGTGATGTTGTGAACGTCGATGACAAGAGCGAAATTAACCAACTTGACCCATCCAAGTAAAGTTGTCGGAGTACTAGAGCATCGAGCGCGTCTTTCACTCTCGGATAGTTCGAGGCCGGGTACAATGCCAATACTTGATCGGCATTGTTCTTGAAAAAAGCGCGCACGAAGGCCTCGAACTGGGCTTGCGTCGTGATGGCTAAGTTCGTCGTGAAAATAGACGCTTCATTCCCATTCGTGCCCGCGATCAAGGGAACGTGGTTGAACCGGCCAGTGTCCAGAGCAACTCCCGGCGCTTCGTTGAGCGCATAGTTGTCAATGGTGAAGTCGTACTTCTCGGCGGTGCTGATGATGCTGGCCTCGCCGGGGAGCACGCTCAAAATCTCTTGGGGAGTTTTCGAGCGCAGGCACGCGAGCACGTCGGGGGTGTTCGCGCAGCCGATCGCGCGGGCGTAGCGCTCGCCCTGGGCTTCGGCGCTCTCGGGTGCAGCGGGAGTAGCTTCTTTGAGATGGCGTTGCACTTTGAGGCAGCCGCCGCTCTCGATGATCGCGCGATGGGAAAGTCCGGCAGCTAATGGAGAGGCCAGTAAGCCGCAGACGCTTTTGCCTCCAGCAGACTCGCCGAAGATGGTCACGTTCTGCGAGTTGCCCCCAAAGTTTTTGATATTTTTCTGAACCCAACGCAACGCGAAGAGCTGGTCGAGTAGTCCGTAGTTGCCCGAGACGCCGTGCTCTTTGTCTTCGGCGCTCAACGCCGGATGCGCTAAAAATCCCAGCTGTGCTAGGCGATAGTTGATCGAAACGACCACGAGTTGTCCCTTCTCGGCCAAGAATCTTCCGTCATAGGTGGCGCGACCATCATTGGTGATCTGCGAGCTGCTGCCTTGCACAAGACCGCCGCCGTGGATCCAGAACATCACAGGCAAGTTTGCGGCTGGGTCAGTGCCCGTTGTCCAGACGTTTAAGAAGAGACAATCTTCGTCGGTCGCCACACTGACGGGGAGAATCGAGCCGCGCAGTTGGGGACAAGATTTCCCAAATGAGATAGCGTCGCGAACACCGTCCCAGGGCTCGTGCGGCTGGGAAATTTTCCAGCGCAGCGTGCCCACGGGTGGAGCCGCATACGGAATCCCGCGGAAAACTTTGAGCGAGCCAAGCGACTCACCGCGGACGCAGCCCTTGTCCGTCGCGACGATGGCTTCTCCCGGTGGGCAAGATGATTGAGCGTTGAGATGAACTGATGAGAATTGACTCCCTAAGAAAAGCCAGAAACACAGGACGATTGCTTTGATGAAAAATTTTCGCATATGGACTCCTTTTGGTGATATTATAACCAAAGAGCTAGACTTGAGGTATAATTAGGTTATGAACAAGGTCATTGACGCTGTTTACAAGAAGGGTGCTCTTCACCCGGTCAAACCCCTAAAAGGGCTCAAGGAGAACACGCGCGTGCGCGTGACTGTAGAGTCTGCTTCGGAAACTTCTCATCCCCTTGAACGGTTCGCGGGTATCTTGAGTGCTGAAGAAGCAGATCAGATGTTGAAGATAGTTGAAGAAGAATTTGAGCGTATAGACTCCGATGCCGGGTGAAGTTGCCCTCGATACCAACATCGTTATTGCCTATTTCAAGGGCGAACCTGCTGTCAAGCCCCATTTCTGTCAGGATTCCCAAGACCCGTACTAGAATGTGAGCACATTTAGCTGGCAGCGCGAGATCGTTCGCGCGCTAGACCAAGCACACTTCACACAAGGAGGGTCTTTTATGTTCAGTCGTCCTATCGTGAGTCGGGTTGTGTTGAGCGGGTTGGTGGCGGGGCTTTTGCTTTTTGCGGGACGGCATCACTCTTTCGGGTGGTGAGCCCGCCATCCGCCTTCAAACTTCGGATGGAAACGGTCGCACATGGCAAATTCGGGCTGGTTACGGTCCTACTCCACTCTTCAGAATTTGGGATGAAGAGGCAAGGCAAGACAGACTAGACATAGATACTGATGGCAATGTCACAATCCAAGGCAACCTTTCCAAAGCCAGCGGTTCCTTCAAGATCGATCACCCGCTCGATCCTGCCAACAAGTACCTTTACCACTGCTTCGTCGAGTCGCCGGACACGATGAATATCTACAACGGCAACGCCGTGCTGGATGCGAACGGCGAGGCATGGGTGGATCTGCCGGAGTGGTTCAGCGCGCTCAACCGCGACTTCCGCTATCAGCTCACCTCGATCGGAGGATTCGCGCCGATCTACATCGCTCAGGAAATCCAGAACAATCGCTTCCAGATCGCGGGTGGCAAGCCGGGCATGAAAGTCTCGTGGCAGGTCACCGGCATTCGCCAAGACGCCTATGCCAACGCGCATCGCATCCCTGTGGAGGAGATGAAGCCGGCGAACGAGCGAGGGTATTACTTGTATCCTGAGCTATTCGGCCAACCGAAGGAGATGGGCATCGGCTGGTTGGAGATGCAGAAGTATCATGTGGATGAGAAGTAATTGAATCACGGAAGACACTGAAGTTTCACGGAAAGCGCGGAAAACGACACGCCTTTCTTCCGTGCCTTCCGTGGGTTATTCCGTGTTCTCCGTGATTCGATGCTTTAGCTGAACTTGATGAATTGGGGCCGGGCATGGGCATCCGCTGCTCGGCTCTACTCTTTTTCATTCGCTTCAAGTCCCTGCGACTGCTAAGATAATTGTGGGTGAAATAGGCATGAAACGCGTTAAGGGTATTTATGAGAACCAGACAGTGAGCTCTTGGAAAAAGTGAATGCTGAGAATGGCAGCGAAGTCGAAGTGATCTTCACTGATTCCTATCGAGAGGCCAAAGCCCGTCAATTCCGCCGTCTCAACAAAGGGTTCCGCATGGGAAAGCCCACCCATCGAAGCCGGGACGAGCTTCATGAGCGATAAGTATTTCGTTGATACTAACATTCTCGTTTACGCCTACAACGCCGATGAAAAAGAGAAACATGCGCGAGCAGTTGTTCGCCGATACGCACAGTATAGCAAATATGCCCATCTGATTTATGAGTTTCCAAGCAATGCAACTTGTGCAAGAGCACTTGACGCATACGTCGCACTTCTAAGACCATGCTTTGACTAACGGATCAGCTGCAGATGGGAAGTGATGAAGGCCAGATGTTGTTGGATATCTTCAGCGAGACGCTCACGATGCTCGATCAAAATCTCCAAATAGTCGATCAACGTGCGCAAATAATCTTCCTTGGCCTCAGCCTTCGTTTTGCCCACCCCGTACTGACGCGTGACAACATCCGATACTAAATATCCGTCCTCGACCAGTTCGACAGTGACTTCGATAGACTGTACAATTCGATAATTACGACAATTCGGTTTCTCTATGGTATCTTTTCTTTGAGAGCGGCGGGGAGTTATCGTCGCAGATATTTTGCGTGTTGCCATAGCAATTACTATTTTATCAGATGTATCGAGATATTACTTCACGCTCACCCAGCGCCCCGACCGATCGGACTTTCTCACAGCATCCATCACGGCCTGACAACGCATTCCGTCGTAGAAGGTCGCGCCGATCGCGGGTCGCTTGCCCTGGCTTAAGTACTCGATCAGATACTGAGACAATAAAGCGAACGAGCGCGGGAAGACGCCCTCCGGCATCCCCGGTACGACGGGCAACGGCTCCAGATCGGTGACCTCGGCCAGTGTCTCTTTGTGATGCCCAGCGAACAATTTTTCGTCCAATAAGACAATTGAGCCTTGGTCTCCACAAATCTCGATGCGCGCTTGGCTCACGTGTCGAGCAACTAAACTGAGCTGCACACTGCCCAGTCCACCGTTCGCAAATTTTAACCAGAAGCAACAGAAGTCATCGGCCGTCACTCGGCGTGGCTCCAGCGACTCTGGCATCGGGCGCGTTTTAATAAATGTCTCCAAATGCCCGCGCGCTTCGCTAATTTCTCCGAACCACCAGCGCAAGAGATCGATTTGATGCGAGCCGACCGCTCCTAAGATTCCCCCTCCACGCTTTTTATCCGACCACCAATCCCAGGAGCGCATCTCAGCCGTCGAGCGATAGCTGAGCGCGAGCGAGATTTGCACATGTCGTAGCTGCCCGATGAATCCCTCGCTGATGAGTTGTTTGATGTGTCTGCGAGCAGGGTTGAATCGCAGTTCGTGGTCGATCAAGCAGACAAGATTTGCGTGCTTGGCACGTCGCCACATCTGCCGCGCTTCGTGCAGGTTCATCGCCGTTGGCTTCTCGCACAAAACGTGTTTTCCGGCTCTGAGTGCTGCGATCGTCATCGGAAAATGAAGATGTGGTGGCGTGGTGATGCTCACTAAGTCCAACTCTTGGAGCCTCAGCATGGCCTTGTAGTTCGCGAACGCATGGGGGATACCAAACTCTTGCTGCATGGCGTTGGCTTTCTCCAAGGTGCTCGCGCAGATGGCGTAGACTTCGGCGTTCGGGCATGCGCGAAATCCCGGGATCTGCACGGATTTTCCAAACCCCGTACCGACGATGGCAACACGAATTTTTCTTTCGCTCATAGGAACACCATTTTAAGAGAATGAACCGCCAAGACGCCAAGGTCGCCAAGATTATCTTCTGGTTTGCTTGGTGTTCTTTGTGTCTTGGCGGTTTCAATCTAGAGTTTATCCGGCAATTGCCTCAGCACATAGTCGCGAATCTCACTCGGCGTCGGCAGAGGCTTAAGCAGCTTCCCTCGCTCTAAATATTTTATGAGCCGCGGCTCCCACCGCCCGAGACACTTGGGACACTGAGCCAACGGCTTTTGCCAATAGACGACTTGGCGATAGCCGCAATCATCACAGACATAGAGCTGCTTTGCGCCGCTTGGCTTCCCGCGCTTGGCGATCAGTTCCCAGGTGCCGTCGTTCTCGATCTCGACGATGTCCATCGAAAAATCGCAGACCCGCGCGTTGCTGATCGCGGTGCCGACTCCGTACTCATCCGCGACCTCATTCAGTTGGGGAATCACGTCTTCATCGAGACCTCCGGAGATAAATATTTTCACATTCTCATACCCGCGAATATCCAATTCCCAACGAACTTCACGCGCGATCTCGAGCATATCTCCGCGACGGGAGCTGGGCGTATCCAAACGCACGGCATAGATGTTCTCGCCCAGGAGTTCGGCGTTCTCAAGCGCTTCGAATTTCTCGTCCCCAAACGTGTCGATGAGCGCCACGCGCTGCACTTTTTTATCTATGATTTGATCGAAGAAGCCCGTAGCCGTCGCTGACTCTTCGAGCACGATGATCAACGCGTGCGGGATTGTGCCGACGGGTTCTTCGCCGAGCAGCTCGGCTCCTGCAATGCACGAGACACCGTCGCAGCCCCCGATGTAGGCTGCACGATCGATCATCGGCGCGATCGCTGGGTGCATCCGTCTGGCTCCAAACGCCCAGACGGGACGCCCTTGCGCCGCCGTCTTGCAGCGCGCAGCTTTGGTCGCGACGCCGCTCGCTTGGCACAGAAACCCCAGCAACGCCGTTTCGTACACAGAAAATTCTCGGTAGTTTCCCGCGACGAGCATCACCGGCTCGTTCACTTTGAAGTAAGCCCCTTCGGGAAGAGCCCAGACATCCAAGGGAAAATCCTTCAATAACTCGAGCGCTTCGTCCAGTCCGGCAAAGATGCCCCACTCCCAGCCCTCGGGGAAGCGCTTTTTCAGGGTGATCTCCAGCTTTACGTTTTTATCGATTTTCTTGCGGTCCAAAATTTGCTTAGACCGGACAAAGTACGCATCGGTCACGTGCCCGCCTTTGATCTGCTCGGGCGTGGCGATGTGAAACTTAGGCTGCGCGTGGACGGTGCGGGCCATCAGACCGCCTCCTGCTCTTTCTGAGCAACTCTTGATTTTTCGAATGCGTTGGCAAGATCGCTCGCGTCCTCGCCCACCAGCCCGACGTATTTATCGATGGCCCGTCGCACTAACTCAGAGATCGGCAGCCCCGTCTCCTGCGAGAGGCGTTTGAGTTCGCGATGCTGAGGTTCAGTGATCGTCCAGTTCACACGCCGCATGAATTTCCCCATTCCCGAAATTAAAGATGCAGAAGCTGGATTTATGGTATAATGGGCTTGCGTGAAAAGCAACTTTTCTCAGTGCACGGCGCAAGGTCAGGGAGGCGTCGCGAGGAGCGGTCAGCATGGCGATTTTTAAGAGAAAATACTTTAAGCTCAGCCTCGATCAACCCACCGGCAAGGACGACGAAACCCTGTGGATGAAGTGCAAAGCGTGCGGAGAGCTGGTCTTCAAAAAGCGCGTCCGTGAGAACAACAATATCTGCCCCAAGTGCGGAGAGTATTTCTTCCTCACGGCTCCGGAGCGAATCCAAATGCTGGTCGATCCGGGGACGTTCGAAGATATCTCAAAACCCATCGGCGCGGCCGACCCACTCGACTTTGCCGACCAGGGGGGCGTGCCCTATCTCGACAAGGTGAAAAAAGCTCAGGAAGAGACCGGGCTTTCCAACGAGATCATCGTCGGCAAAGCGTCCCTCAATGAAGTGTCCGTGATATTAGCCGTGATGGACTTTCGCTTCATCGGAGGCAGCATGGGCTCGGTGATGGGTGAGCAGCTCTGTCATGCAATGCGCGTCGCGGCGGACGAGCGTCGTCCCTTTATTCTCGTCTCTTCGACCGGCGGGGCTCGCATGCAAGAAGGAATTTTATCTTTAATGCAGATGGCCAAGACGCTCTCGGCCCGTCAGTGGCTCGAAGCAGCGGGCGTGCCCTTTATCTCCGTGATGACGTATCCGACCACCGGCGGCGTTCAAGCGAGCATCGCCAACGTCGGGGACATTACTCTGGCCGAAAAAGGCGCGCTGATTGGATTCGCCGGGCGACGCGTCATCCAACAGACGATCAAACAAACACTCCCCGAAGATTTTCAGACCGACAAGTTTGCTTACGAGCACGGCTTTGTCGACAGGGTCCTCAAGCGCGAAGGTCTGAGACAAGAGCTATCGCGCATCTTGAGATTTTTTGCCGGAATCTCTCGGCAGCGGCGCGAGCCGATGGCCTTGCGTATCCTCAATTCGGGAAGATCGCATGAGCGATAAACGCATCGTCGAACTCGAACGAAAAATTAGAGAATTGAGAACGTTCAGCGAAGACGGGATCGATCTCTCGGCCGAGATCGAAAAATTAGAGGCGAAGCTCCAAACGCTTAAAGAACAACTGCCTCCAGTTCCAGCGCCAACCACACCAGACGAGTGGGATCAAGTGAAGCTCGCGCGCAATCCCAAGCGCCCGTACACGCTCGACTTTATCCGGCTGATGATGGACGATTTCTATGAATTACACGGCGACCAGATGTACGCCGATGACGCCGCGATCGTCGTTGGGCTTGCGCTCTTCGAGGGCGAGACGGTCGTCGTCGTGGGCCATCAGAAGGGCCGCGACGTCACCGAAAATATTCGGCGCAACTTCGGCATGGCGCACCCCGAGGGCTATCGCAAGGCACTGCGGGCGCTTAAGCTGGCCGAGCGCTTTGGTTTCCCCGTGATTAGTTTGATTGACACGCCGGCGGCGTATCCGGGGACGGGCGCTGAAGAGCGCAATATCGGGGGAGCGATCGCCCAGAATATCTACGAGATGTTCAAATTGCGAGTCCCGATCGTCATCGCAATTACTGGAGAAGGCGGCAGCGGCGGGGCTTTGGGACTGGGCGTGGGCGATCGCGTTTTGATGCTGGAACACGCGATCTATTCGGTGATTCCGCCGGAAGGCTGCGCGGCCATTCTCTTTAGAGATGCGAGCAAAGCGCCCGAGGCCGCCCGCGCGATGAAAGTCACGGCCCCCACGCTGCTCGAGCTCAAAGTGATCGATGAGATCATCCCCGAGCCGGGCGAGGGCGCGCACACCGACCACGAGACGACGGCTGCAAATCTAAAAGAAGCAATTCGTCGCCATCTGAAAGCCTTGGAGCGTATCCCGCTCGAAAAATTGCTGGAGCAACGAGCGAAGAAATTTCAAGCCATGGGCGTCTTCGAAGAGCTCGAAGAGACCCATGCGCGGGAGTGATCGTGATGCACCCCCCACACTCACCCACATGCAAGGGCGAATGTTCGTGGATCTTCTCAGAGCTAGAAGAGAAGGGCAAAGTCGCATTACGTGCGATGACGAAGACGATCACTTATGCCAAGGGCGAGCTGATCTTCCAAGAGGCCGAGCCCGCGTTCGGTTTTTATGTGATTTGCGAGGGCAAAGTGAAGTTAGCTAAGCACTCCCCTCACGGCAAAAAACAAATCCTAAAGCTTTTGGGTCCGTGTGAACTGTTGGGTGAGAAAACGATGTTCGACCACGAAGTCTACACGGCGTACGCGCAGACGCTCGAACGAACGCGCGTCAACTTCTTTCAGCGCGAGCAGTTCTTAGAATTTCTCAAACACCATCCTGAAGTCGCGCTCAAAGTGATCGAAAAACTCTCCCGGGAAATTAAGGGGTTTCAAGACAAATTGATGGAAACGTCTTACGAAGGCAGCCAAGAGCGGCTCGCGCGCTTGCTCTTGCTCATGGCTAAGGAGTATGGCGTCAAAGAAGAGAAGGGCGTTTATGTTGGGATCGAACTCTCGCGACAAGAATTGGCCGAGCTTGCGGGCATCTCGACCGAGACAGCTATCAGAACGCTGAGTCGGTTCAAAGAACGCGGCTTTATCGAACTCGAAGGACACAAGATTTACATCGTGAACGAAACGAGCCTGAGCGCTCTGGCCGAAGTGCAGATCTCTCCGAAAGAGAATTTGCTGTAACGGTAGGGGCGGTTCGCGAACCGCCCCTACCAAAGGAAATTTCTCTGGGGTGAAATTTCTCGGGTGAAAAATGTTCAAGAAAATTCTCTTGCCGACCGATGGCTCGAAGGGTGTCGAGAAAGCGATCAACTGCGCTACGACTGTCGCGCTTGAGTTTAACGCTAAGATTTATGTGCTCTTCGCGGTCGAAGCCCCGACGCTCGTTTTCGAGTACACGAATTTCACTCAAGAAAAAGTGATTGACTCGATGAAGCAAGAGGGCAAACAAATTCTCGAAAAGACCCTGGCGCTCATCAAGGAGTCGGGCGTGAACGACGTAGAGAGCGTGATGCACGAAGGACATCCGGGCAAAGTGATTCTCGATTTCGCGCAAGAGCAAAAAATGGACTTGATTGTGATGGGCACACACGGTCGACGCGGGCTCGACCGGATGCTCCTCGGCAGTGTGACCGAAGAAGTCGTGCGGCTCTCGCCTGTGCCCGTGCTGACGGTAAGAATGACGCCGAAGTGATATATAACCTAGAAATCTTATTGGACACTCTATATACTTAAAAATGGATGGCGAGCAATCATAAGGTGGGTCTAAGTTGAGTAGTATTAAACAGCTGAATTTATTTAAAACGGAGAGAAACACTAATGACGGCTTTAAAGATCCAGGAGCGCTGGGTAATAAAAAGTTACCAATGCACCGTTGGGTCACGTGGATTGCTGGCTTCTCTGCTGCTTTTACTAAGGATGCTATAGAAAAATACCTTCCTACCCCTAAGTCAGATTCTATCATTCTTGATCCATTCGCAGGAGTTGGTACTACTTTAATCGAATCTTTTAAAAAGGGCATAAACACCATAGGTTTCGAGATTAACCCTTTTGCGGCTCTTGTTTCACAGGTAAAGTTAGAATCAGCAGTAGTTGAGCAAAGAATGCTGGAAAAGGCTATTGCTGGTTATACCTGTTTTATGGGGCCTATTGAGAGACTGATAGACCAATCTATCTCCAAGGGCGACAGCAATGAGGCCTTGCAATCTGCACAGAGACCGAAAACGCAACCCCCTAGAAATTTCAGATCGCGTATACCATTTTTTAGCCCACCAGTGGAGCAAAAGGTACTTTTTACCTTCGATTACATAGACACCCTGCCAGATGAGTCAATACAACGGATATTCAAGATGGCTTTCGGAGCTGTCATGGTAAGTTGCTCAAACTACAGCTATGAACCTTCTCTTGGTTCCAGACCCGGTGCTGGTAGGAGTCTCATCGAGAATGCTGCTGTTAGTCAAATAGTGACACGGAAGCTAAAAGAGATTCTTGCTGATATAAAAGAGTTCCAAGACGAGATCTCAATGATGGAGAAACTTCCTAAAGCGACTGTATATCGCCAGAGCTTTTTTGAAGCTTTAAAGCGAATTGATTCCAGTTCTATTGATTTAATCATTACTTCGCCACCATATCTGAATAACTACCATTATGTAAGAAACACAAGACCTCATCTCTTTTGGCTGGATTTAGTCTCTCAGCCTAAAGATTTACAGGAACTAGAAAAAGAAAACTATGGTAAATTTTGGCAGACAGTTAGGGAGTTAGAAGCGACAAACTTGCACTTTGACCTGCCAGTGCTACAAGAAGTAATCGAGTACGTCAGGAACCTGAACCAAGCTAAGGGTGTTTATGGGGGACAAGGCTGGGCTAATTATATAGCTACTTACTTCAATGACACTTACAGCTTCATGGCTATTTTAAAGAAAATCCTAAAATCTAAAGGCATTGCTGTCATTGTGGTAGGCAACTCAATCATTCAAGGGATAGAGATAAAGGTAGAAGAATTTTTTAGCAGGATCGCTGCACTCCACGAAATAGAAACAGAAGGCATTTACATTGTCAGACAGAAACGTGTAGGTTCAAGTATTGTTAATACAGGGGTAAGAGAAAAATCAAAACAAAAAACTGAATTATATGATGCTGCTGTTGTGCTAAAACGGTAATTGTCGCTTAATCAAGACGACTGAGGTGCTCGCGAACTTTTCGTCTTATCTCTTCTTCGCCCAGCTCATTAATAGGAAGATTTAAGCTCTCAACCCATCTTCTACCCGGATGTAGAGTATCCCATTGTGAGCGCTGCTGACCAGCTCTTCCTTTGCCAGGGTGATGAATACCAAATCCTTCGATTACGGTATTCCATAAAGGAACAAACTTTCTGATCAGTACCTGCTCGCCTAGTGTAACCCAAATCTGATCCAGAACTAGATATTTGCACCTGAAATCATCTAAATCGAGATTACGTACTGATTCGATAGATTCAGCATGCTCTTTCATCCTGTTAAAGAGAGGAGTCTGCCGTGTGGATGATCTTCGAGCTGTTCTTGCTCCTTTGAGATTAGCCTTTCCCACATAGATAGGTATTCCGAGCCGGTCTTTAGCATTTTTCTTCACGAACTCGGCATACAAGTCAAATTCTCCGAAGTAGTAAAGAGCGTATATTCCAACCCCGACAAAACTTTTCTGAGGAGGCAAGGAATGACCTGGACAACTATTCAGAGCCTCTATAATTCTTATCTCAAGCTTTTCTCGTTCTTCTTTCTCTGCTGGTTCGAAAAGTTGTTCGCACATTAGTAAGTCTTTTTATCATAAGAATGTCGATTGATGCAAGCAAGTGATGCAAGCAAGTTTGGTCAGTGAAATCATCTATCAGTTGCAATCCCCAGACACGCCCTGCTATGATGGCTTGTGAGGAATCTCCATGACTGTAAATCTCAAAAAGACCTATCAGCTCTTCATCGGCGGCGAATGGCTCGACAGTGAATCGAAGAAGACGTTCCCGAGTGTTAATCCCGCCACGGGCGAGACACTCGCGCTCGTGCCCGCGGGCAACGAGAAAGACATCCATAAAGCCGTAGACGCTGCCTGGAAAGCGTACAAGACCGAGTGGAGTCGGGTCGACGGAACCAAGCGCGGCAAGATTTTGTATTCGATCGCGCAGCGCATCAAGGAGAATGTTGAGGAACTGGGCACGATCGATACGCTCGACAACGGAAAGCCTATCACAGAATCCAAACTCGATGCAGTGCTCGCGTCGGATTGCTTCGAGTACTATGCCGGGCTCGCGAGTAAGATCGAAGGCAAAGTCATCCCGGTCTTTGGCGATCGTTTGGACTATGTGCTACGTGAGCCACTCGGCGTCGTCGGCCAGATTATTCCCTGGAATTTCCCACTCTTAATGGCGGCGTGGAAGCTCGCTCCGGCGCTCGCGGCGGGTAACTGCTCAATCTTAAAACCTGCGGAGCAAACCCCACTTTCTGCTCTGAGATTCGCTGAACTCATTCAAGACATCGTGCCCAAGGGCACCATCAATATCGTCACGGGCTATGGGCCTGAAGCTGGGGCTCCGTTGGTCAAGCATCCGAAAGTGAAAAAGATCGCGTTCACCGGCTCAACCGAAGTCGGAAAGCTCGTCATGCAAATGGCGGCCGATCACATCGGCGACGTGACACTCGAGCTTGGGGGAAAGAGCCCGCAGATCGTCTACCCCGATGCGAACGTTGACGGCGCCATCGAGGGCGTGCTAATGGGCATTTACTATAACGCGGGCCAGCAGTGCTCGGCGGGCTCGCGGCTCTTGTTGCACAAAGAAATTTATAAGCCGTTTGTGGAAAAACTCGTCGCGCGCGCGAAGGCTCTGAGGCTCGGAGACCCGCTCAAGCCGGAGACGCAGCTCGGCCCCTTGGTCTCTAGCGAGCAGCAAGAGCGGGTATTAAACTATATCGAGATCGGCAAGAAAGAGGGCGCGAAGCTTTTGTGCGGCGGCCAAGCGCCGGCAGCAAAAGAGTTAGAAAAGAGTTGCTACGTCGAGCCTACGATTTTTGAAGATGTTCAGATCCAGATGAAGATCGCCCAAGAAGAAATTTTTGGCCCTGTGCTCGCCGTGACGATGTGGGACGACGAAGAGAAGATGCTCGAGCAGGCGAACGGCGTGCAATACGGTCTGTGCGGGGGCATCTGGACGTCTAACTTACGAACAGCGCATAAGACGGCACAACGACTCGAAGCGGGCTACATCTGGATCAATCAATACGATGTTTATCCGTACGGTGCACCCTTCGGCGGTTACAAGCAGAGCGGCGTCGGGCGAGAATTGGCCGCCGAGACGATCTTGCATTACACCCAACAAAAGAACGTGAATATCGATTTGAGCGGCAAAGGCGTGAAGTGGTTCAGGTAGGAGATTTATGTTAGTTGCTCCAGACAAGCAGCATACGATCAAGGCATTTATCCGTCGTGGAGAGAAGTATTATGTGGCTGAATGCTTGGAGATCGCTGTGGTTACTCAAGGTAAAACCTTGGACGAGACGATCGAGAACCTACGCGAGGCGGTCGCGTTGCACTTGGAGGGTGAAGATCCAGCAGAGTTTGGCTTAGTATCAAATCCAACACTGCTCGTAACTTTAGAATTAGAACCCGTGGTGCATGAGCCGTAAACTGAAGAGGCTTTCAGGTCAAGAGGTGATTAAAATTTTAGGTCAGTTCGGGTTTCAGCCAGTACATCAACGCGGCAGTCACGTCAAGCTAAGACGGATGAGTCCAGCAGGAACCAAACAAACACTTAGCGTACCCACGCATAATGAATTAGATAGCGGAACGTTGCAAGCAGTCATTCGCCAAGCTGGTCGGTTTATACCAGAAGACGAATTGAAAGAACATTTCTATAGTGGGTAGAACCTGAGGAGGTGTCCGCTGATGGCGGAACAGATTTTGTTCGAAAAGCAGGGCTCGGTCGGGATCATCAAGCTCAATAAGCCCCCTGTGAATAGCTACGACCATGATTTCTTCGTAGCGTTCGGCCAGTACATCGACAAAGTGCGCTTTGATGACAGCGTCAAAGTCGTGATCGTCACGAGCGCGCTTGACGGAATCTTTTCGGCGGGTGCAGATATCCGAATGCTCAAGGGGAGCACGCCGGATTACAAAGCGATGTTCTGTCTCAACTGCCAAGAGACGCTGACAAAAATGGAGAGCACCCCGAAAGTTTTCATCGCAGCGCTCAACGGGACGTGCGTCGGCGGCGGGCTCGAAATCGCCGTCGCGACCGATCTCCGTTTTGCCGCAAAAGACCCCGCTGGGAAATTTAAGCTGGGCCTGCCCGAAGTGACGCTCGGTGTCCTGCCCGGCACGGGCGGCACGCAGCGCCTGCCGAGACTGATCGGAAAATCCCGCGCGATCGATTTAATGATCACGGGGCGCTTGATCTCTCCGGACGAAGCATTGCAGTGGGGTCTCGTGGATAGAGTCTGGCCGGTGAATGAGTTCTGGGCCAAGACGATGGAGTACGCAAATCAGTTGGCGAGCGGCCCGACCCGCGCCATAAGCTTAATCAAGCGCTCGGTCCAAGAAGGTATCGAGATCTCGCTCACGGCCGGGTTGGCGCTCGAGCGCGAATTACAGAACCGTTTGTTCGTGACCAAGGACGCGCAGGAGGGGCTGGGCGCGTTTGTCGAGAAGCGCAAGCCTCAGTTCAAGGGCGAGTAAATCATAAATCTGTAGGGGCGCAGCATGCTGCGCCCCTACAGAGAAATCCAAAGGAGGAACATATGGATTCTCGGATGTTCATCGCAAACACGGCGCGCCAAATGGCGCAGACGATCACGCGCAGTACCCCGTTTGTTCCACAAGATAAGCGCAACTGGTCCCCGATGGGGGCGGCCCGCACGACCGTGGATGTGGTCCAAGAGTGTGCTGAAGCGCTCGAGATGTTCACAAAATTTATGAAGACCGGACAGATGCCGCCGATGAACAAGGAAGTCTTTGCGGCGCGCGCTGAGGCCTTGAAGAAGAATCCGCCGAAACTGGAAGAGTTGTTCCCACGTCTGCAAAAAGCGACAGAAGAGTATGCCCAAACCATCGAAAAATTTCCGACGGAGAAATTGACCCAGATGGTGCCCTCGCCCTTCGGAGGCCAGCAAATGCCCATGATCCAATTGGTAAGTATTCCGGCCTTCAATATGGTCTATCACTGGGGACAGGTCAATTACATCCAGACGATGCTGGGCGATACCGAGATGCACTGAGACTAAAACAAAACCAAAGAAGACCCTGGCGGCGCTGAGTGAACGCTCACGCCGCCC
Source organism: Candidatus Acetothermia bacterium (assembly GCA_016179105.1). Taxonomy (GTDB): domain Bacteria; phylum Bipolaricaulota; class Bipolaricaulia; order RBG-16-55-9; family DRXL01; genus JACOSB01. Next base: position 25,122 of record JACOSB010000132.1, read on the forward strand.
TTCTCTTTTAGCGTGCCTACTGAAAAACAGTATCATCTCCTCGCTGTCACCGAAGCGCTGTTAGCAACGATCACTTGGGGATCGTCGTTCGTCTTGGTGAAAATAGGCCTAAAATATCTCGGCCCGCTTACGATCGCCGGCTTACGCTACTTTCTCGCTTTTCTCATTCTGCTTCCGTTTATGTTTCGTAATGGAGGGGCTTCCGTCTCATCACTGACTCCCTCGATGTGGCTCAAGTTGTTCCTACTGGGGCTCAGCGCTTATACGATCGGCAACGGCGCACTCTTCTGGGGGCTAAAATTCTTGCCGGCGACGACGGCTTCATTCTTGATGAGCTTTACGCCCATTCTCGTGTTGGTCGCGGGCATCTTTTGGCTCAAAGAAATTCCTACGGGCTTACAGATTTTGGGGATGATCGTTGTCTTGGTCGGTACAGCGCTCTTCTTCTCTTCAGGCTTGGGTGCAAGTGAGCCGCTCGGGATTGGCATCGTCGTGTTTGCCTCGGCAAGTTTCGCGCTTTTCGGTGTGCTCGGACGCGACGTCGCGCGAGCCAAGCAAGTTGACACCGTCACTCAGACGGCTATTCCTCTGGGGCTAGGCGGCGGATTGGTCTTACTCACGGCCTTGCTTGTCGAGGGGGTTCCAACGTTTTCTTTAGCAGCTTTAGGGATCATTCTCTTCTTAGCCCTAGTCAATACGGCCATAGCGTATATGCTGTACAATCACGCACTGCAAAAGCTCACGGCTCTGGAGATAAACGTACTGCTCAATTTGTCTCCGTTGATGACGGCGCTCTTGGCTTGGGTTTTGATAGATGAGAAACTAGGTCCGATCAAGATTTTTGGTATGTGGTTGGCATTCGGCGGTGTGTTCTTGGTGCAATGGAGAAAGAGCCATTCATCAGCGTAGAGACCCGCTTTTGTGCAAAAATTGTATTTTCTCCGAAGGGCATAGCTCGTTCTTCGTGAGGAAGGAACTGTGTTGACAACTCCTTCTTTGTATGCTACCGTACGAGTATCAATCTTAACTGCTGTGGGAAAGTTGGAGTCGTCTTGAGTCAAGACGCGGTGCAATCGTTGGAAGCGTTGGGTCTGATGCGCTATGAGGCTGAACTCTTTGTGGCGCTGACAAAATTGGAGCAGGGCACCGCGACGGACATCAGCCGAGTCTCGCAAGTCCCGCGCTCGCGCGTCTACGACGTCGCTCAGACGCTAGAAGAAAAGGGATTGGTCGAAATCCATCGCGCGCGGCCGATTACCTATCGAGCGATTCCCGTCGAGATGGCCCTGGAAAAACTCAAGCGTCGCCATGAGCGTGGTCTTCAAGAAGCCTCGCAACAGCTACAAAAAGTCCAGCGGGAGCGCACGCTCAAACGCGCGCGCTCCGGGGAATTCTGGATCATCAACGGCTTAGAAAATGTTACGGCGCGAGCCGAGGAGATGCTGCAGAGAGCTCATCGGTCGGTGCTGATCGCCGTGCTGCTGCCGCGCTTAGTCTCTGAGGAGATGCTGGAGCTGCTTCGCAAAAAATCCAAAAAAAACGTAGAGATTATCGTCGCCAGCTCCGATCAATCGCTGCTGAGCCAGTTGCAGAAAGCCGTTCCCAGCGCGAAAGCGATCCTCATCCCGCCTTACTCATCCGAAGCAGGCGTGCCGGGGAGGCTGGTCATCATCGACCGCGAAGAGCTCTTGCTCTCGACGCTGGGTGAAGAAGAGCTGCCGGGGATCCCGCACGAATCGGCCATCTGGTCCGACGCGCCGGGGTTTGCTGCGACCGTAGGGCTCTTCGTCGAGATGGCTGCCAAAGCCTTGCGCTCTAAGTAATTCTGTGAAGGACGATGGCGACATTCTTCCTCTTGCAGTACAATCCTTAGCCTATGGCCTATAAATCTACTTGGAAAGTGAGCTTTGGGGAAGTCGACTACGCGGGAATTCTCTATTATCCCAATTTTTTTGATTACTTCCAGCGCACCGAAGAAGCCTTCATGGAATACATCGGAATGCCCTACCCGTACTTAATTGGAGAGCTCAAGATTGGTTTTCCGATCGTGCACGTCGAAGCGGATTTTAAGAATCCCGTACGTTACGGCGATGTCTTCGATGTCAACATTGCAGTGATTAAACTCGGCAACAGTAGTGTCACGTTCGGGTTTCGCGTTTTCAAAGGGCAACAACTCTGCGGCACGGCTTCGATCACGCACGTGACCATCGATATGAAACAATTCAAGCCTGTCGCGATCCCAGCGCAATTGCGGGCGCTCTTCGAACGGCATTTCCAGCCGACTTAAAAAAATTTAACCGCCAAGACGCCAAGGTCGCCAAGATTATTATTTGATTTTCTTGGCGTTCTTCGCGCCTGGCGGTTAATCCCAAAAATTACAGTTTGTACAACTCCCCATATTTGGTCTTCAAATATCGAATATATGGCTCGATACTCATGGGGCCACCCGTTACTTTCTGGACCAACTCGGTGGCTGTATATTTTCGGCCATGCTGGTAGATATTCTCTTTCAGCCAGCGGTATAGCGTCGCAAACTCGCCTTGTTTAATCTGGGGTTTAATCTCCGGGTGTGCTTTCACTGCTGTCTCAAAAAACTGCGCGCTCAAGATATTACCCAGCGTGTAGCCCTGAAAAACTCCCCCGATCACGCCGCCGTACCAGTGCACGTCTTGCAAACAGCCGTCTTTGTCATCCGGAGGCGCGATCCCGAAGTCAGCCTTAAAGCGCTCGCGCCAGGCTTCGGGCAGGTCTTTGATGGCGAGCTTGCCCTCGAGCATCTGCAACTCAAAGTCAAAGCGCATCATCACGTGTAAATTATAAGTCACTTCGTCGGCGTCCGTGCGGATGAGCGAACGCTCCACTTTATTGATTGCACGATAGAATGTGTCGAGCGAGACAGATCTTAATTGTTGTGGAAAAGTTTGCTGGAGTTTGGGATAGAAAAATTCCCAGAAGCCGCGGCTACGCCCGACCAAATTTTCCCACGAGCGGGACTGGCTTTCATGGACGCCCGACGAGGTCCCGCGCGCGAGGGGCGTGCCCTCTAAATCCATGCAAATGCCCTGCTCGTACATCGCGTGCCCGCTCTCGTGCAGCGTGCTGAACAGACCCTCGCCGAGATCATTCTCTTTGAAACGCGTCGTGATGCGCACGTCGCCGAGCGAGAATTTGATGCAGTACGGATGATGTGTCTTGTCTTGTCGCCCACGGCTAAAGTCATACCCAAAGCGCTTGATGACTTCTACGCCGAATGGCCACTGCTGTGCTTCGGGGTAGTTTTTCTTTAAGCACGAATCGTCGGCCGCAGGCTGGCTCGTGATCGCTTTCACGATCGGCACGAGTTGCTCGCGTAGCTGGGCGAAAAGTTTTTTGACGGTGGACGCTTTCATACCTTCGTCGGAGTCGTCGATCAGCGGGTCTGCGATGTGCTCGTAGCCTGGATAGAAATTCGCGTACTTGCGGCTGAGATCGAGCGTCTTTTCGAGATAAGGACGAACGGTCGTGAAATCGTTGGCCGGACGGGCTTTGGTCCAAATATCATACGTCTTTGCTGCGTGGCTGAAGAGCTCTGCTATGAATGCCGCCGGGACCTTTACTGCCTTTTCGTAGTCACGCCGCGTGACGCGAAGAAAGCTCGCCTCGTCCGAATCATAGAGCAAGCTTTTTTCATAAGACGTTAACTCATCGAGCAGTTTCCCAATCGTTGGGTCCGTGAATTTTTCGTGAGCGAGTTTTCCTAGCGTCGCGATCTGGCGTCCGCGGGCGGGGGCTCCGCCGGGAGGCATGTAGGTCGTCTGATCCCAGGTGAGTAGCGCCGCAGCAGAGTTCAGGTCATTGATTTCAAGCAGTCGGTTTTTGAGTTCTTGGAACTTGGCTTCCACAGAGGTCCTCCTCGGGTTTTGCGATCGATTGGTTTGGTCGAAAGAAATCGGCGCCACCATCGTACTCAGAGTTTGCGAAGAGCACAAGTGCCAAACTCTCGCGTGAGTGACCAAGACCACATCCGACTCATGTCCTATCGTCTATGATAGTTTCGACACATGGCAGGGAGCGGTCAACTCCGGGTACAATGGATTGTCTCATTCTGTTAGGGGTTTCAGAGGAGAGACGAGGACAGTTTATGCGTTTGAACCTTCGTCATCACCAACCGGAAGCCACCGTCCATATCCGAGTGAAAGAGAGATTTGCAGGAGGGTGAAACGTAAGGGGCAACCCTAGAGGAGATTCTATGTGCATTCGGCGTCTTTTCAAACCCTTCGGAGTGAGCGCTATTTTAGCTCTTCTCGTCTTAACTTCTTTGGTCGTCGCGAACAGCAATCAAATGAATCAAAATCTGGGGTGTACGCTGACCGTGACCTCAGATACAACGGTCCAATCGGCAAGTCAATCGATTCAAGTTGCAGTGAATGAAGCTCCTGCTAACGCATTGATCTGTCTTCTCGAAGGAACGTACCAAGAGAACGTACGGATTAATCGAGACGATCTCACTCTCAAGGGTCAAGGACCGGATAAGACAGTCATTACAGGTTCTTTCACGATACAGGGGGCTCGCCGCGTCTCGATCGAAGCCATCACTGTGAAGGGCGGGGCGTTCGGCATCAAATTAGAAGGCGGAGATGTACTGACGGTAAAAAATAGCCGTATCGAAGGCAGCTCCGGCAAGGGCATCGAATTAATGCACGTCGGGCTCGCGTCCTTGGAGAACAATATCATTCAAGGACACAGCGATACGGGCGTCTTGGCCAGCCTTGATAGCATTGTGCGCTTAGAGAAAAATCAGATTCTGAAAAACGGGCGCGACGGCGTGGAGATCGCTGGTTCCAAGGCCGATTTCCGCACGAACCAAATCAATGACAATGCAGGCTGTGGAGTGCGCGCGGACGTCGTCTCGACGGTCACTGGGCGCGGCAACGAAGTCCTGCGCAACACGGAGAAGAATCTCTGTGGGAGTTTTCTGGAGGGCTTCTTAGCGACGTCAACATCTACACCAACGATCGCCGTATTGGACGATAACGGCACGCCCAGCTACTTAGAAGGGCGAGTGAAGAACTCGGTCGAAGCTGTTCTTCAGATTGCGCGTGACCGTGGGTTCAATGCGCGCAAGATCGCTGCGAACGAGATCGCTGCTGGAGAGCTCGACGCCTTCACGGTCTTGGTCATGCCCGACAGCGTCCCGCCTGTGGAAGTCATCGACAAGATCGTGGCTTGGTGGTCGAAGGGCAATCATTTGATCGCGCTCGACAGTGCTGTGAGTTTTATCTTGAATGCGGGGATTCTCTTCCCAGAGCTGCGCGGCCGTCCGGCACGAGACTCCAAGGGCTCGTACTGGGATTATGCGTCGAGCGGGACGATCGTGATTCGGAAAGAGCATCCGATCACCTCAGGATTCAATGTCGGCCAAGAGTTGCCCACCGAGACTACCAACGCACTGCTCACGATCAGCAAACTCCCCTCGGGAGCCGAAGTGCTCGCGACCGACAAATCCCAGAAAGACCAAGCCGCGATCGTCTTTTACAAGGGAGCGGGAGTATTGACCTTCATCGGGCCGGACGAGAACGCCAAGTTTTTGAAAGCGATCATCGGCAACGCGATGGGATTGGCAGGCGCCAGCAAATGATTATTTGTAAATTGAGATTGAAAAATCTGTGAGAGAAGTAGGGGCGCTACTTGCTGCGCTCTTCACTTTGCCAGAGGGCAAGGCCTGCCTTGCCCCTACAATTGGTATGAGCCTTATAGGGCATTCCTAACACGATCGTTAACGCTCGATGCCCTGGACATTCAAGACGTCGAGCACATTGATCTTCTGGTCTTTCATTTCTTTGACGATCTTGCGCCAATCGTACGCGTCTACGCGAATGACGACGATCGCGTGGCCGGGTCGAGTGCGGCATCGTTCACACGTGACGACGCTGAGGGCATTGGCGTCGTGATTCTTTATCACTTCGAGTGCTTCGGAGAGAGCGCCGGGGCGGTCTTCGAGTTCCAAAGTCATGCGTGTCCCACCCTTGCGAATGCCTAAGAGTTCTATCAAGACTTCAAAGACGTCGGACTCAGTGAGGATGCCGACGAGTTTTTCTTTTTGCAAGACCGGGAGCCCGCCGACCTTGTGCTTGCGCATGAGAAGCGCGGCTTGCTCGATCGGCGCATCGGGCGTGATCGTAACTAAGTCTTCGCCTTGAGTCATCACGTCTTCCACTTTGATGCGCGCGAGCGCATAGTTCAATTCCCAGATGCTGAGGTTTTTGGCGTCGGCCGGGCTGGCGCCTTGAATGTCCCCTTTCGAGATGATCCCGACCAGCTCCCCGTCTTCGCTGATGACGGGCAACCGGCGGATATTGTGTTTTTTCATCAAGCCGTGCGCCTCCATGATCGGCTTTTCGGGCCGCACGGTAATCACTTTGGTCGTCATCCACATGCGCACGAACATCGCGGCTCCTTTCGGAAGTGCTGCAGTTTTGAAGTGTTGCAGTGTTGCCGTTTACTGCAGCACCGCAGCACAAGAGAACTGCAACACTCTTCTATCCTTTCGTGGCCTCACGTACGTCGAGCACTTCTATCGCTTCGTCTTTTAAGCTCTTTAGAATCCCGTGCCAATCAGCGAGATCCAAGCGTATCACGATAACGCCATGCCGTGGGTTTTCGCTGCAATGGCGGCAGGTCACGATGCTCAGAATGTTGACGTCGTGCTGTTTCAGAATATTCAGAGCTTGAGTGAGAGCGCCGGGACGGTTCAGTATTTCTAGAGTCAACCGAGTGCCGCCGCGCTGGACGCCCATCAGTTCCATCAAGACTTCGAGCACATCGGACTCAGTGATGATGCCGACGAGTTTTTCGTCATCGAGCACCAGCAGGCTGCCGATTTTGTTCCTGTGCATTTGCAGAGCTGCTTCTTCGACAGGCTCATTCGGCGAAACCGTGATCAAATCTTCAGCGAGGGTCATCACATCTTCTACGGTCATATGGGTCATCTGCTCGGTGATCTCCCAGACGCTGGCGCCCTTCTTGCGCGGCGGCGCGGCTGTCTTGATGTCGCTCTCCGTGACCAAGCCGACGAGCGTGCCCTTTTTGTCAAGGACCGGCAAGCGCCGAAAGTGTTGCTCTTTCATCAAGTGCAAAGCATCTAAAATGGGCGTCTGCGGCTCGACGGTCTTCACTGTCTCGGTCATCCACATGCGCACGAGCATGAGCGCTTCCTCCCTCCCGAGCTAGGCCGATAGCTGTGCTCACTACTATACTATCTGAAAAATTCAAATAACAGCCATGACGCGAATCATGCAGATGCCGCTGTTGACGACGTTGATTTCCATGGCCACTTGGACTAAAGTCATATTGTTGGAAGATTTAGACAGAGAGCTTGGTGAGGGCATGGGTGAAAATAAGCGGACTCGGCGGAAGATCGCAAGTTTGGAGAGGCGCATTACGCAGCATGAGGGAAAAATTGAGGCAGAACGAACGAAGCCGCGCCCGAAACATTGGCGTATCGAATATTGGCAAAAGGAAATTACTAGCTGGTCGGAGCAGGTGAGCCGATTGCATCGTCGTCTGCCGCAAGCCAGAAAAAAGGATGATTAAGTATGGCGAAAACCCACGTAGCTCAAACTACTGGCCAGACTTTGCCAATGGCTGGCGAAGAGTTCGAGAGCTATGTTGATGAGCTCGTCGAAGAGTGTGCTCAGTTTATTCAAATCATCGCCAAGCTACGCCGGATGCCTCTGAAGGGCAAGGAACGTGATGCCCTGGAAGGGGAGTTTTACGGCTCGCTGGCCCATCTGCACGCTCATTCCAGAGAGCTTGAGTCTTGGGTTGACGAACTCATCGACCAGCTTCCTGAGGATTAACTCCCTCATCCTGCCTGCGGCACCCCTCTCCCGTTCGAACGGGAGGAGGGGAGGAGGGGACGGGGGTGAGGGTTCCCCACTATGTAGATTTTCGGCTTTGCCATTGGGCTCGGCGTTGTTCGAGCTCTTCTTCACTGGGAGTCTGAGCGGCGATTTGCGTGTCTATCTCAGCCGTGTGGTCATGGTAGTAGCTCAAAGCGTCATAGATCTGAGCGAGCGAGAGGTGAGGGTAAATCTCTTGTTGGATCTGTTCAGGAGAGTTGCCGTCTTTAAACCAGCCAACAATCAACCAGACAGGGATGCGCGTACCTTTAATGACCGGGCGACCCCCACACACATCGCTGATTTGGACTACATAAGGATGTTCTGTCTGGATGATAGCCATGGCTCAAGTCTAGCGTATGCGGGGAGTATCGGCAAAGCCTCGAAGATTAACTCCCTCACCCTGCCTGCGGCTTCCTTCTCCTAATCTTGGGAGAGGGATCGAGGGTGAGGGTCTATCTCACCCAAACAATCTTCTGCACCTGACTTGCTATTCGAGACCCATCTCCTCGTTGCACTGTCAGGACAACGAGATAGACTCCATTCGCGAGCGGCGCGCCGCGAGAGTCTAATCCCTCGAACCAGACCTTTGATCCTGCTGCGTCTCGATCGAAGACCAAGCGCCCGCTGATCGCATAGACGCGCAAACGCAGAGATTTCACATTCGTGTCCAGCGTCTGGAACAAGATGGAGCTATGAACGGACTCTGTGATAATGAAGTCGTTGCCCAAGGTCTGTTGCGCGGGCGTCGGCCCGTTCTCGTTCTGTGAAGTAAGAGTGCTGCGGCTCAGCAAGCCTTCCGCGCTGACGAGGTTCTTGAGGAGAAGCTTCTTCTTGTGCACGAGACGCTTTGACTCGCGTAGCGCCGTGCGGATGAGCTGATAAGCCGAGTTCAAGCTCGTGCGGGCATCATCGAGATTATCATTGGCAAGAGCTTCTTGAGCTGCTTCCAGGGCTGATCGGATGTCAGAGATGCCTGGTTGACCTGAGTCTAGCTTGTCTTGCAGGGCTTCTAGTTCATTGCTGATCTCGGCGGCGACCTGCTCGATGGCTTCGAGTTTGAGCTTCAGCTTGGTGAGGATCGCGCTTTGAGCCGGAGTGAGATCGGGGGCTTCGAGCATGGTTGTGATAGTGCCGAGAGCGGTTGCCAGTTGTTCGTTCAAAAGATCGATCAAGCCGTGGAGTTCGGCGAATGTTTCGATAGAGAGATTGATCTGCTCAAGGGCTTCGGTAACCGAGTCATCGACTAGGTTGGTAGAGCGCCCTTGAGTTAAGAGCTTGCGACCGTTGTTGACCGCGACGAGGGTCTCGTAGAGTCCGTGGTCGAGCTGGTTGAAGAGCAGGTCGAGGTTGTTGGCTGTAAGCTTGAGTGCGCAGATGGGGTTGGAGACAATCTCAAAGCTTGCTGTTGCTGGGGGAACACTTTCTGCGCCGAAGTCATCCTTCACTGTCAGTTGCACCTTGTATGAGCCTAGCACGGTTGCCAGGAAACTAACGATGGGTTGATCAAGCCCTAGTGGTGGATTAAATCCTGGAGGAGCGTCAACGAATTCCCATTTATAGGTCAGTTTATCTTTGTCAGGATCAGAAGAACCGCTGCCATTGAGTACTACTCGGTCGCACTCCAGAGCAGTGCTAGGGGCTGCAATCTTCGCTGTAGGAGGTTGATTCGCGAATATTTTCAGATCTTTGACGATCGGGCTATCACCATTGTCATTTCTGGTTAGTGTCCCCTGCGGGGATGGTCGAAACCCCTCGCCTTCAGGCGAAGAGAAGTTTGTGGTAATATGGTCGCGTGCGAAAGTATCGCCTGGGAGCGCACACGAAGCATGATCTGAAGGTTCACTTGATCTGGATCCCC
>JACOSB010000135.1 GCA_016179105.1 Candidatus Acetothermia bacterium
ATCGCACACACAGTAGATGGCTATGATACAATAGGGCATTGGTTCCTCCGGTTCGATAGAAAGTTTCTCGCTCAGAAAAATTCTATCGACTTCCCGGAGGAACTTGCTTCCTTTGCACCTCTTTGGTAGCAACTTGAGTTAGCTTACAAGAATGATGCGGGTCTGCCTTTGGATCATCGTTGGTATCGGCATCATCACCCTCATCATCTTTTACCTTCCAGCCGTGACCGGCGTAATAAAAGAGGCAGATATCACCTGGACCATTTGCCCCGCAGGCTGCCGTCACTCGTGCCTTCAGGTCCGCCGCAATATTCGGTGCTTGTTCGGCCGGGAGGACGTTTGCCGCAGGCCAGTTTGTACCTTGTAGAAGTGCCTCTCTTAAGTGCTCGGCGTCCTCTTGCATCCCCAAGTCCTTATCGCCATATAACAGCAATGCACGATACGCAGCACCCTGAGCATAGAGTTTTCCGGGTTCCCTAATGAAATCACTTGTCAAAACGAAGAGCGCGAACAGCATCAGTAAGACAGTTTTTATTGCTGTTGCTGATGAGATTCGTAAACGTTGAGAATTGAACCTACAAACTAACATTCTTACCCCTCCTATGAAATAGCCACCACTAATCAGCACGATCCCGATCAACCCTGCGAGTAACTTTTGTAAGCCCAGTAACTGCATGATCCGCATCTGCTCGCGACTTGGCGTATTGCTTGTCATTTCTATCTCCTCCTAAATTGTTGTATTGTTGTTGAGTATAGACTCTCAATGTCCGATGAGAGTCCGATGGCGCAGATGAGCATAAATTCATAGCAATTAGGCACCTTTGTTTTGTTCCTACGCTGCTACTTATAGATCAATTGCTCGGATAGGATTTTCTGAGCAATCTACAAATCACTGAGAACCGTACCTTCAAATCCAATATCCCTCAAGACTGAAAGACTGATTTTGCTCTCTTCCCCTCGGTCGTTTATACTGAGAGTCAGAAAATTTTCAACTCCTATGCAAGATACAGAGCTTCTCCAAAAAGCCCGTGAAGCCCAAAAGAATTCGTATTCTCCCTATTCCCACTTTGCCGTCGGCGCGGCACTCTTAACAAAAAGCGGGCGCGTCTACCTTGGCACGAACATCGAAAACGCTTCGTACGGGCTCTCTCTTTGCGCCGAGCGCGTCGCTGTCTTTAAGGCTGTTTCTGAAGGCGAGAAAGAATTTTTGAAAATTGCCGTCGTCTGCCCTGCTTCTGAGGGCGTCTGCCGTCCTTGTGGGTCGTGTTTACAAGCGATGCGGGAGTTTGCTCCCGATCTCACGGTGATTATGGCGAACGCCAAGGGTGAACAAGAGACTCGAACTCTGCGAGAACTTTTCCCCTATCCGTTCGGGTTATAAAGAGAAAGAGAGAGAAATAATGGAAACCGTTGAACTGATCCGAAAGAAACGAGATGGTGAAAAACTCTCGTACGCCGAGCTGGAGTTTTTGGTTCGTAATTTTGTCGCCGGAAAAATCCCCGATTATCAGATGGCCGCGTTCTGCATGGCCGTCTATTTCCGCTCCATGGACGCGCACGAGATGGCCGATCTGACGCAATTGATGGCCGATTCGGGAGATAAACTCGATCTCGAGGAGGTCGACGGCTTCGTGGGCGATAAGCATAGCAACGGCGGCGTCGGTGATAAAGTCTCGTTGGTGCTGGGGCCACTCGTCACTTCGTGCGGACTCTATATTGCCAAGCTCTCAGGCCGAGGCCTCGGACATACCGGCGGGACGATCGACAAGTTAGAGTCTATCCCGGGCATTCGCGTTCAGCTTTCGCTCGAGGAATTCAAGCGATGCGTCCAAACCGTGGGGCTCGCCATCGGTGAGAGCACGCTCCGGCTCGCTCCCGCTGACCAAAAAATCTACGCCCTGCGGGATGTGACGGCCAGCGTCGATTCTCTACCTTTGATCGTCAGCAGCATCCTGAGCAAAAAATTGGTGATCGATTCGGACGGGATCGTCTTCGACGTCAAAGTCGGCGTAGGGACGACGATGCCCACGCTTCCCAAGGCGCGAGAACTGGCTAAACTGCTCGTCTCGATCAGCAAACGCTGCGGCCGAAAAGCGAGCGCGCTCATTACGGATATGGACCAACCCCTGGGGTATAATGTAGGAAACATTCTGGAACTGAAAGAAGCCGTGGCTACTTTGAGCGGCCACGGCCCAGCAGACTTGGAAGAAGTGGTGGTGCGGCTGGGAGCGGAGCTACTGATCATGGCCAAGAAGGCTCGCACAGCTGACGCGGCAACCCAACTGCTGCGAAGCAAGCTCCAGAGCGGCGAAGGCTTGCAAAAGCTTTCAGAGATGGTCCGCGCGCAGGGCGGCAATGCGAGCGTATTGACAGAACCGCATCGGCTGTCCAGCGCGCTCGAAAAAGTCGAGATCAGAGCGACCAAACCGGGATATGTGCACAAACTGAATGCCCGGATGATTGGAGAGGCGGCTCATTTGCTAGGAGCGGGGCGCATGGCGAAGGGAGAGGCGATCGACCCCGCCGTCGGCGTGGAGCTGTACAAAAAGCGGGGAGATTCTGTAAAACGCGGCGAGCCGCTCGCGTGCTTGCACGTGAATGAAAGAGTTCGATTGGAGGAGGCGCTCACAAGAGCTCGGGGTGCATATGAGATTACGCGCGCCAAGCCCAAGAAAGTGCCCATGGTTCACGATCGGATCGCCTAAGACTTAGAGTTAGAAACTAAGAAATGAGGGGGAGGTTATCGCTGTGAAACGCATCAACATCTTTCGTACTGTGGGTTTCTTATTGGTCTTGCTCGCGCTGTTTGCGTTGGTCAATACGCACGCGGGCGAAAAGAAAGTCCGTATTCTCCTCGACGCCAGCCACGGGCAGAACAATCTGGGAGCTTATGTCCAATTAACCCTCCAGAACGGGTTTGAAGTCCAACTCAAAGCGATGGAATCCGGTGACCTTACTCAATGGGGGAGTTTCCCGGCGGGAAAATCCTTGGCCGACTTTGACGTGGTCGTTTTAGCCAAGCCTTCGAGCTCCGCCCCTTACACTGAGGCCGAGATCAAGACCGTCCAAGACTATGTTGAAGCCGGCGGTGCTCTTTTAGTCATCGGCGATTGGACCGGCCCGGTCAAAGATGTCGTCGCCAATCTCAATCAAATCATCCGCAAATACGGCGTCGCGATGAACGGCGATGCGAGCGCCGATCCCACGAGCTTGCGCAACATCCAAGACTCAAAGAATAATTTTGGACCCGAGTGGCGCGTCAAGATTGTGAACTTTGAGAAGCACCCGATCACGGAGGGAATCTCTGCGATCGAGATCGACGGCGTCTCGCTGAGCACCTTCACCGACGGGATGGGTACGATCACTCCCGTGGCGCGCGGCACGGATACTTCTTATGAATTCACTTACTCCACGACCAAAGAGCGATTTGACCGCAAAGCCGAAATCCTTGCCGCTGTCGCTGTCTCCGACATCGGCCCCGGTAATGGAAGACTTTTCGTGATCGGCAGCGAAACCACGTTTGATTCTTATCTTAAAGATAATAACAAACACGACAACGCCAAGTTCGATGTACAGCTCACCCAATGGCTCGCGGGCGCGGGGCACGTCTCGCCGCCGGCCTCGGGCGTCGTCGTCGCCAAGGGCGAGCGCTTGAAGGGCGGCGAGGACAAGAGTTCTGAAGATATTGTCGTCAAAAACTCGAAGATTGCTTTCTCTGTCGGAGTGGGGAGTGCCGGCCCCTTTGGTGCTCCCAAGGGTGGCATCTTCGATGCACACGCCTACGGGCGCACGCGCGACCAGCTCGCGCTCCTACAGTTTGCTGTGAACAACTTCGGCCAGTGGGTGAATTACACTTCGATCGATGTCACTGAAAAAACAGATAAGAAAGTGGTCGTCACAGCCAAGGGCGCGTGGGTCGGCCATCCCGATGTCAAGTCGACAACTCAGTATATTTTGGAAACCGACTCGAATCTCATCACGGTGAAGAACACTGTCAAAAACGAAGGGAGCGCCGAGACTGGAAATATTTATAATGGCATCGCGCTCAGCAGCGAGAACGAACAGGTCTGGCTTCCCGGCGTCGGCGACAACAAAGAGCGCAAGTTCGATCCCTTCCCGAAAGATCAACTCACCGACACATGGGCGGCTGTTTACGGTGGCAATCTCATCTACGGCGCGCACACGAAACCTGAGCACTTGACGCATGTCTCGGCTGGCGACACATGGGTTGACTTGTGGCGTCAAGTGAATATCAAACCCGGCGAGAGCTCTGACTTCGACTTCGTCCTGCAGGTCGAAGAAGGCAACAATATCGGGCGCGTGCTCGAGCAGCACTACGCGCTCAATAAAATACCGACGGGCACGCTTGAAGGTACAGTGAAAAGCCAGAAGGGCGACGTTGTTCATGCTCCGTCGGTCATTGTCATGAAAAACGATAAACCCTACATCAAAGTGACGGGCGATCAACAGAGCGCTTTCTCACAAAAGCTCGCTCTAGGGGATTACAAAGTCGTCGTCAAGACCGAAGGCTACACCGACAGTGAGACCAAGACTGTAACGATCACTGAGGGCAAAACGGCAAAACTCGATTTCGTTGATATCTTGGGCCCTGCCCCGGTCACGTTCAAAGTCTCTTATAAAGGCCAGGGCGCTGACGCCCAGATCCGGGCGTATCTCAATGACAATTTGCTCGATGTGCTCTTCACGGACTCGGCTTCGGACAAAGTCGGCCAAGTAACGCGCGACCTGCCCGCCGGGCACTATAAATTCGTCATTAATGCCGGTGCCGGTTTTACTCGTGATTGGATGACCAAAGAGATCGATCTTGAGCCGGGCAAGCCTGCGACGGTCGAGGTCCAACTTCCGGACAAGAAGTACGACCCCGAAGCCAAGGGCTGGTACGCGGCGGACACGCACTTGCACACACAATTTAGTTTCGACGGAACGACCAAGATCGATGACTTCTTTGTCTCGCAGCTCGCGGCCGGTCTCGACCTGATGTTCATCAGCGACCATAACACAATCTCCGGACATGACCCGCTCTCCAAGCTCTCGCAAGCCCGCAAGGTTCCCTACGTCTTGAGCGAGGAAATTACTACACAGACGTGGGGCCATTTCAACCCATATCCTCTCAACAAAGGTCAACTGATCTCTTGGAGTGGGAAACCGGCAGAGTTTTTCACTGAATCCAAACAGAAGGGCAATGCGCAGCTCATCCAAGTCAATCACCCATTGGTGAGCTCGCGCGATTACTTCCGCCATCTCAAAGACTCCGACTATGTCCCGGACTTTAACGCCGCTGAAGTCTATAACGCGAGTTTCGGTCCCGACGACGAAGAGACGGTCCAACAAATGTTCAAGTTCTGGAACGAGGGCAAAAAGTACACGGCTGTCGCGGTCACGGATGACCACAACGCCTATGCGATCGAGCTCGACACCGGCACGCCCCGGAGCTACGCGTACGTCACGGGTGATCTGACCGTCGAGAAATGGATCGACGCAATTAAAAATCAACACGTCTTCGTCAGCTATGGCCCGCTCGTCTACGCATCCATCGGCACCGCGATCCCCGGCGACACCGCCGGCATCGCTGCCGGAGGCAAAGCCGAACTGAAGGCTGAACTCAACTCCATCGCGCCGCTCAAGAAAGCCGCCATTGTGAAGAATGGCCAAGTCGTCAAAGAATTTGATCTCTCCAAGAACGAAGAGACGATCTCGTTCGAAGTGCCCGCTGAAGACGCATGGTACGTCGTGAGGGTCTACACGGCGACCGAGGGCATCCAGGCGATGACCAACCCGATCTGGGTCAAGGTCGGCGCGAACACGATGACGAGCTCTTCTAACAGCACGCAAACGACACCGCCGGCTTCAACGAATCCAACCACTTCGACATCGAACGGGACCACGCCACTCCCGGCTACTTTCAACGCCATGCTGAGAAATAAACTCCAAAAGGTTGGTCTCAGCGACGCGTTCTTGTTCTTGATCGAGGGGGACAAGATTACCGATCAGACCTTGGCGCGCGCGACCGAGCTTTGGGCCATCCAGCAATCTATTCCGAATACGGATCATATCATCACCAATCAAGAACTGATGAGATTCACGTTGTTAAAGCTTGTGTTGGAAGAAAAGTGAACCAGCCGTGTGGCTAAAGCCACCGGCTGGATAAGATGAAGCCTGCCTTCGCAGGCTTTAGTCCGCGTAGGCGGACTTCGTAAGCCCAGCGCGCGGCTTTAGCCGCTGCGCTGAGAGAGAGAAGAAGAAAGGAGGAAACACTCAGCAATTACACAAAATTATCGGAGGCCTTTGGTCAGTCAAAGAGAAAAAGGAGGAGGAGTCTCATGCGCAGGGTGTTGTTCGTTAGCTTATTGGCTCTCGTCGGTCTGACCTTGCCCTGGGATGGAGGGGCCATCGGTCAGCAAACCAATTGTACGCAAATTGCTACGATCAAAGATTTTCCGCTCGATGCCCGCACTGATGCCCAGTACGGCGGGGAGACAAATGTTGGCAACTTGATCACGGATGGAATGCGTGCTAAGACAGGAGCTGAAGTCGCGATCCAAAACTCGGGAGGAATTCGCTCGAACAAAATTTATGACGTTGGCTCTTTCACGGATTGCGATGCTCGCAACATTCTCATCATCAAGCAGCAAGACGGCTCGCAGGTCGAGAACACGTTAGTAACTTTCAAAGTCACCGGCGCTGTGCTGAAAAAAGC
Source organism: Candidatus Acetothermia bacterium (assembly GCA_016179105.1). GTDB lineage: Bacteria > Bipolaricaulota > Bipolaricaulia > RBG-16-55-9 > DRXL01 > JACOSB01. The sequence goes on from JACOSB010000135.1 coordinate 6,719, forward strand.
GCTCGAAGCACCCGTGCGTACGGCAGACTACGCCGCGCAACTGAGCGGCGTAAAATTCAAGTGGGACATCTCGCGCCCGGCGGGTGACAAAGTCTACGAGGTCGTCGTCGGCAATACCTCGCTCGATCTGAAGAAAGAATACACGCTCGCCATCAATAACTTCATGGCAGACCCGAACGGATCGAGTGATTGGGCCAAAAATAAGACGTTTGAAGGCTTGACCGCTCAGGACCTCAAGGTCAAGATGTCGGATATGTTGATCGAGTATGCCAAAAAACTGGGCACGATCTCGATCAAACCCGAGGGTCGGATCACACAAGTGGGGTGCGTCAAGGTGGGAGAATCGAAGGTGGACCTGGACGCTCACAGTACCCTACAGTACGCGGGTGCAGACACCGGCGTCGGGAATCTCATCACCGACGCGATGCGCACGGCCGTGATCAACGCGCTACGCGGCACCAATCAACCCGTCGTCGCGATCCAGAACTCGGGTGGCATTCGCTCCAACACGACGTATCCCGCCGGTTCCATCACCAACTGCAATGTGCTTGATCTCTTGAGCATCGGGAATATAATCAACACTATTAAGGTCTATCAGATGAAGGGTGACCGGCTCTACAAAATGTACACCGCTCCGATTCGCTTGGCCACGCGCTTTGGAGATGAGTACGCCGCCCAAATCGCAGGAGCGCTCATCAAGTGGGATTCCAAACAGCCCAAAGACACGGGCATCACCGAGGTCAAGATCGGCACAACGACGGGCTCGACGGAGTTGCTCAGTCCTAACAAAGAGTACATTGTGGTGATCAACAGTTTCATGGATGACCAAAGCAGTTCGAGCGACTGGAAGGCGATCTTAGCAGAACTCAAGCCGATCGTAGCGCCGGGAGGCAAGACGGACTTTGGTCTGATCAGCGACGCAGTCATCGCTTATATTAAAGCGAATACGCCCATCAACCCGAAACCGGAAGGTCGTATCACGAAAGTGAAATAAATTTTTTGAGAACTGAAAGGAGTTCTTATGAACAAACGTAGTCTTCGTCTTACGTTAAGTGCCGTTCTGCTCGCGTTTCTCTGTGTCTTAGCTCTGCAAGCCTCTTATACACAAGCAAATGCACTCAAGCTCATTGGAGTCCGCATTTTGCACACGCAGGAACACCACGGCCAAGCCACTCCGATCAATGGCGGAAGCCCCGCGCTCGACCTCGGCGGCTTCTCGGCTCGCAGGCCGATCATCGATAAGCAGCGCGCGGAGGGCGAGGGTCAAGGCCTGGCTGTACTGACTCTCGACTCGGGCGATCTTTTAGTCGGCACGCCCTTATCCAGTGCCTTCAAGGGGGAGCCCGATATCTTGGCCATGAATGAGATCAAGTATGATGCGATGTCCCCGGGCAACCACGAGTTCGACTTTGAGCTCAAAGAGCAGCGCTATAAGACTCTGGCAGGCTTGGCGAAGTTCCCCTTCCTGGCCGCGAACTTGAAGGGATCTGATAAGCTCGGGATCACTCCGAACGCAGGGTTTATCATTAAAGACTTCGGCGAGTTCAAAGTAGGGATCATTGGTATCACCAATCCTATTACTCCCGAAATTTCCAGCCCTCCGGCGGGCGTGACGTTCGACGATCCGGTTGCGACCGTCAACGCAGTTCTCACCGCCCAGAAAGCCAATGCCGACATCTGGATCGCGCTCACCCATGAAGACAGTTTCCGCGATGTCGCACTCTTGAAGGGTGCTCCCGGGTTGGATGCCGTCATCGGCGGTCATACGTTTGGCTTCAAGGGCGTCGTGACCCGCGAGACCTTCAAAGACCCGATCAATGACGACACGGTGCCGGATGCGATCAAAGACCAGCCAACGGAAGTCAACAACCCGAACGGCGTCTACGTACGCGCGGGCGAGGGTGCTTTCTTCGGACGCCTGGGCACCGCCGTCGGTCAGGTAGATCTGTTCTATGACGTCAGCACTAAGAAGATCAGCCGAGCGGTCGCGACGAACATCCCCGTCGTGCCCGCTTCCAAGTTCAACGCGGCGCTCTTCAAGCTCAGCGCGACCAATGCCACCGGCCAAGCCGTGAGCGGTGTCAAGTTCACTTTGGCGGGCGCGAACGCATCCGGCCCACTGGTCTTAGCCAACCCGAGCGGTTGCCCGGCACCGAAGTTCGGCGGGAAAGATAACGTCGTCGAAGTCACGTGGGCGTCAGCCTGTGTCGCGAACGGCGCAAGCGTGAGCATCCGCGTCTCCACGAGCGCCAAGCCCACGGGTGCCACGGCCCAGTTCACTGATGGTGGCAAAGACATCGGCAGTGCGGCCGCAGCAAGCGCTGATGCCGCCGTAGCGACGACAGCCCTAGACCCCAAGATCGAAGCCATCCTAAAACCTTTCGTCGATGACCTTAGCAACCGTCTCAAGGAAGTCGTCGGCAAGACGACCGTCGAGCTCGAGGGCCGTCGCGAGATCGTCCGCCAGAAAGAGACGAACCTCGGCAACCTGCTTGCCGACGTCGCTCGTGAGTCTCAGAAGACCGACATCGGCTTCCAAAATTCGGGCGGCATCCGCACCTCGATCAAGGCCGGAGATATCACGATCGCCGACGTTCTGGCAGTGAATCCCTTCGGCAACACGATCGTCAAATTTAATCTGAAGGGCGCCGATCTCTTCGCTTCTCTGGAGAACGGTGTAAGCCAGATTGAAGCCGGCGCCGGTCGATTCCCGCAGATTTCGGGCATGTGCTTCTCGTTCGATAAATCCAAGCCGGCTGGGCAACGCGTCTTGAAAGCCTTTGTGGGCAACAAGCCGCTCGACCCGAATGCGACCTACTCGATCGCGACGAATAACTTCACGGCCGGTGGCGGCGATGGCTACGTTCTCTTCGCCAACAATCGCACGAACTATCGCGACTCACAGTTCGTCGACGCGGATGTCTTCGCCGACTACCTGCGCGCAAAAGGCACGGTCTCACCCAAAGTCGAGGGCCGCATCACCGAAGGCGGCGCCAAGACCGCGTGCGAGTGAACTGAGATCACTCCATCGCCATAAAGATTTTTGTAGACTGAGGCCCTCACCCCCGGCCCCCCTCCCGTTTGAACGGGAGAGGGGTGCCGTAGGCGGGGTGAGGGCTTTGGCCAAAGGGGGCAGTCTCTCGAATGAAAAAATTTTCCATCGCACGTCTGTTAGTTTTTTTCGTTATGATAGGGTTTAGTCTTGGCGCTAACGCCCAGATGCCCAGCCCAGAGCAAAGATATCAAAAATATCTTAATCTCTCGTCGGGTTGCTACGAGCGCGTCTTCAAAGGGGATGAAGCCGAGCGAACCGTTCCCGCGTCGCAAATCGTTGCTGCCTTGGACAAGAGTGTTTGCGTCATCGTCTCTCATGCCGTGATTGAAGGAGTATTGGATTTTACGCCCATCGGTCCGACGCCTCCGGCCAACACGCGCCGAGTCGTCTCTCCGTTGCAAATCACCGATTCTGAACTGCAGGGCATCAAGGCCGGAGCGTTGGGGGATGCAGCTCAGACACTCTTTGCCGACCCGGTCGATTTCTCTGGGAGTGAAATCAAGGGCGATGCCGAGTTCGTGAACGTGATCTTCGGTAGCGTCGTCAGTTTTCAAGGCACTGATTTCTCCGGCATGGCAGCGCTGAACGGAGCGCACTTCGAGAAGGGAACGAATTTTTCAAAAGCCAAGTTTGAGCAGCTGACCTTTCTCTTCGGGACTCATTTCGATCAAGACGTAACGTTCGCTGAAGCTCAGTTCGTGAGCACTGTCCGGCTCTTCAACGTCGAGTTTAAGGGCTCTGCAAATTTCCAAGATGCAACGTTTGGCTCAACGATCGATCTGTCCAACTCGCTCTATGCGAGCAAAGCGAATTTTGCCAACGCTCACTTCACGCACGGAGTGACCGCAAAGAATATCGAATTCGTTGGCTCTGTTCGTTTTGATAGCGCCCAAGTTGATGACACTATTGACTTCTCCGCTACGCGTTTTAACAGTTCAGTTAGTTTTAATCGAGCGACTCTGAGCGGCGCTCGCTTCTTTGGCGTGCGCTTCTCACAAAGCGCAGACTTTACGAGCGTGCATTTCACGACCGATACGAGCTTTAACAGTGCTATCTTCGGCGCATTGACGTTTTTTAATAGTGCCGACTTTGACCAAGCTGTGATTTTCAACAACTCGATTTTTGTAGCCGACGCACTTTTTGTGAATGCCAAGTTCATGGGCGATGCAGACTTTGGCTCGGTACGCTTCTCGGCCAATTTGGGGCCGGATTTCTCTGGAGCGCAGTTTGCAAAAACTCTCAGCTTAGAAAATACGATAAGCGCCGGCGCGTTACGACTCACCTGGGCGCAAGTCAAGGGCAAGCTCAATCCCGAGACGCCTCAAGTGTTGGGTCTGCTCGAAAAGAGTTTTACGGAGTTGCGCCAGGGCCAAGACGCCATCACAGTCTGTGAAGCGGGAGCCAAGCTTCAGAAAGAACAAGAAATTGCGCTCATTCGTTGCACGCTGCTCGGCTCAACGTTGGGGATCGTGCCGAAAGTGCCCGAGGCCCTGAAAAATCTGGGAGAAAAAGAAAAGAAAGATGGCAAAGCAGCCTCACAAAAGCTCGCCAAACAAAAATCCACTTCGGGCAATCTCATTCCGTTAGTAGTCGCCGTAGGAGTACTAGGACTGCTCGTCTTGTTCATCGTTAAGGGAGGCAAGCTGTAAGATCATAGAATCACGGAAGTCACGGAATTCCCACGGAATACACGGAAAACAACAGTCTTCCTTCCGCGCTATCCGTGTAGTTTTCGTGTTTTCCGTGATTCACGGAACTTGCAACGTAACCGTTCGTTAGCTTCCCTTGACAAACCAAGTTATCGTGTATATTATCGATATGCAGACCTTAAAGTCTGAAATAGAGAAAAGAACAAAGAACGATGATCTACTCCAATGCATGTGAATACGCTATTCGGGGTATGGCTTATCTGGCTCGGCAGCCCGCTGACCGGCTCCATTTACTGAATGACATCGCGGCTTATGAGGATTTGCCCTATCATTTTATGGGCAAGATCTTTCAGACGCTGGTTCGCGCGGGTCTCTTGCGTTCAGTGAAAGGGCCGCGTGGCGGCTTCGAACTGGCGCGCCCGCCGGAGCAGATCACGCTCTACCAGATCAAAGAAGCTATCGACGGCACCGAGGATCTGTACCGATGCGCCGTTGGGCTGGAGCATTGCAACGATCAGATGCCTTGCCCTCTTCACGAAACATTCAAGCCTCTGAGACTGCAGATCAATCACTGCTTGGAATCGACGACGCTGGCCGACTTAGCCAAAGCCGTCCAGAAGAAGCATCTCTCTCCTTCAACACCAAAAAAGACGCGCGCCATCGCTTAAACAAAACATGACGAAGATCATGCGTCCCAATGACTGACCTCATGTATTTCAGACTATCATATCTTATATTCTTTAATCAACAAAACACGCAGTACAGCGAGCAGAAAGGATCAAACCATGCATAAACAAAAACGGTTCCGCACACGGACAGGGATAGTGGGGACAGTGATCACGTTGGGATTTTTAGGGTTGGCGGGGTTTTCGGGGGGCATCGTCTCCCAAGCCGGAGGACAGTTCAGCCCGAACCCAGAGATTATCCAGGCCACCTTCGTCACACCGCCCTTGGTGCCTGCGCCGATCACGCGCAGCGAGGCGGCGACCGTTATCGTCAATCTCGAAACCGTCGAAAAGCGAGGACGGTTGGCCGATGGCGTCGAGTATGACTTCTGGACGTTTAATGGCACGGTGCCGGGCCCATTCATCCGGGTGCGGGTGGGGGACACGGTGGAAGTTCACTTAAAGAATAGCCCTCACAGCACGATGCCGCACTCGATCGATTTTCACGCCGTCACCGGCCCCGGTGGAGGAGCCAAGGTCACTCAGACCAATCCTGGCCAAGAGACCGCGTTCCGCTGGAAAGCGATGAACCCTGGACTTTTCGTCTATCATTGCGCGACCCCACTGGTTCCCTTGCATATCGCAAACGGCATGTACGGCATGATTCTCGTCGAGCCGGAGAATGGGTTTCCCAAGGTCGACCACGAGTATTACGTGATGCAGGGCGATTTCTACACCGAGGGCAAGCGCGGCGAAGAGGGTTTTCAGATGTACTCAGTCGAAAAATTGCTGGATGAGCGGCCGGAGTACATCGTCTTCAACGGCGCGGCCGGCTCACTCACAGGAGCCAATGCGCTCAAAGCAAAAGTTGGCGAAACGCTGAGAATCTACTTCGGCGTCGGAGGCCCGAACATCACCTCGAGCTTCCACATCATCGGCGAGATTTTCGATCGAGTCTACCCCGAAGCGGGGATAGGAGAGCCGCCGCTGCGCAACGTGCAGTCGACTTTCGTGCCCACCGGCGGAGCGACCATCGTCGAGTTCAAAGTAGACGTTCCCGGCACGTACACGCTGGTTGATCACAGTCTTTCGCGCTTGCTCAAGGGAGCCGCGGGAGCCATCGAAGTCACCGGACCCGAAGCACCGGAAATTTTCCAGCCGCTGATCACGGGCAATAACGACTCTGGACATTAAGAGACAGTTACTCTAGCTATGACAACGGTGAGGAGGGTCGCTCTCGCGAGCGGCTCTCCCCGTTTTTAGAAAATATGATCAACATCATATTTCCCGATGATGCATCTCATGCATTTCAGAGCACAGGCTCTGATACTCTATTTATTAGACGACTCGTAGCACCTTGAAACAGCTATAAAGAAAGACAAAAGGTTGCAGCGCATTCACAGTCGATATTGCGAGGAGGTGAGGTCTTACGATGGAGCTGGGTTGTCTCGCTCCATCGATGCTCACAACAGACGCAGCAAACACCGTTATCGAGTTACGCGATATCATAAACCTAAACTTTGACTCCACAGGAGGACTGATGAAGATGAGTCTCAAGAAATTTGCCGTTGGGTTGGTCATCGTGGCTGTACTGGGTGCTGTCGGAGCGTGGCTCACTAAGCCGGTCTTGGCGCATCGCAGCGATCTTATCAACGCCGAGATCGAAGTTACGATGAAAGAATTCGGCTTTGACCTGAAAATCGTGAAAAGCGACGGCGCCGCAGAGCTAAAAGACAACGTGCTGAATCTCAAGGTTGGAAAGATCGTGCGCTTTAAGATCAAGAATGGCGGCACGACCCGGCATGATTTCCACTTGGGCAATACTGCCGACACGGCGAGCGAGCTTTATAAGAACAATCCCTTCGAGCCCTACGATATGCTGGAGCTCGATGTTGGCTCCAAGACCGATCTGACTCTCACCATCCCCGACAAAGCGGGCGACTACGAGATGGGTTGCTTCCAAGCCGGACACTATGCCGCTGGCATGAAGCGCCCGATCAAGATTGTCAAGTAGCACATCATTCTCAGAAAGGATTGCTATGCAGCGCAAAAAAATCGTTACGATGTTGGTGGTTGCGACCGGGCTTGTAATTCTGGGCGCAGGGGTACTGGGGAGTCTTAGCAACGTCTGGCGGCCAACGGATTCATCGGTTGTCACGAGCCAGCAAACAGCTCCTCAGCATCAACATGATTTGGCGTCGGCCGGCCCTATGTTCATGGATTTTCTGAACGGAGGCGCTCAGGCGGCCGAAGCGGCCACCAAAATTGGGAACATGCTGCCCGATAGCAGCAACAAGAAAGCCCTGGAACCCACGCGCGTCTTCGTCCGCGACGGCGTGACAGTGCGTGAGTACACGCTCGAGATCGTCAAGAAAGTGATCGACTACGGCAACGGAGCTACTTGGGAGGCCTGGACGTTTAACGGCCAAGTCCCCGGCCCCACATTACGAGTAAAGCCCGGTGAGATTCTAAGAGTTCATGTCATCAACAAGCTCGATCGGGTCCACAGTTTCCATGCACATTTGAGTCACGTTCCGCAGGAGATGGACGGGTCTCAAGCGAACATCATCACCGGTAAAGGTACCGGGGCGATGATCCCGCCGGGAAAAGAATATACCTACGAGTACCAGACCGGCGAGCAAGAGTTTACTTACTATCACTGCCATGCCGGTGACGAAGACTATCCCATCAACCAGCACATGCTCCAGGGGCTTTACGGAGCGATTCTCGTCGAAGACCCCCAAGTGCGTCAAGAAGTGCTCTTCATGGGTGAGAGTGGCCCGGAGCGCAAGGGAGATGCTCCCTTCTTTATCATGAACGGTCTGGGACTTCCCGGAGGCGAACAGACACTCGAAAAGGTTTTCAAGGCCCAGGGCTTGCAGGGTGTCGTCGGTCAGCTCGGGAAAACCGTTCCCTTCTACAAGATGAAGGTCGGCGAGCGCATGAAGCTCCATATTACCAACATCGGCAACGTTATCCACAGTTTGCACATCCATGAGATCCCGCTCATCTCTTTGGATGTATTGAATCATCGGCCTTGGCCGGCGCAAGTCGCGCCCCTGGTTCCCGGAACAGCCGATACGCTCTTGATTGAGTTTAAAAACCCGGGCATCTGGCTCTTCCACTGCCACGTTGTGAGTCACGCCGACGCCGGCATGATCGGCGCTTTCATCGTCGAGTGAGAACGAATGTAGGGGCGCTACTTGCTGCGCCCCTGGGTTTAAGACGTAACGAGCAGAGGGAGAGTGTCCTACGTTGAGCCCACACTCTCCCTCTCTGTTTTTGTAGGGGCGAAGCATTTTTTCAGACAAAATGCTTCGCCCCTACTGATCTAGCACATCATTGACTCTGCCCAAGGTCATAGGATTTTGGGGCCAAAGCAGCTTAAACTAAGAGAGCCAAGAGGAGGCAACAAAACTATGGCAGAACTACAACGTCGCGGGGAGCTCAAGATGCTCCAGACAGCTCGTTATTTCTTCGACCAGGCAGCAGGCCGATTGCGCTTAGAGGAAGGACTGCGAGAGCTCTTGCGCTATCCCAAACGCAAGCTCGCGGTCACGTTTCCCGTGCAGATGGATGACGGCCATGTCAAACATTTTGAGGGGTTTCGAGTTCAGTGTCACTCGGTGCTCGGCCCCGGCAAGGGTGGGATTCGCTATCATCCTGATACGAACGCCGAAGAAGTTGAGGCGTTGGCTGTCTTGATGAACTGGAAGTGCTCGGTGGCCGGACTGCCGTACAGCGGCGCGAAGGGCGGCGTGCGCTGCAATCCCAAAGCGATGTCTGAGCGTGAGATCGAGCGGATGACCCGGAGATATGCTGCTGAAATTTCTCCCATCATCGGGCCGGAGGTGGACATTCCCGCGCCGGATGTCTACACCGGCGAGCGCGAGATGGCCTGGATTCTGGATACGGTGAGCATGCACCATAATGGAGAATTCATGCCGGGCCTGATCACCGGAAAACCCTTGCTGTTAGGCGGTTCCTTGGGGCGCGACACCGCGACGGCGCGGGGCGGATTTTTCGCCACTCTCGAAGCCATGGCTCGCATGAAGACCAAACTAGAAGGCTCTACTGTGGCGATTCAGGGCTGCGGAAACGCTGGCTGGAACATGGCGCACTTTGTCCATGATGCCGGCGCCAAAGTCATCGCGGTCAACGATTCCAAGGGCGGCATCTTTAACAGTAAGGGCCTTGACCCCTACAAACTCAAAGAACACAAAGAGAAGGTTGGCAGCGTCGTGGGCTTTAGAGGGTCTGATCGTCTCACGAATGAAGAACTGCTTCAGCTCAAGTGCGATGTCTTGGTCCCCGCGGCGCTCGAAGACCAACTCACGGAGAAGAACGCTACGAAAATCCGGGCCAAGCTCATCGTCGAGCTGGCCAACGGTCCGACCACTCAGGAAGCCGACCAGATTTTTTATGATCGGGGAATCATGACTATCCCGGACATTTTGGCCAATTCCGGCGGCGTGACAGTCAGTTACTTTGAGTGGGTGCAGGATCGCCAGCGCTACTTCTGGGACGCCAAAAAAGTCGACAAGCGTCTCAAGCAATTTATGACCGAGGCGTTCAATCGCGTCGCGACGATGTCTGAAAAAACCAAAGTCAATATGCGACTGGCAGCGTACATGGTGGCTGTCGATCGAGTCGCGACGGCCGCCCGACTGCGCGGCTTGTATGCTTAGCTGGAGGTGAGCAGCATGTTTAAGAAGATCCTTTTGCCGACCGATGGCTCCGAAGGCGTGATGAAAGCGATCAACGTCGCAGTCGGGATCGCCCTGGAGTTTGACGCCGGCATTCATGTGCTAACAGAGTAGTAGAGCCGCCGTCGATGACGCTCGCTTACAGCGGCTTAAGCGGCTTGGCAGAGGCAGAGATCTTGGAGCAACTCAACGATGAGGGCAAGAAAATTTTAGCAAGAACGGAGAAATTGATCCAAACGGCGGGCTTAGATGAAGTCGACGGCCTCGTCGAAGAGGGCCATCCGGCGGAGACAATTCTGCGCTATGCCAAAGAGAACAAGATCGATCTGATCGTGATGGGCACGCACGGCCGTCGCGGGCTCAATCGTATTTTATTGGGAAGCGTTGCCGAGGAAGTGGTGCGGCGCTCGCCCGTTCCAGTCATAACGGTGCGGATGATCGGTGACGAGAAGCCAAAGAAGCGCTAACACCGTACGAAGGGAGTTTTCATGTTTGTACGCATGTGGATGACGACGAAAATCATTACCGTTCCGCCGGAGACACCGATTCTCGACGCGCGCGAAGTGATGCGCAAGAACAATATCCGTCGCTTGCCCGTCGTGAACAAAAAGGGCAAACTTGTCGGTATTGTCACGCAGGGCGATATACAAGAAGCAGGGCCCTCGGACGCGACGACGCTCAGCATCTGGGAGTTAAATTATCTGCTGGCGCGAACCACCGTAGAACAGATCATGACCAAGTCCAACGATCTGCTTACCGTCAGCCCTGATGACCCCATCGAACAAGCCGCGCTCCTGATGAGAAAACATCGCATCAGTGGTTTACCCGTGCTCGATGACAAAGAAAAGTTGGTAGGAATTATAACAGAGTCTGATGTCTTCGAAGTTTTGCTGGAACTTATGGGGATGCGCAAGGGCGGAACGCGACTGACTGTAGAGCTGGAGAATGAGCCCGGCGCACTGTCTGAAGCCCTCGATGTCGTCAAACAACATGAAGTCAACGTCTTCAGCGTTGTGACGTGTGAAGAGTGTCGCACGACGCGCGATCGGGGCGTCGTCGTCTTGAGACTGGCCAGCAACGATTGGCGTCCGATCGTGAAAGATCTCAAGGACAAAGAGATCAAAGTGCTCGACGCACGGAGCATAGAAGAGCCAAAATGATCGTCGGGATACCCAGAGAAGTTCCGCTAGGTCGAGGCATGGAGGAGCGCCGCGTCGGGCTCTCGCCTGCTGGGGTGGCCGAGCTGGTTGAGCAAGCAGCGAAGGTTTTGGTCGAGCGTGAGGCCGGCGCGGGCGCGCATTTCTCGAACACGGCGTACGAGCGCGCGGGAGCCCAGATCGTCCTCTCGCACGAAGAGGTCTTTCGACGGGCTGACTTGATCTGCAAAGTCGGCCGCGTCTCCGACGAAGAAGCGTCGTTTCTCAAAGACGGCCAAATTCTCGCGGGTTTTTTGCACTTGATCACGACCTCAAAACTTTTGCTCAAAAATTTGCTCGACAAAAAAATCACATCCATCGCTTACGAACTCATCGAGGAGCCGGACGGAAGGTTGCCGGTGCTGAACCCGACGAGCGAGATTGCCGGCAAGATGGTTCCCCAGCTTGCTGGTAGGCTGTTGGAGCGCGGCCGCGGCACGCTGTTGGGAGGGATTCCTGGAATACCACCGGCGGATGTCGTGATTCTCGGCGGTGGGACGTTGGGCTATCATGCAGCGCGGGCGCTGCGCGGCGTCGGCGCGACCGTCTACATTCTCGAAAAACGCTCGCGCCGGCTGGCCGAACTCGATAAGTATTTTAACGGCGGCGTCGTGACTGCGCTCGCCACAAGAGCCAATATCGAGAAGTATGTGCGCTTTGCTGATGTTATGGTCGGAGCTGTCTTGGAGTCGGGAGCTCGTTCTCCCGTGCTGGTCACTCGGGAGATGGTTCGCTCGATGGAGCCGGGTTCGGTAATCTTGGATTTTTCGATCGACCACGGCGGATGCGTGGAGACCTCGCGATTGACCCCCAGCGAAGACCATGTCTATCTCGAAGAAGGGGTCTGGCATTTCTGCATGCCCAACGCGAGTAGCCTGGTCGCGCGCACGGCGACGCACGCGCTGACCAATGCAGCACTTCCGTACTTGAAAAACATTGTCGCTCACGGTTTGGCAGAGTCGTTGCGCGCGATGCCGGACCTCGCTCACGGAGCCTGCACGCACGCCGGCGCGGTGACGCAGACGCATTTGGCCCGCGAGCATGCGTTCGAGTATCAGTCATTGGAAAGACTGCTATGAACTGGCTCGAAGCATATCAAAAAAAGATTTGTACGCCGGACGAAGCTGTCGCCATCGTCAAAAGCTCGCAGAGAATTTATGTGAGCGGCAACGCCGCGACGCCCTTTGTTCTCTTGGAAGCGCTCGCGCGACGCAAAGATGAGCTTTCTGATGTCCAGGTCATTCACGTCTTGCTCTTGGGCAAAGGGCGAGAAGACCCGCTCTCAAAGCCAGATATGGAAGGGCACTTCAGACATAACTCGCTCTTCGTCGGACCGGCGGACCGCGAGGCCGTCAAGACCGGGCGAGCCGACTATATCCCGATCTTTCTCTCGGAAATCCCGGATTTACTCCGAAAAGAATTGCCCATCGACGTCGCGCTCATCCACACTTCTTCCCCCGACGAGCACGGTTTCTTGAGCCTCGGCGTCGAGTGCGTCTCGACCAAGGCGGCGCTTGAGTCTGCCACAGTAGTCATCGCGCAAGTGAACGAGAAGATGCCGCGTACGCTGGGAGACTCGTTCGTGCACGCGTCCAAAATCACAAAGGCCGTCGAAACCTCGGAAGCGTTGCCCGAGCTCCTGCCTGAGCCGCCGGGGCCTGTAGAAGAACAAATCGGTCGACACATTGCCGAGCTTGTCGAAGATGGAGCGACGCTCCAGATGGGCATCGGCGGCATTCCCGACGCCGTCCTAAAACAACTGCACAGTCGAAAAAATCTGGGCATTCACTCCGAGATGGCGAGCGACGGCGTGATGGAGCTGATGGAAGCCGGTGTCATCACGGGCGCCCACAAAACGCTCCACCGCGGCAAGGTCGTAGCCACGTTCTTGCTCGGTTCACGACGCTTGTACGAATTCGCGCACAACAACCCGGCGTTCGAGATTCACCCGGCAGACTACACGAACAACCCCTTCATCGTCGCGCAGAACGAGAAGATGGTCGCGATCAACTCAGCCATCGAAGTGGACATCACCGGCCAAGTCTGCGCCGACTCGATCGGGTATCAAATTTACAGTGGGTTTGGGGGCCAACTCGACTTCATCCGCGGCGCGGCGCACTCCAAGGGTGGCAAGCCCATCATCGCATTGCCGTCCACAGCCAAGGGTGACAAATTTTCGAGGATCGTCCCTGCGCTCAAAGAAGGAGCCGGCGTCGTCACGACGCGCGGAGATGTGCACTATATTGTGACCGAGTTCGGGATTGCGTACTTGCACGGGAAAAATTTGCGTGAGCGGGCACAAGCTCTCATTGAGATTGCGCACCCCAAATTTCGTGATGAATTAGAACGCTCCTTTTCCCAACGCTTCTCTCAGGCTGTCAGTCTCCCATGAAGCCCGGCGTGAGTTATCTTAGGACCGTAGAAGACGTATTGAGCGACGAGCCGCGCGTGCTCAGCGTGCCGCTCACGATCTTTATCGATAAACACGGTCGTCCATTTCGCATCTGTCGTTTGGGTACGCGAGACTTTGAGCGCTTGGTCGAGATGTACGTAAGTTTTGAGCCTAAGAGTCAAGCGGGCGGCTTGCCGCCCACAGATGAACCGCGCATTCGTGCTTGGCTGGAGAAACTGATAGATCAGGGGCTAAATCTGATCGCCAAAGACAAATCACAAATAGTAGCTCATGCTGTCTTAAGCTCTATCGACGAGCGCGAGGCCGAGGTGGCCGTCTTCGTACATCAAGGTTTTCAGGGTCTGGGCTTGGGTCATAAATTAGTGACGTGTTTGGTGACGATTGCCAACCTGAAAGATTTTGAAAAAATCTGGGGCTTGGTCGAGAGTGAGAATTCGGCGATCATTCACATCAATCACTCCTTGGGCTTCTCGACCTACCGTATTAGCCAGGGGAGTGTTGAGATGGAGTTGAAGCTGCACGAGCGAAAGTGATTCGCCTTGAAAGGGGGTCTATAATAGCTTTACTCTCTGTACTCTGGAAGGAGCTTAGCACATAAGAAGTCTTATGGATACTTCCGATCGCCAGCAGACAGAGCAATTGTTTCGCCGACTCTTAGAAACAGCGCCCGATGCCATGGTCATCACTGACCGAAGTGGCAAAATTATCTTGGTCAACTCTCAGACAGAAAAATTGTTCGGCTACACGAAAGAAGAATTGTTGGGACAAGCCGTGGAGATGCTCGTGCCCGAGCGCTTCCGCCATAAGCATTCAGGACATCGTACTGGGTATTTCACAGACCTCCAGACACGCCCGATGGGAGTAGGACTGGAACTTTATGCGCGACGCAAGGACGGTAGCGAGTTTCCGGCCGAGATCAGCCTAAGCCCTTTGGAAACAACCGAAGGTGAGATATTGGTCACGGCCGCCGTGCGCGACATCACTGAGCGTAAACAGGCAGAGGAGTCTATTCGCCAAGCCAAAGAGGAAGCCGAGCGGGCCAATCGCGCCAAGAATGAATTTTTATCCCGCATGAGTCATGAGCTGCGTACCCCGCTGAACGCCATCCTTGGGTTCAGCCAGCTTCTGGAGATGGACCAGCTCACTCCCGAGCAACAGGAAAGTGTCGCGCATATTCTCAAGGGCGGTCGGCATCTGTTAGAGCTGATCAACGAAGTGCTAGACATAGCCCGCATCGAGTCTGGTCAACTGAGGCTGTCGCCAGAACCAGTGAACGTAAAAGACGTCGCCCAAGAAGCACTGGACTTAATACATCCACTCGCCACTTCACGGAAGATCCAGTATCAATGGGCTATGACAGAAGCTCCTAATTATTACGTCTTGGCTGATCGCCAGAGGCTTAAACAAGTGTTACTAAATCTTGTCTCTAACGCGGTAAAGTACAACCATCCGGAGGGCACGGTGACTCTTGCCTGTCAAGAAGTTCCCGGCCGATTGCGCCTGGAGGTGAGTGACACCGGCCCCGGCATTCTCCCGGAAAGGATGGACCGTCTCTTTACCCCCTTCGATCGGCTCGGTGCTGAGCAAACCGGGATCGATGGTTCCGGGCTCGGCTTGGCGCTCTCCAAGCGCTTAGTGGAAGCAATGAACGGAACCATAGGAGTGAAAAGCACCTGGGGTAGTGGGAGCACGTTCTGGGTCGAGCTGCCTCTTGCAAAAGACCCGGATGATCAATTAGAGCAGATGAATGAAGAGCTGTTAAAGCCAGCCGCGACAGATGTGCTCAGTAAAACTCACATCTTGCTCTATATCGAAGACAATCTTTCGAACCTCAAGTTGGTCGAGCGTGTACTGGCTCATCGACCAGGGATAAAAATTCTCTCCGCGATGCAAGGCCAATTGGGCCTCGACCTCGCCCGGGAGCACCGGCCCGATCTAATTTTGCTTGACTTGAACCTGCCGGACCTCCAGGGAGATGAGGTCTTACAGCGATTACAAGAGAACCCAGATACTTCCAGCATCCCCGTTCTGGTCATCAGCGCCGACGCGACGCCGGTTCAGATCAAGCGATTTTTGGCGGCCGGAGTGCGCGGGTACTTGACAAAGCCATTGGACATCAAAAAATTTCTCGCCATCTTGGATGAAATTATCCTGAAGAAAACTGATAATTAAGTGTGTGACGATGGACAAAACGTTTTCGTTAGCCTCGATGAGAGTCTTCTCAAGCAAGCGAAAAAGTTGAGCCTGAGCCTGCAGTTTGATATAGGAGAAAAACACCATGAAAGTGTTAGTTGCCGATGACGATTCATCTTCGTTGAGCTTACTGGAGCGCTTCTTGGTGACAACGGGTCACGAAGTGCTCACCGCAACGAACGGTGCGGAAGCTCTGAAACTGTTAACAGAAAAAAAGCCTGATCTGGTGATTCTTGACGTGACGATGCCGGTCATGGATGGCTGGGAGGCATTGGCCAAAATCCGGGCTTCCAGCCAGGTGCCGGTTATTATGCTAACGGGTCTTGACACACCTACGGACACCATCAGGGGCTTGCTGCACGGCGCTGACGACTATCTCACCAAGCCGGTAGACCTAGGAGTACTGGGAGCCCGCATCACGACAGTCATGCGCCGCTACAAAGGACCTTCACAGTCGCAGATCTTACGAGTGGGTGAACTGACGCTTGACGATCGGTTGAAGGAATTCAAACTGCGTGGGCAAGTGATTAAGCTCTCGCCGACCGAATATGAGTTACTGAAACTATTAGCCAGTGAGCCGGGCCAAGTCTTCTCTCATGAAGACATTATCAAAGTGGTCTGGGCCAATAAACCCTTGATCTCTACCGGCGACGTGATCCGGTATATTTACTTGTTACGCGAGAAACTGGAAAAAGACCCCAAAAATCCTGAATTGATCTTGACGGTACGAGGATTCGGGTATAAGTTGGCAAGTTAACAACCTATCTTTCCATCTCCTTTCATCCAATTTTCATCTTCTTTGGAGAAAAGAATCTTCTTCTCGCTATAGGATCGTCATCGCAACTCGGATAGTCTTTCATATGACGGACTCGCTCAGAATGAACGCGAGCCGAAAACACGCGCAAGCGAAAGAGGAGATGAGCAGTAATGTCTATCAAGCGCATCAGCGTAGGATTGTTGGCCGTCATAGTTGTCGGTTTGTTCTCAGTGCCATTCACCACGAGCATGGTTTCGGGGAGTGCCGCTCAGGAGGAGGCTCAGCCGACTACTATCCAATTGGGGGAATATTTCTATGGAGCTCCCGTCAACGCTGCCCCCGTGGGAGATGCCTCAAAACCAGAGAAGATCGTCGCCACCATCACCGGAGCGGCTAAGGGCGAGATCGTGCTGGTCCTAAAGAACGTCGGCAAGCTCGAGCATGAAGTACAGAGTGCGCTCTTCCTCGCTACCACCGAAACTCAGGTCAAGAGCTTTGACGCCGGCGGCAAGGAGATCAGCAAGGTCGAAACCGTGGGAGCGTTGAGAGAAGTGGAAGTGCAGCCGGGGACGACGGCGGAGGTCACGCTGAGCCTTGATGAAACCCTGCAGAGGGCCTTTGAGGATGATCCGAGTTTGGAGATGAGGTTTGAGCTGGCGTGCCAATCGGGGCATGATAAGCGTGATACCGCGAAAGATCACTACCAGATGGGTATGCGCGGCTGGATCGTACTCAAACCGTAACGAGTTTATTACGGAGGGGATCTCAGATGATCTTTAAGAACAAAAAGCTAGTCGTCGGGTTAGCCATGCTGGCGATGTTGATGGCAACTGGGACCTGGCTGACGATGCCGGTGCAAGCGCACCGTTCGGATTTAATTAGCAAGAACATTGAAATCGTGATGAACGAGTTCAGCTTTACGGTGACAGGAGGCATGCCGGTCCTCAAGCCTGGTGATGTCGTGCGGTTCAAGATCAAGAACGCGGGCAAGGTCCGACACGACTTCCACATGGGCAAAGATCCCAATACCAAGGATGAAAAATTCAACACTAGTCCCTTTGAGCAGTTTGATATGCTCGAGCTGGACGCTGGGTCCAGTGCCGATCTGACGCTGACGATACCCGATAAGGTCGGCGACTGGGAGATGGGCTGTTTCCAAGCGGGGCACTATGGCGCGGGCATGAAGCTCTCCTTCAAGATCGCTAAGTAAATCTCAAACAGGGGGGGCTTTACCCTAAGCCCTCCCCTGGCTCATATCTAAAAGAAGGTTAGATAGGTGCAAGCGCACGGTAGATCGTGAAAGACTATGAAAGTAGATCCCGATGAAGACAAACCTACCGAAGAAGAAAGATACCATCAAATGTCTATTGCTGTATATTGAAGACGATCTCCCCAGCATCAAGCTGATCGAGCGCGTGCTAGCTCATAGGCCGGAAATCAAACTCCTTCCAACGATGCAAGGCCAACTGGGCCTCGATCTAGCCCGAGAGCACAGCCCCGACTTGATTTTATTGGATATGCATCTACCAGATATTCAGGGGTATGAGGTCTTGCAGCAATTGCAAACAAACCCTAAGACTCGCCAGATTCCAGTGGTCGTGATCAGCGTTGATGATACGTTAGCCCAGATGAAACAGATGCTGTCCGCCGGGGCGAAAGACTATTTGGTCAAACCGCTCGATGTGAAGCAGTTCCTCCACGTTGTGGACCAGATTCTCAAAAACTAGGCAACCACTTCTTTCATCGAATTTTCATCTTCTTTAGAGAGAAGAATCTTCTTCTCGCTATAGGATCGTCATCGCTCCCCTGCTATTCTGCTCTATGAACAAGATTCGCTCGTGGCGAAAATGAGTCGAAAACACACTCGAACGAAAGAGGGTATAGACATGACCCAAGCTGTCTTAGTGAACAACCAAACGTACCACCCACTCATCTGGAACAAAGCAGTATCTTATAAGACGACTAAGCAGCGGCTTGTTGATAGACTTATTGATGGACCTTCGGAGAACGATCGCTCTAACTGGTTTTTCTCTGAGCTGAAAGCCGATGCACGCGCCGAACTGGAGAAAGCTTGGAAGCCGATCCAGTATGAGAAAGGCGAGACGATCATGCGCGAGGGGGCACCGAGTCACGGAGCTTATCTGGTACGCCGTGGGTTTATTAAAGTCTTTCAAAAGTCACCCGAGGGTAAGCAACTGATCGTAAAGCTCGCCGGACCCGGTGACCTCTTGGGTGAGGGAAACGTCTTCGGGAGCGATACCTGTTTAGTGTCTGCACAAGCTTTGGAACCGACAGAAGTCGCTTTTATTGCGCGCGGAGACTTTCTGGATTTGCTCGGCAGGCACCCTGCGCTCGCTTTCACCTTGATGGTAAAGTTAGCCCAAGAGATTAACATCCTTCGTTACCGGTTGCTGGAGGCTACTTATGAAGGTGGCAAACAGAAAATAGCTCGCTTGCTGCTGGAGTTGGAGAAGAAGTACGGGACAGAAAACGGTGCTGATTCTCCTCTGCGCATCCGTCTCTCGCGAGCTGACATCGGGGCCATGACGGGGCTGTCTTGCGAGACAACCATCCGAGTCCTCAGTGAGCTGGAAAGCCGGGGTTTGATTCAGACCGAGGCGAGCAGGATCATTCTGATTGATAAAGACACGCTACACCAATTGACTGAACCCATGCCTCCAGCGTTCATGGGACACTTGAGATAAATTCGTTTTAGTTGCGTTAATTTTCTGAGCCGGACGCTTTCGGAGAGAGCCCTTCGCGCACCGCGAAGAGTGCGGCTTGCGTGCGATTGTTGATGTGCAGCTTGTCGAAGATCACCGAGAGTCGATTGCGCACCGTCTTCTCAGCAATATCCAAGCTTTGGGCAATTTCGCGATTGGTGGCCCCCTGCCCCACCAAATTCAGGATATCTCTCTCTCGTTCTGTCAGGTGCTCATAGGGTTTGTCTTGAGACTCACGCTCGCTCAGCCGATGGAACTCTTCCAAAACTTTGCGGGCAATGGTAGGGGGTAACGTCGCCTCGCCCGCCGCAACTGCTCGAATCGCTTGAAGCAATTCTTCGGAATCGGCGTTCTTCAGCAGATACCCCTTCGCCCCAGCTTTAATCGACTCAAAGAGATACTCATCCTGGCGCTCCATCGTCAGCATAATGACTTTAATACTTGGGCTATGCTCGGTGATGCGCTTCGTCGCTTCGATCCCCTCAGTCCCGCGAGGCATGTGAATATCCATCAACACAACATCCGGCTCCAATAGCTTAGAGCGTGCGACGGCTTCTTCAGCGTTAGCAGCCTCACCAACGACAGTCATGTCCAGTTCTGTCTGTAACATCTGCGAGAGCGCTTGGCGCACCAAGTTATGATCGTCGGCGATCAGAATTTTGGTCATGGGTGATGCTCCTTTGGTACTGGCATACAGACGCGTATTTCGGTTCCTTCTCCCGGAGCTGCTCGCACCGAAAAATTCCCGTTCGCGCTTGCCGTCCGTTCGTGCATATGTCGCAGGCCCACACCCTCCGGTGTGCTGACGGGATCGAATCCTAATCCATCATCCCGGATCGTCAAGCAAAGCACCTGCGGCCCGACATCGAGCGAGATCCAGACGTTACGTGCTTTTGAATGTCGGCGCACGTTATGCAAGGACTCTTGCACGATATGAAAAAGGCCCACTTCCGTGTCAGGAGGCAACCGTCGCTCTTCTCCCGAGATAGCCAGATGCATATGGACCTGGTCCACTTCTTCAAAGTCAGTGATCAATTTGCGCAGCGTCTCATACAGCCCCAAGCGCTCCAACTCGATCGGGCGTAGAGCATAGACGGCACGGCGCACCTCACGGATGCTCTGTTGGAGCGCATTTTTCATCACATCCAGCTCCTGCTCGACGAGACAGGGCTGAGAATGTATGAGCTTGCGACAGACATCGGCTTTCAGTGCGATGGCATACAAACTGGGGCCCAGGCTATCATGGAGATCGCTGCCGATCTGAGCGCTGACCTCATCGCGGATTTCAAGCAAGCGCCGTTCTTGTTCATGCAGTCGGCGCTCGACCCGTTCCTTCTCGGCAAACTGGTCCTCGATCCACAGCAGCACACACCAAGTGACCAGTGGTCCCACCAGCGCGTACACGAAGAGCTCAATGCCCAGGTGGATCCATGGTACATCGTGGCTGGGATCGAGCAGGTGCAGTGATAGTTGCACAGCCGTGACTAATACAAAGATCGCTAGCGGCAAGATACGCCGTGTCCAGACGATTTGCTTGTGGATGCTCAGACTTCGCCAGCGTTGCCAGATTTGTCGTTTCGTGACCATACGCACCTCTTGCGATTCTACTCTATTCCATAGATAGCTTTTTCGCTAGGGACATCTGCCCCTCCAAAAGAGGGACTTATTGATCTATCGCCATCGCCGAACAGAGATTAAAGTTATTCTTGAACTTCAGAGTTCAAAACTCACAGAGGAGATGAACAGCATGTCCATCAAGCGTATCGGTGTAGCGTTGTTGGCCGTCATAGTTGTCGGTTTGTTCTCAGTGCCATTCACCACGAGCACGGTTTCTGGGAGTGCCGCTGAAGGTGCGGGTCCCACGGCCCTCAATGTGGGTGAGTACTTCTTTGGAGCTCTAGAGAACATGGCCCCGGTGGGCGATGCCGCGAAGCCTGAGAAGGTTGTAGCGACGATTACCGGAGCTGCGGAAGGCGAAATTGTGTTGGTCTTGAAGAACGTCGGCAAGCTCGAACATGAGGTGCAAAGCGCGCTTTTCTTGGCAACCTCGGAAGCAGTAGTCAAGAGTTTTGATGAGAAAGGCAATGAGATCAGCAAGGTCGAGACGGTCGGCTCATTGAGAGAAGTCGAGTTGCAGCCGGGCATGTCAGCGGAAGTCACGCTGGCGCTCGATGAGCCTCTTCAACGCGCTTTCGAGGATGATCCGAACTTAGAGATGAGGTTTGAGTTGGCGTGTCAATCGGGTCATGATAAGCGCGATACCGCGAAAGATCACTACCAATTAGGCATGCGCGGCTGGATCGTACTCAAGCCGTAACGTCAAGAACCTTCGCATTTTCGTGCCATCAGAAAAAATTGAAAAGGGCCTGATTGAAGAGGGTCGGTCAATAGCGACCCTCTTCGCGTATTTCCCCGGATGCTCGATTGCTTACCAGCAACAGTTCTTTTCATCGAATTTTCATCTTCTTTGGAGAGAAGAATCTTCTTCTTGCTATAGGATCGTCATCGCTCCCCTAATATTCTGTCGATTGTATGGTTTTCTTGACTCTAAGCAGAATCTTTGACAGGGACAAATGCCCCTACCAATCGGGGGCATTTTAATCTACTCGGCGGCTCAGGGTTCCGCTACAGTAAAAACAGAAGTCTTTCGTAAGCCGCGGAGGTGAAAGAGAAAAAAAGAAGAGTAGCTAAGCAAGATCGTCGGGTTGATCAACAGCAGAATGGAGTTTTATACATCTCTCAGGAGGATAAAATTATGAATCATAAAAAGATAGCTCTAGGGACAGTGGCTCTCATCGGGATTTTCGTTGCCGTTGCTTTACTTATGACCTCGACAGTGCCGATGAAGGCGCATGACGTATCGCTCATCAAGAAGACCATCAAGATCACGATGGACGAATTCTCCTTCACAGTGGACGGTGTCAAGGGCGGCGCCGTCAACTTGAAGGTCGGAGACACCGTAACGCTCATCTTCGAGAACAAGGGGAAAGTGCTCCACGACGCTCACTTTGGCACGGATGCGGATCTCAAAGGGCGATTCTTCAAAAAGAATATCGTCGCGCCGTTCGACATGCTGGTGCTGGAGGCCAACGAGCGCGCTCAGCTTACCTTCACGCCCACAGATCCGGGGACGTTCGAGTTGGCTTGCTTCCAGCCAGCCCATTACGAAGCGGGCATGAAAGTCGTTTTCAATGTAACAAAGTAAAGGGTGCGTAGCAGGAGAGGGCCTTACCCCAGGCCCTCTCTCTCGCACAAAACCCGAAGGAGGGTTTGGAGTCATGAAATGCCTGCACGGAGTTTGGCGGATCGGACTGGCGGTTTTCGCACTCAGCCTGCTCGTGGCCTGGAGCATGGGGTCCAACAACGGGAATAACCCAACCGTCCAGGCGCAGGGGAATCTTGAGACGAAGCTCACCCTGACGATGGGGGAGTTCTTCTTCCAGGCGGAGGGCGC
Organism: Candidatus Acetothermia bacterium; assembly: GCA_016179105.1. Classification (GTDB taxonomy): domain Bacteria; phylum Bipolaricaulota; class Bipolaricaulia; order RBG-16-55-9; family DRXL01; genus JACOSB01. The sequence continues at coordinate 29,530 of JACOSB010000135.1, forward strand.
GGCGAAGAATGCTCCCATAAAGCTGCAAACTGCCGTGCCGTACCGAATGAAGTTCAAGAACGTAGGCAAGATTGTGCATAGGATCAAGATCGGGCGCGGGCTTCAGGTCGAAGAAGGCGTGCCGCATGATTATGCCGAGCATCTCTTCGATGGTGTCGAAGTTCGCATCGAAGGCAAGCTGGCCTCGGGAAATTTCAAGGTCGATACTCAGCGCCTGACTCAGCTGGAGCTTGAAGCAGGTGCTGAACTCGATGTGATCTTCACTCTCCCCATCAGCAAGAAGGGGGAGTGGGAGCTAGGGTGCTTCGTCGTCAACCACTACGAAGCCGGGATGTCTAACAAGCTGATCGTTGAGTAATTCGAAAGAAGGAGGTCATAGCTATGAAATCTATGAAGGCAGTATGGCGAATCGGATTGTCTATCCTCGCTCTGAGTTTATTGGTGGCATGGAGCGTAGGATCGACTTCGTTGATTAGCAACATCGCTCAAGCGCAGAACGGCCAAAGCTCATCGAGCCTGAAAGTGTTTAGCGAAGATCAAGCGCAGCAAGCCCAGGCTGACTGGGCGACGGACTGGTCGAAGAAATTGGGATTGAGCTTGCTCGCTAGCTTCGATTCTAGCGGTCCGGCGGCTTGGGATGCGAAAGCACACCCCGTGGTATTCATTACCACTGAAGGCCCCGGTTATGCAGGGCAGCTGAGCAAGACGAACACGAAGCCGGGCATCGCGATCATTGACGCGGTAACCCGCCAAGTCGTCGCTTCTCAACAATACGAGCTTGAAGGAGTGAAACCTTCGGATTACTTCGAGCCCCACGGGCTGGGGGTCTCCGGCGATGGACGCTGGATCTACCTGCCCACGGGGACAAGCGCGGGATTTGGCGAAATCGGCTCGGGTCGTTTGTTAATTATCGACGCCAAGACCCTGAAGCTCAGTAAGGTTCTCTCGACGCCCACGAATGCCCACCACGCGGAGGCTTTCACGAACGCTCAGGGCAAGTCGCTCGTCTTGGCTTACGGTTTCAGCTCGGGTAACTACTACGTGCTTGACCCTAAGGACGATAACAAAGTCGTCGGCGGCATTCTCAACAATGACTTACAAGGAAATGGTTACTTGGGATTTGTGGACCTCAGCGGCAAATACATGCTCGCGAGTGTCCGGCCGCCTACGGGTCTGGTGGATGCTCCCGGTTTCGTCGCCGTGGTGGACACGCAAACATGGAAGGTCGTACGCAACGTCTCCGTGAGAGATAGCAGCCCGATTTGGGTCTCTTTTACTGCCGATGGCAAGAATGCCTACGTCAGCGGTGGACACGAGAGCCTCGTGATCAAGCTTAACATCGAAGGCGCTCCCTCCAGGTGGTCTGTCGTAGGAATGTCGCGCGCCGGTGTAGAAGGCCCTTATGGCATCAACCTGAACTGGGACGAGACGCAAATCTGGACGCACGGCAAGGGCGAAGGGTCTCACAATTTGGGCATTACGATGGGATTGACCAACCCCAAGCTCATGGTGGATTCTACTAGAGCTATACAAGCTGTGGGCGAATACTACACGGCATGTCTACGCAATGACCACGGTGCCGTGCACCCCGACCCCAAGCTGAATGAGCTCTGGCTCAGCTGTAACTCTAGCTTCGAGGTCGTCGTCTTTGATATGGCCAAGAAAGAAGTGAAGGCTCGCATCCCGCTGCCCAACGGAGGGAGCACTCACTCCGGCTCGTTCGTTCGCTACACGGTCGATGATCAGGGCAACTGGACTGGCGAGGTGCAGTCGGACCAGAACGGTCTGCAGGGCAGCGCCTTGGCGGAGAAAAAGAAGATCTTGGGAATCAAGTAAATCGAGAAGGCGCGGGGAGGGAGGGCCTCTCTCCCTCCCCGCCTATAAAGAAAGGGACGACCATGACTCCCACAAAAAACTTGAAAATAGTGACCTTCGTAATACTCTTAAGCGGATTAGCTGCCATTAGTTTCATCGCTACTTCGCAATCCGACCCCAATGAACTGATAAATAAAGGCAGAATTATCTTTGAAGAGACAGCAGGAGGAGTAGGTTGTGCCGCGTGTCACGGGCATTTCGGCATGGGAGACCTCGGCATCGCGCCGAACAACCGAGGAGCAGACGAAACGAGAGTTCGAAATGCTCTCGACTCTGTCGAACCGATGGCTTTTTTAAAGCTCACCGATGATGAGATCAAGGAAGTCGCCGCCTTTTTGGTATATCTAGGCACCCTGCAGCCGTTCAAAACTACTCGACAGGATGCGAAATTTGATCCGGCACAGATCGAAGTTCCCCTCAAGACGAAGGTTCAGTTCATCATCGACAACAAAGACGGGGAAGACTGCACTTTCACCAGCAAAGATTCCGGCATTACCGATAAGACATTGAAGGGCAGGAAAGTGGACGACGTCGTTTGGCTAACTCCAGATAAAGAGGGAACGTTCAAGGCAACCTGCACGCAGCAACCGGGTCAAGAGTTAACGATCGTTGTGAAAAAGAAGAGCTAACAAACGGGGGAGGCAGCCATGCAAGGGACTGCGGGGAGAATCGGGGGCAGATGGACGAAGCGCCAGTGGGTTACGATTGGATTGCTGGCATTACTGGCTTTTACAATCGCGGGCTCTTGGCTGCTCTTCGTCTTCGTGCTCGACGGGAAGAGTTTGCTCAATGGGATCAAGTTCCAATTGCAGCAAGCTCGAACCGTTCAGATGCAATCCATCACCGGTGTCTTAGGGCGCACCGCATCGCTCTCCGAGCATGTGGATGTAACGACAGTTTATGCGACTTCTGAATTCTTCAATGTCGTTCGCCAAGGAGCGACCAATATCCCGTATTCACCGGAGAAGTCACTCATATTTCTCATCAATGAAGATACCCACGAGGGCGAACTGAGCTACGACCCCACTCCGGTGACCTTACGTGTGGATGGTACGCAAGTCTATAAACCCGAAAAAGCAGAAACACTTTCTTACTCGATCCATCACAAAGTCAGCGTCGTGAGTTTTTCAAAACAAGATTCTCAGAGTGGACTGATTGTGAGCGACCGTACACGCTCACTGGAGCTCGTAACGCCGAAGCTGGACCATGCTTCGGATCATACTTCTGGAGTTGCCGTCATGCGCTGGGACCTTCCCATCGTCTACCCGGAGGGTGCATTGAATGGGCAGAAGATGCCCTTGGGTTCAATGATTGCACTCGCATTGGGCTTGCTGGCTACAGTACTAACTCCTTGCTTGATTCAATTAGTGCTGTACTATCTCTCGACACTCACCGGCTTTAGTAGCGAGCAGATTTCATCCGGAGCACTGACCGCAGGAGCCCGAAAACAGTTGCTCAAAGTCGCGCTGGGCTTTGTCCTGGGATTTACCGTTTTGTTCACGGCCGTCGGGGCGCTGGCGGGGTTCGCCGGTGAGACTCTTCAGAGCTCTGGCCTCTGGGCAGCGTGGACTCGTCCCATGGCGATCGCAGCGGGCATGGTGATTGTCTTACTTGGAATCTGGATGGCCATACGAGCCAAAGCTCCGCTGGTCTGCCGCTTGCCCTTTACGCGGCTTGCCCAATCGCGCGATGGGGGATTCTTCCGATCTGCACTGATGGGTTTTTCGTTCGCGATTGGCTGCGCGACCTGCTTTGGCGGAGCCCTCATTGCGACGCTGCTCCTCTACGTCGGCACGCTTGGCTCGGCGACCGAAGGAGCGCTCATTCTTTTTTTCTTCTCGTTGGGCGTTGACATACCGTTCCTGCTCGCGGCTGCCCTACTGTCTGGAGCGGCGCCGCTCTTGAATCGCTTGCAACGAGCTGCGCCCGTTATCGGCTTGGTCAGCAGCATCGTGATGATCGGGTTCGGTCTGTTACTGATCACGGATAAATTCCATCTGGTGAGCGGTTTGGTCTATCGCTGGATACTCAGTTGATCGGGGGATTTACAGTGACGAGGCGAAAATTCTTGGCTCTAAGCAGCTGGGCGTTCGCGCTGAGCTTGACGGGATGCGGTCAGCGTTCATCTGCCCCCAATTCCAGCAACGGTCAGGCTGCACACGCAGCCCAAGCTTCTGCATCTTCAGCGCCCGCGCTTGTCGAGATCAAACTCCGTGGCAATTGTAATCCTCCGCAGTTTGATCCGATCGGCCTTTGGGTTCCTCTTGGGCAAACGGTTCGCTGGCGTGCCGAGAGCCAGACCCACAAGCTTTCGGCGTACCATCCTGATAATGGCAAAGAATTGAGAATTCCCGAGAAGGCTCGCCCTTGGTCGGTCATGCTCGATGCGGGTTGCCCTGAAATTCCGGAGTCCTTTGATTATACGTTCACCGTAGAAGGAGTCTATGACTACTTCTGCGAGATGCACGAGCAGATGGGAATGGTTGGGCGCATTGTCGTCGGGGAACCTAAAGGACCGGCTAAGCCGTTAGAGCAAGGAATTCCAAAAGCAGCATGGGCGTTGATGCCCTCGGTCGAGCAGATTATGCGTGAAAAAACAGTCTCTGTTCCAAAGAGTTGCTAACGATGAGCTACTCGTGAAGCTGCGCTAAAACGCAAGTAGTGAACAATAGCCTAGGAGGTTTGGGCGAGGGTGAAAACACAGTAGTCTCCTCGCCCAAATCGGTGCGAAGGAGACTGGTATGGATGGCAACGACAACAAGAAGCTGCCCGTCTTTTCGGTAAACCATAAGAGCAAAGCTGTATTTCTCTTGATGGCGCTGAGTGTCATGGCTTGGTTCATCGTCGGTTGCGGTGCGCGAATGCCGATGCATAACGGAGCGATGCGCGAACATCATAACGCAATCCACGGTAAGTCGCCCGCTCCGCCCGCCGGGCCAGCGGTCGAGACGCTCAGCGTGGCGATTGAAGCATTCGCATTTCAGCCAAGAATAATCAAAGTTCATACCGGCGCCACGGTCACGTGGACCAACCGTGATGCTGTTCCACATACGGTTACTTTCAAGAACTCGGAATTCAAGTCCGCGTTGCTTACACAGCACGAATCGTGGGGACATACTTTCATGCAAGTGGGTAATTATTCGTATTTTTGCGAGCCGCATCCGTGGATGACGGGTCAAGTGATTGTTGAAGCTACAAAAGATTGATTCGACGACGGCAACAAACTCTAATGGGAAGTTTCTTGATTTTTTGATATCGACTGTCATAGGAGGTGACGATGATGGCAAGCTTTAGGCCCCTCGAAACAAGTAATTTTGACGGAATTGTAAAAGGGCTAACCCAAGCGGTTCTTGCAGAAGTAAGACGATTCCACGGTGAACCTTCGCCGGAATTCCGTGATCGTTTGGCACAGGCATTCGCGCGTGTGATCACTTCAGAAATGGATGCTTCAACGGCGGATAGAATTCCTTCGCTTGGCAAGCCATGGGTGGCGGGCAAGGAGAACTCTAAAGAGAAGCTTACATAGCTATTTTCGGATGTCTCTACTGGGTACATCTTTAACAAACTATCACTCATTCTGGCTAATGCGTAACGCAAGCGCGCTTACGCATCGAGTTATCTCTAAATGATTTTTGGCCATGTAAGCAAGCTTACACCTCATCCAGGCATCCCAGTATATAATGGTACAATCAACATACTGGAGGAATCTATATGCGAGAAATTTTGCTAGGTTTAGCAATTGTGGGGGTTTTGGTCATCGGTATTGGGCTCTTATTCGCAGGGAGCGGCGGTAAGCTCAGCCCGCGCGACCAAGCGCTCATCAACGAGATGCAGCAACTGCGACAGTTTATGAACGATAGCCCAACACAACCGCCTCTGCCGGATCATCTCTATAAAATCCTGGAAGATGGCTCGACCGTTTTTCTTCACTTCAATAAGCCTGTGAGCCAAGACTCGATGGTCCTTTGGATGGGCGCTTCAGTGCCGGGCAAGTTCTGTAAAGCGGATCAGGACAAAGTTGCAAAGACCTATGGGCCGGGCTATGTTCACTTTCACCAAAAATTTGTCCCCGGTACGGACCCGAATGCGGGACACGGGGGCAAGGGCGGTGAGGATGGCTACTGGTACCGTCATATCGCTATCACCAACATCCCCAAGGGGGATATGATGGCCGGCACTGGCGTTCCGTGGGGTCCAGTCAGCCCCGGCATCGACATGAATTTCATGCCCACCCCGGCCCCGGATTGTCCATAGCTTTCAGAGTTTCTATGGATCGACGAATATTTCTGAAGGGTGTGGGATTCTTCAGCGTCACGGCTCTGGCTGGATCGCTCGTGGGCTGTAAGCACGAGAAGACGTCTTTGGGGAAAACCCCTATCGTCGCTCTGGGCGGACCGAAGGGGGAACTCGCGTTCTTTCCCGATCGCTTGAGGATTCAGCCAGGCCAGACTGTGACGTTCGTTTTGCAGTCGGGCGGACATAGCGCTACGGCTTATCATCCCAAGAACAACAATCGATACCAGACACGCATTCCCGAAGGGACCGAACCTTGGGATACGGATCTTCTGGTTGAGAAGGGCACTCACTTCTCCTGGGCTTTCCAGACCGAAGGAGTTTATAACTACTTCTGTCGACCCCACGAGAGCATAGGGATGGTGGGTGTAATTGTGGTCGGGCGAGCACTGGACGGGCCTGGACTTTCTCCTCCTCAAACGGAATTGCCCCCACTCGCCCAACAAAAGCTGAAAGAGTTGATCAGCTGGGCTAAAGGCCCATAAATAGCTAAATGAAAGATTAGTCCAATTGGGATGGAGGAGTCATGACTTCTCCCCTCTTTCTTAGATGTTTCTAGCTGTGCTATATCTCTAGCATGTGTATTTTCGGCCCATTCTGAGAATACCCCTCAATAGATTATGTCGCTGTTCACAGATGCGTAAGCGCGCTTACAGATTAGAACGATGCCTTCGATTTAAATAGCAATGCTATGAAAGTGGTCAATACACCTCCGGACATCGCGATCAGTTATTCGCGTTGGACTATGAGTTTCTACCCCACTCCGCCCCTGACCCATATCCAAGCCTGGGGAGCATCAATCCTATGGTGCTCCCCACCCTCCTCAGGGCTCGTTGAATTGGGATGAGATCGGATGCACTCAAGAAGGCCGATGACGTGAAAGCGATTTTGGAAGAGGTTCGCAAGAAATTGAACAAGGGTTAAAGGGATTGCATGGCTGATTCAGGCAAGATTCGGGTGACGATCTATCGCTTTACGGGGAAGCAAGGTTTTTTCACGATTCCCGAGCGCTACTGTGAGGAGTGCGATCTCACGATTGCAGTAACCCGAGACGTGTTGCAGGAGTTGAATGAGAGTCGTTTTGAGCTGGTGATCAAGCCTTGGTTTCTTTATTTCTGGGAGCCGCTCTGGCGGGGCGGATGGCACGCTCCGATTGTGACGATCAACGGAAGAATCTTCAGTCAAGGTGTTGTACCAAAGAAAGATGAGATCAAGACAGCCTTAGCAGCAGCCCAGCGTGCCTTGGAGATCATAAGCGTTTGATGTTTTGTTAGGGAAGAGAATTTCAGAATAACCAAGGAGGTCTGTATGAAGTGCCTGGGAGTGGTCGGTTTCGTTCTGGGAGTTGTGTTGCTTTTCGCGGGGAGTCCGGCGTATGCCATTCACGAGGGAGTTGCCAAACCCGACGAGATCGCGGTCGGTGAACTGTGCTGTTTTAAGTATTTTACCGAGAGAGACCTGGAAGAACTTAATATCACTCTGGACCTGACGAAGGTCAAATATCTGAAATCGCTTGAGCTAAATAAGCTTGCCTCCGGCGGGCCGCCCGTGGATGGTATCCCCTCCGTTGACAGCCCGCGCTTCGCCAAAGCAAGCGACGCCACCTGGCTCAAGGACAACGATGTGGTCATGGGCCTCAAGTTTAAGGGCGAGATTAGAGCTTACCCGATTCGCATTCTGAATTGGCATGAGCTGGTCAACGATTCGATGGGTGGCGTGCCGATCATTGTCTCGTTCTGTCCGTTGTGTGGCTCAGGGATCGTCTTTGAGCGACCAACGCTGCGGGGAAAACTATCCGAGTTCGGTGTCTCCGGTCGACTTTACAAGACAGACCTAGTGATGTATGACCGTGTAACAGCTACTTTCTGGAATCAGTTTTTGGGTGAACCGGCGGTAGGTCCACTCGTCGGCGAAGTCGGGAAACTCCATCGAATTCCGGTCGATGTGGTGCCCTGGAAGCAATGGAAACAAAACAACCCAATGACGCTGGTGCTCGAACGTCCCAAATGGGGCGATCGCCTCGGCGGCAAACAAACAGAGTCTCGGAACGGTCAGTTTGTGCACGATTATGATGTCAATCCGTACGAAGGAAGCTTGGCCGCCATCGTCAGCGCGTTCGGGGCCAATTTTAGCGACAATCGCCTCGACCCGTTCGCGGAAGTCATTGGGATTGTGATTGGGGGCAAAGCGAAAGCTTACGCACGCGAGGCGCTGCTCAAGGTGCGCTTACTCAATGATAATTTTTCCGGCCAAGCGCTCTTGGTTCTCGTCACACCCGCACAAGAAGTGAAAATTTTCAAGCGCAGTTTCCAAAATCAGACCCTAGAATTTGAGCTGCGCACTGGGAAGCTTTTCGATAAGCAGACCGGCTCGGAGTGGAGCTTCGAGGGCGTTGCAACAGACGGCAAGCTGAAGGGAACAAAATTAGAAGAGATCGTGGGGCTCCCCTCATTCTGGTTCGCTTGGGTCGCGTTCAACCCACAGTCCGAATTATTCGGGGGAAAGCAACCTTGAAATTAAGAGAGAATCTGTGGGGTACGCCAGTTCTCGGTGTGAGTTTTATATGTCCAGCTGTTAATCTCTCCGCAGCCCCATCCTGATAAAGAGGGGAGACTTGTTCTCCCCTCCCCCTCTCTTCAGTCAGGAAGAAGCAACAAGAGTGCCATTTGGTTTAGAACCAAAGCTGACGGTCATCTGAGAAAGGAATGGTGGTGCATTCTCATGGCGTGGATACGTGTGGTGGACGAAGCTGAAGCAGAGGGCAAACTTAAAGAGTACTATGACGAGATTGTGAAAACTCGAGGCAAAGTCGCCAACATTATGAAAATTCACAGTCTTCACCCCGAGGCAATGATGGGGCATTTGAATTTTTATAAGACCATTATGTTTAGCCCTTCAGCGCTGAGCCGTCGCCAGCGAGAGCTGTTGGCAACAGTCGTTTCTTCTTTTGATAAGTGCGCTTACTGCACGCGCCATCATCTCGAAGCGTTACGGGCTTATATCAAGGACGAAGCTTTTTTGGCGCAAGTGCAGCGGGACTACACGCAAACGTCGCTGGACACCAAAGATCGAGCGATGCTTGATTATGCTCGAAAGCTCACGCTCACTCCGGGGGCAATGACCCGCCAAGACGTAGAAAGCCTAAGAAAAGTTGGCTTCGGGGATGAAGAGATTCTCTCGATCAATCTCATCACGAGTTATTTTAACTTTGTCAACCGCGTTGCTACGGGGTTGGGTGTGGAGTTCAGCGAAGAAGAAGCCCGCGGCTATCGGTATTGAGTATTCTACAATGGGAAGCGCGAGCTCGCTTCACTTTTTGACCGAGCAGTGTAATAATGTGGAGTATGATCATCACACTCTGTGGCAGTATGCGCTTTAAGCAGCAAATGGACGAGGTCGTAGCCGCTTTGCGAGCCGGGGGCCATCAGGTTCACACACCTATTGCGATTGAAGGTGTTGACTATCTGAATAAGACGCAGCGAGCTCAAGCCACTCTGAAAAAAGAGCACGACTTGATTCGGAAGCATTTTGAGAAAATCACCCAAAGCGATGCCATTTTAGTCTTGAATTACGACACCCACGAGACCAAGAATTACATTGGCGGGCACACCCTGCTGGAAATGGGAGTAGCTTTCTATCTGGGCAAGCGCATCTACCTGTTGAACCCCATTCCTGAGATGCCCTACACCAGCGAAATGGCGGCCATGGAACTGACTATATTAAATGGGAGTTTGAACAAGCTGGATAGCTAACGCAGAGATTCCATTTTATGCCAATGCTCGTTATAATTTAACCATGCTGAAGCAAGCATAGCCAACAAACTAAGGAGAGGTACCAATGCGTATACTCGACAGAGTGAAGCTAGGCGGATTGATCGGAGCCTTGGTCGTGCTGACAGTCCTGGGGAACGCCGGACAATCTAGTCTCGCTCAGCAGACTACTAAGTTTCGGTGGGATCTGGTCAGCATCCAGGGAAGCAATCCCCCCACTCTCGAAGCAGGGGGAGTGGCTTTTGCGTTGGCAAACGATGGTTCGACCCTCAAGCTCACAGGCTCTGGAACGTTTGACCAAGCGAACCCTACAGTAGTGACCGGCGGTGGGGATTGGACCAGCTTCAACCCGGATGGTAACGAAACTGGCAAGGGAACCTACAAAGTGACAGGACTTGTCCGGTTTCAAGAAGCCCCTGGCAAAATCCCGACCGGCGCACTGAATGATAAAATCGGCACTATCGCCGACGCACGTGCGGGGCTGGTAGCATTACGAATCGCTTTCTCCGATGGTAGCGAAGGAGTGCTCTTTGTGAACTGCCATCTCCCGGAGGGATCACCTACTTCGATAGGAGAGGGAATCACTGTGTCGAAGGGGTTCGTGATGTTTAACCGTATGCCACCCGTCCCTGGAGTAGACGCCAATCGGACAGTCTTCCACGTCCTGCGGTAGGCTGAATCGCTAACCAAGATAGCGAATTCTCCGTCTGAGAGTTCGCGGATCATAGAAGATAAGGCAGAAAGATTACAGAGGGGAGCCTAGGCTCCCCTCTGTAATACTAATTTGTCATAGGAATGTCTGGATAGAGTGGAGACCCCTGAGCCACCAGGGATAAGCGGTCAAGCATCGCAAGTGCGCCGGTGCTTCCCA
>JACOSB010000142.1 GCA_016179105.1 Candidatus Acetothermia bacterium
AACACTGCTGGGATTGTGGGGGCGAGTGGGGGCCAAGCTGGCCGGGCACACTCTGGCCGTAGTACTCAACCGGCGCTTCGGGGGCAATCTGCTGGCCCTGAAGGGTTTGGTCTTTGGTCATGGCTAACTCACATCACGCGTGATCACTATGAAAATTACGTACGATCCGCAAGTAGATGCTCTGAGCATTATCTTCCGCGAGACCACCGTCACAACCAAACATCTTGCCGAGGGAATAGCCTTGGATTACGATGCCCAAGGACAGCTAGCGGGCCTTGAGGTCCTAAATGCGGCGAAACGATTTGGCGGCAAGGAGACTTTGCGCCAAGTGGTGCTTGAGGGGATCGGCCCCACGACGCAAACTTAGCAATGGAATAATTCGATTCTCTTTGAAAGTTGGACCGCCTCTCGCTAAATTAGAAGAGCGATTTCGGAGTACTGCGTATGCAAACCAAAACGAAAAAGTACTTTATTTTTACGTGGGGCTGCCAGATGAACGAGCACAAGTCCGAAGGCATTGCCGGCGTGCTCGCGCGCGAGGGCTATCAGCCCGCGAACGATCTGTCCGAGGCCGACGTCGTTATTTTTAACACGTGCATGGTGCGCGAGAAACCCGAAGATAAAGTCTACTCCGAAGCGGGCAAGATCGGCGAATATAAGGCCAACAAGCCCGATTTGCTCCTGGGCGTCGGAGGCTGCGTCGCCCAAGCCCTCAAAGAAAAACTCTTCCGGCGCAGCGATGATATTGATTTCGTCTTCGGTAGCTCGAATATCTCAGACATTCCCAGACTCATCGAAGAGGCTCGAAATCTCCAGCCGATGCTGAACGGCCGTTACAGACCCGTGATGGCTATCGACAAGATCGCCGACAAAATCGAAGACCTCCCGTTTGTGCGCGTGAGCCCTTTCCAAGCTAAAGTAACTATTACTGAAGGCTGCTCGAATTTCTGCTCGTTCTGCATCGTGCCTTACACGACGGGGCTTCTCAGAAGCCGTTTGCCTGGTGATATTATTGCCGAAGTGAGCGCGCTCGCCGATCAAAATTATCAAGAAGTCCAGCTCTTGGGCCAGAACGTTGATTCGTACGGCAAAGACATGGACGACCCGAATATTAACTTTGCGAACCTTTTGAGGGCGATCACGCACCTAGAGATTCAGAGAATTCGTTTCACCAGCTCGCATCCCCAAGACATCACCGGCGACGTCATCGAAGTCATGGGCAAACCCAATAATATCTGCGAGCATCTCCATATGGCCGTGCAATCGGGCAGCGACGCTGTCTTGGAAGAGATGAGGCGCGGCTATACCAAAGAAAGATTTCTCAATTTGGTACGCGATCTCAAAGACGGCGTGCCGGGCGTCAACATCACGACAGATATTATCGTCGGCTACCCGACCGAGTCCGAATCAGATTTTGAAGAGACTGTCGATTTGGTGAAAAAGGCTCGCTTTGGCGGCGCATATATTTTCAAGTATTCTCCTAGGCCGGGCACGGTTTCCTTCTACAAATTCAAGCCCGACCAAGACGTGCCCGATGCCGAAAAACAGAGAAGACTGGAAATTCTCTTGGCGGTGCAAAAGCAGATTACGTTTGAAGAGAACCAGAAACGCATCGGCCAAAAGGTCGAAGTGCTCGCAGAGGGCCACGCGCGCGCGGGCGATCCACATCTCTATCTAGGCAAGAGCCGCGACAACAAAGCCGTTGTCTTTCGCTCGCTCATTAATCCAATCGGGACGATGGTGAACGTCCGCGTGCGCGAGGCGTTGGTCGCCGGCCTCCAGGGCGAAATAGAATCTGCTCCCGCGCTCATTCCTGTGTCTGTGCATGCCTGAAATGATCATTCACCTGACCACAAATGTCGGGGGCGAATCTTGTATTCGCCCTGCTGAATATAGATTTTCCTTGGCGTTCTTGGTGTCTTGGCGGTTTACGATATGATCCTCACGGTCACGCCCAACCCTGCATTGGATAAAGTCTATTGGGTCGATCGGTTAAATACCGAGATCGAGACGCCCATGACTCGCGCGACCCGCTCGCTCGGCTGGGCCGGCGGCAAGGGGATCAATATCTCTACATTCCTCGCGCACATGGGACTCGAAACCGTGGCAATGGGCTTCATCGCCGGGCACACCGGGCGTGTGATAGAAAACCGCGTGCGCGAGGCCGGCATCACGACGAGCTTCGTCTGGACCGAGGGCGAGACGCGCACCAACATCGCGATCATCGAAAAGGGCCGCGAAGAGCGCCCCATCGCCATCAGCGAATTGGGGCCTCATGTGCCGGAGATGGCCCTACGTCAATTTCTCCAAAGCTATACGAGACTGGTGCGACGCGCGCGCTGGGTCGTCCTCGGAGGTAGTCTTCCGCCCGGCATCCCCTCAAATTTCTATCGGGAGCTTCTCAAGATCGCGCATCAGCATAAAATCAAAACAGTGGTGAACGCGGCGGGCGACGCCCTGGCTGAAGCGCTCAAAGAACAGCCATACTTAGTGAAGCCCGACACGCGCGAGCGACGTGAGATTTGCGGAGAGCCGGTCGAGAGCGACGAACAGATTATCCCCGTGAGCCGACGTCTCGTTTCTGCTATGGGTGTAGGGGCCGTCGTCGTCTCGCATCGCGTGACGAGCGATATTCTCATCACCCCCCAAGAGATTTGGGATTTCGAAGCGCATGGCGTGCAATTGGTGAACCTCGTCGGTTCCGAGGATGCTCTCCTCGCGGGAATGGTCTATCAATTAGAAAAAGGGCATTCGCTCCTGGACGCCGTCGAGTTCGGCATGGCCGCCGGGACAGCGAGTGCCGAGAGCGTCGAGCAAGTCTGCTGCGACCCAGAGTTAGTCCGAAAAGCGCGCGAGAAGATTCGGCGGGTGAGGCTGGCATGAAAGTGCGCGAGATCATGACGCGAGACTTAACTTCAGTAGACCCGGACACAACCGTCCGAGAGTTGATTTATATTTTGGATAAAAGCGGGCTTTCGAGCGTGCCCGCGGTCGACGAGGACGGCCGCGTCTTGGGAATTGTTTCGGAGCGCGATATTATAGAGGGAGCAGTGCCGGGGTACTTTGAGCTGCTCCACGGCTCTTCGTTTTTGCCCGCCGTGGACCAGTTCTCCGAAAAACTAAAGGAGATCGAGAACGACCCGGTCAGTCTCTATATGACGCGCAACGCGACCAAGATCGATGAAGACGATGACGACCTCGCCGTCGCTGATCTCATGCTGCACAAAAATTTGAAAATGCTGCCGGTCGTCAACAAAGATGGACTCTTGGTGGGGATGCTGCGTCGGATTGATTTGTTGAAGGATTTATTGTAGTAGGGGCGAGGTCACCTCGCCCCTACGGAGATGTGGGATGAAGGAGCGAAAAGATGCTGCGACCGATTGTGCGTAGAGAGTCCAGACCCGTCAAGATTCGCGACTTGGTGATGGGAGGCGGTCATTCGATATTAGTCCAGTCGATGACCACGACCGACACGCGCGACGTGGAAGCCACGGTGAAGCAGAGCCAAAAATTGGAAGCCGTCGGCTGCGAGCTCGTACGCGTCGCTGTGCTCAACATGGACGCCGCCACGCTGCTCGGAGAGATCAAGAAGAAAATAAAAATTCCGCTGGTGGCTGATATCCATTTTGACCATCGCTTGGCGCTCGAAGCGATTCGCCAGGGAGTCGACAAACTCAGACTCAATCCGGGCAATATCACAGACCGCGCCAAGATCGAAGAGGTCGTGAAAGCCGCCAAAGCCCGAGAAATTCCGATTCGCGTGGGCGTCAATTCTGGATCGCTCCCGAAAGATTTATTAGTCAAGCACGAGGGCCCAACGCCCGAAGCGATGCTGGAAGCAGGTCTGCGTGAGATCGAGATTTTGGAAGACAACGGTTTTTTTGATATCGTCATCTCGCTCAAGAGCACCGATGTTCGCGTGATGATCGAGTCCTATCGCTTGATGGCCAAGAGAGTGAAGTATCCCTTGCACTTGGGTGTCACCGAAGCGGGTGCGGGCGACACGGGCATAGCTCGTTCAGCGCTCGGCATCGGGACGCTGCTCGAAGAAGGCATCGGCGACACCTTGCGCTGTAGCCTCACAGGAGATTCTACGCGCGAAGTCAAAGTCGCGTATGATATTTTGGCGGCGTTGCACATTCGCTGGAAGGGTATTCAGTATACGGCGTGTCCGACCTGTGGGCGCATCGGGATCAACTTGGAGAAGATTGTCACCGAAGTGCAGAAGCGCCTCGAAGGCGTCGACACGCCCCTCAGAGTCTCGTTGATCGGGTGTGTCGTGAACGGTCCGGGAGAAGCGCTGCATTCGAACGTAGGGTTGGTCGGAGCCGACAAGGCTGGCACGATCTATGTCGATGGAAAACCCTTAAAGCGTGTGCCCGAAAATCAAATTGTCGATGAGCTGGTGAAGACTGTGATGGCTTACGAAGAGAAGAAGAAACCACAAGAGGCTAAGGCGTAATCCTGCCGAGCCACTGGAGACTAGCCTGCGAAGGCAGGCTTTGCAATCTCAGCCCTCGACTTCAGTCGCTAGGCTCGGAATTGAAAGTAATATGATTCGTCTCAAGCTCGGTCATTTGGTCATTCGCGCGACACTTCTGGAAGTCGCAGGATTTTTTATCCTGCTGCCGGGGCTCATTGGCATTTTCACCCACTCTCTACAATTTGGGGAAGCATTATTATTAATCATCGTCGGGCTTGGTTTTATGCAAGATCGGTTCTATGTGCGCTGGGCAGTTCAGCGCAAGCAGCGTCGGCTCGATGAGTTAATTGCTGCGGCCTCGCAGCAGCAAGACTCACAGAAAAAAACCGGAGAAGTATGAGGGCTTTTGGGCGCAACCTCTGGTCCAAGTTGAAAACATTGGGGCTGGTTATTGGGAGACCGTTTGGCAAGCTCTGGCAAGCTCTACCCGGTCCGATGCGCCTGGTGATCCGTAACATCGTCGGCGCGCTGGTGATCTTAGCGGGCCTCGTGATGGCCATACCGGGTGTTCCGGGGCCGGGCTTGGCGACGATTATCGTCGGGTTGCTCTTCCTGGATTTCCCCAAAAAGCGCGCGATGTTGCGACGATTGCAACACAATTGGATCGTCCAAAAGTTTTTGCAGAATCAGCTGTTTGCGAAACTCTGGCGGCATGTGCGACGTCAAGCAAAGAACTCAGAAATCTCCCCGCGCAAGGATTCTGTCTCGGACCAGGCGGATCGAGCGTAGCTTTCACGGGTGTCAAGACTCCCATTTCCCCATGCAAATAAGGGATTCCAACATCTGAGCAAAATTTCTGCCCTGGGCAAGCTAGATGCGACCATTAGCATTGTGAGGTTCGATGTGTTTTCCGGGTACGCCAGTTTGGAAGGCAAACTGAACGACCCTCGGCTTGAAGCCGAAGGGTTCGGACTGGTCGACTGGAAGTCGACTTGGGAATTGAGTCCAAATGCAAACAGGACTTTCGCGTTTCAGCATAAATAGGCAGTAACCGCCCGCCTAGCAATGGACCATTTGTAGTCATACCAAGAAACGGCGGTCTGGAGGCGTTGCCATTCTAGCTTAAGAAAAGCCAAGAAGGCACAGAGAATATG
>JACOSB010000143.1 GCA_016179105.1 Candidatus Acetothermia bacterium
AGACCTGGCTGACCGGACCAAAGTACTTGGACATGACCGCGTTAGCAGAGTGGACGCAGTTGAAGTCGAAGGAGTTGATTGCGGCCTAAACCGCTGCCGATCTTGGAATCCAATTTACAGAAAACTACTTGACACAACCTGAGTACATTCCGTATCGTGGCTTCCTTATAATCAATAGGAGAGCCATCTTCTTTGACCACCTTTATGTCGGCAAGTTTCTTGCCTATAGTCTGGCCACCTCTACTTTCAAAAACGATGAAGTAGGAAAACGCTGTTGTAACGTAAGCAACCGTAATCAATGGCCGTGCAAATAGCCCAACAAACGCGGCGAGAATGGCAGCGATTATGGCTGCGACAAGGTGGTCAATTATGGCTGCAGTTGCGCGTTTACCCATTTTTGCCAACACCAAGCCTGATTTTGCCATTAGCTCGTATATACTTTGGTTGGGGATACTTAAATATTTGAGGATGTATCCAACAGTTGCGCTAACCAAACCAATGAACTGCACAATTGGTTAAAGGAACTGACCATAGCAATTTGAGTTCGGTTCGAACTCAGGAAATCCTTCATATGCCTTTCCAATCAGGATCAACTCCTGTGCATTCTCAAGAAGGCGTTATCCAACCAATATAAGAGTCTCATCGCAGATAGCTCCTCTCAACTCAGCTCGTAAGTGCTAGTTACATCCTCATAGATTTCAATCAGCTCCAATTCCCTGTGCATCCCCAGGCTAGCCACGTCCCAGGAGACCAAATCAGCGGCCCCATCGAAACTGCCGAAGTGGACAGTCAACTTCCCATACCTCTCATTGATCCTGTCCATGACAAGGAGCAGCTGCTCCCTTTTTCTTTGGACTTCAAAAATGGGCTGCGTCATCCGCTTGCTGCAATAAAACCTGTTTACACCCATCCCAATCTTGCGGACTGACGAAGGCGTCCCAAACTTCGCAGCTAACCCGAGACACGCATCGTAAATGACCTTCTCATCAATAGTGGGGACAGGCAACGTGCACTGATGGTTGAAGGCCTCGTGCTCGTCGCAGATGCCCAGGAAGACGACTTTCGCATGGAAGCCCTTCGCCCTCAGCCTGAGAGCAGTCTTGTAGCACAGTAGAAACAAGACATCTTTCGCCTCATCAAAGCAGGGGTAAGGATATTGAAAGCCCCGCGCATGGTTGAACCCCTTGTAAGGGTCTTTGTTGTAATCAGGGTTCAGGGGAAATGGGTCTTGCCCTTGGCCAGTCGCCTTGAGCCAATAGCCCCTCACTCCAAAGGCAGCCCTGAGCCTGGACATATCAGCTTTCCCAGCTCGGCCAGAGTCTTGATGCCCATAGAATTAAGCTTCTCTTTGGTCGCTCCCGCAATCCCGCAAGCTGCATCAACCTCCAGCCTGTTCAGCCAATAGGGAAACTCCTCATCCTTTATCCAAATCAAGCCATCAGGCTTCTTTTTCTCCGCCGCAATCTTCGACATGGTTTTTGTTGAAGCGATGCCGATGCTGCAACGATAGAAGGGGCCAAGCTCCTTCTTGATCCTTTGCTTGATCGCATAAGCCGTCTTCACCGGGCTGCCTATCTGTTGGGAAACTTGGGTGATGTCCACCCAGGCCTCGTCAATTGAGAAGACCTCAACCAGGGGCGAGAACTCCTTGAGGATGCCGTAGATGCGGCTGCTGGAGTAGGCGAACATCCAGGGGTCTCCCGGCACGATGATGAGCTTGGGGCACATCTCCTTTGCGACCCAGGTAGCCATGCCATTCTTTATCCCGAACTCCTTCGCCTCATAGCTGGCCGAGGCGATGATCGTCTTGTCGAGAGGCTTCCTTGAAACGCCCACCGGCTTGCAGCGCAAGTTTCTGAAAGCCTGCTGCATGCAGCTCGCAAAATAGGCGTTCATGTCCACGAGAGCGATGTACCTCATCTCTGCTTGCGGCCATTTTTCTTTCCGTTGCTTTTAGTGTCCAAAGGCTCAACCTTCTTGAGAACCCATACCATGCTCCTCGTCCTGTGGCAGAAGACATACTGGTGGGTCTTGCTGGCGACGTAATGATAGTGGCACAGCTCCCCCTTCTCGTACCGAATGTTGTGGGAGAAAAACTGCGTGATGAGGTCAACCCGGCCGTTCCAACGGACTTTCATGCAGGACAGTCTTTGGTCGTAAGGGCCTTTGGACCTGTACCAAGCTGCGACTTCAACTATCTCGTCTCTGTCATACAACGGCCGTTGGCCGTTCTTGTCTACAACAGGCTGCCAGCGGGGGTAGCTCAAAATCTCACCTCTGGCATGAGGGCAGGACGATCTCTGCGGCAAGCTCTCCAACGTGCTGAGATAGCACATCCAAACGATTTAATCATTGATATAGCAGACTTTTGTCTGGATGTCAAGAGTTGAGTGTAATGGGAATCACTTTGAAGGAAAACTTGCAAGAATCCTTGGAGCGGCATCAGAGTTTGCCCTTCTTAATTTGAATGCGATAAGTTAAGGGCGGGTATGAACGGCGCACTCAAGACAGCCCTCATAGCAGCGATTGTCGTGATAGGCGCTCCCATCGTTTACTTCGTGTTTCTCTCGGCCCCAAAGACGATGGCCCCTAATGCTCCAGCGCCAACCACTGACGGCTGCCGCACCGGTGACCCGCTTGCAGGAGTCTACCACCCGGCAAGGCTCAACGTGCTCAAGCCGTGCCAGATGATCACCGGAGTTGTTGAGAAAGTCAATAAAGAAGACGATGGGGATTACCACATCAACGTGAAGCTGGATGCATCCTTCAGCAACCTACTTGTCGCTGGGAATGACCACAGGGCGGGGATTTAGTGTCCCCTTCGGGGATGGTTGAATCCCCTCGCCTTCTAGGCGAAGGAAAGTTTGGCGAAATGTGAGCAAAGCGAACATGAGCCGCCGTTGTCGTTTCTGTACTCGTTCTTTGACTTTGCCACAGGCCCATATGTGATCGACACGAAGCATGGGAACGGAGGATGGGCTGAGATTCATCCGGTATGGGCTCTCAGCATTCTTGAGCATTAGCGCAAGCTACATACTGGCGCAGGTTGAAAATTCTAGTTCCAGATGTTCATCGCATGTTCATTACCTCAATAAACCTACCGAACACCTAGTGAACACAGCTCTTGACCGCCTTATCCTACATAATGTATAATAGTATTTCAGAGAAGGACAAGGCAGGTTTTCCCATTTGGCCAGGGCAGAGCTGGACAGCTATCGCAACCGCTTCAAGAAGTCTCTCGACCGTCTTGAGACCATCTTGGAAACCTTGGATAAAGAGATAGTCCACTTGAAAAAGGAGCTGGAGGGCCTTGTGCCTAGAGCCAAGTTCCAGTTCAAGTACGTCAAGTGCGGCAAGAGCTGCCACTGCGCCCACAGCAAGAAAGGGCATGGCCCCTACGCCTATGCTAATGTGCGCAAGGGAGGCAAAGTGGAAACCATCTACCTCGGCAAGGAGCCGAAGCTGCCGGAAGGCTCCATGGACAAGGCCAGCTACAACCGCCTCGTCCAAAGGCTTAAAGAACTCAGGGAACAAAGGGAAGATGTCTTCGAGAAGATTGAAAGGGCGTTGCAGCTAATGAGATAGTTTTATTGCCTTATCCTTCATTATAACAGTATTGACACTTTAGTAGGATAAGGCAACAGAAAGGGCAAAATGCTCGACCAAAGGAATAACAGAAACGCAAAATGGAACGATTGCTTAGCCGTCTGGCATTCGGTTGACCCTGAACAGAACCGCTATCGCTTCTACGTGCTGTCGATTGAGAAGGATTTGTGGGGCAACTCCTGTCTTATCCAAAGGTGGGGCAGAATAGGCAAGAAAGCAAGAGAGAAAGTCACAGTTGCAGCTGACGAGAACGAATTGAAGAAATTCGCTTTCAACATCTTTCAACAGCGCATGTGGCATGGATACGAGCTCGTATACCATGCGGCATTCTTGCATGACACTCTTTCAACGCCTGCCTGAATACGGCAAGTCGTGCTTTCGGATTTCCCACAATTTCCCTTTGTTTATCAATCTGTGAAGCTCTCCTTCTGAGAAATATCCCCACTCCTCCTCGAAGCCTTGGACGAGACCAAAATAAATCCTGTCGTTCTCGATGATAGTGCCGTCAGGCATGAGACTGTCTTGGGTGCCTGTATCTTCCGTCACGAACCAGTACCAACCACTAAAGGATTCGTAGCCCTTCAGCACCTTCTTGTCATCTATGTACAGCTCTCCCTCTTTGACTCTGAAATTAGCCATACCACTTTCTTCAGGGATGGTTTATGAGCCTGAAGGGGAGAGCGAGCCGAAATGCCACTAACAGAATTAGCACTGTATGCCTTTCGCTCAGTAGAGCATTTCCATGAGTTCTTCCAAGCCCCCGCTATCCACGATGGCCTTTTGCTTATCCAAGAAGAGAGGCCCAAAATAATCTCGCAACTGCTTCAATACCTGCTCCTCAGCTATAAGCTTGTATGTGCCTGCTCCGAGCTTCTTCACCTCAATCGAATCGCTCAGACATTCGGGAGAAAATCCTTGATAATAGCCATAACCAGCGAACTCTCTGGGCTTGAAGGTTTGCAATGCTCTCAGTCCTTGAGCTTTGTCGAGTTCATAGATGGTGCCTGCCTCTGGCTCCTTGACCGCAAGGCGTTGGCTCGTTGGCACATCAAAACCATAGAGGGATTGGCTGTAGAGTCCTTGCAGGTTATCTTTGACGCTAGAACCCACGATGACCTTTTTTCCTTGACGCTTATATAACCTGAAATAAAAATCAGCATCGTGCCTAAAATACAAAAGACGCTGGCTGGGTTTGTGCCATACAAAGACGCTGTAGCTCCCCTTCAGCTTTTCGGCCACTTGTTTTATGGCTGAGACGATGTCTCTATTGGCCAGCTCCTTTTCGATGGCCTTGCCGATGACCTCGCTATCCACGAGAACTCTGCCTAATTTGTACTCTGTTGCTATCTCTTCATAATTGAATATCATGCCATTATGCACCCACACCAACTGGCCAGAAGCAAACGGATGGGTGTTCTTTTTCTTGACATTGCCATGCGTAGCTAATCGGTTATGGGCTACGATGAAAACAGAATCCTTGAATCGCTTTGCCAAGAGCGAGTTAAACTTATCCGAATAGGCGCATGGCCTTCTCAGGATGTGAGCCTCATCAAATAGGCCAAAGCCGTCCTTGTTCTTCTCCGCACCCTTCTTGAGCAGTGCCGTTATCTGCTCCATATCCAGCGACTCAAGCCTGCTCTGTATTGGCATGAGAAAATGAATTTCACACATGGCTCTCTCCTAGGGGAAACATCGCAAACAGTTCTTCAAGGCGGGCGTGGGGTAAGAATTTCGCCTCTCTGTCCATTAGATACCTGATAATTTTGGCATCTTGGACAATCGCAAAGAGTTTCTCCTTGTCCAAGCTCAAGACATCTCTCATGGTGGTCTTGCGATGTAAAACCCACTTGAGCAGCCTGCGATGAAGCCTTATCCAATAGACCATTTTGCGGCTGCTGATGGTTCCGCTATGCAGCCGAATTTCCAAAGTACCCCGATAAAAGAGGCTGTGGAGATTGAGCCAGTAATAGCGTTTCGAGTGATACTTGTCTTTCGGGATGGCTGCCCTCTGGCCAATAAGCTCTCCATAATAGTAGCTCAAAAGTTTAGATTCCTTTCTGAATTTCCGTACACTTTCGATGGAATAGTTGGCGTGCATCTTTTGGCAGAAGTGGTTCTCTCTTCGGGAGAAGGGAACCAGACGCAAGAAGTATGGCTCCAGCTTCAAGTAGGCTATCCACAGCTTTTTGAGGTTGCGTAGAGTCAAGTCCTTCTCCGTGATGTTGAGATGGAGATGCAGTCCGCAAGACTTGTCTACAGTCAGATTCTCATGGGCATAGGCATGGGAAAAATCGTGCAATACCTGATAACCCTGCCTGCCCGCAGGCATCGGAACACTCACGAACTCCATCCCTTGGGTGTTCAAGCTCCCGTCATCCACGACTGAAAAATGTCTCAGGCTGTAGAAGTTGTCGTACTCGGAACTGCCTTTCACAATCGCTTCGATTTCCAAACCAAAGAGCTTCAGGGATTCTTTCTGAGAGAGTTCTTCTTTAACTATGAGTTGCAGGGTGGCTGGATGGTCTGGAGGCTGCTCATAGCAGCTATCGCAAAAAGCGTTGCCGTCCTCATCGTACGAGGCATCCTCCGTATAGAGTTCATAATCGCAACGGCAGCAATGGGTAAAGGCATCGTTATAACAGTTGTCGCAGTAGGCTTGTCCGTGTGCATCGTGCAGAATATCGTCGAGCGGACAGTATTCTTCACATCCAGAGCAGTGGGCAAAGCGTGTATCAAAGCAGGGCTGGCAATAAAGTTCTGCCTTGTCTTGCCAGTGACCATCGCAATAGTCACGAAAGACATAGGTCTGACAATCCGCTTTCGGGAACTCTTTTTGGCAGCCCGCACATACGACACTTTCGGCAGTCACACTTTCATGACTCATATAGAAAGTATGGATTTCTATACTTAAATGCTTTTCGAGGCTCGAATAGAGCTATTCGAGTATAGAAATCCATATATGACTTCTGCTCACATACCTATAGATGCGGACGACCATTACCCTAGATTCTGAATTGCGAAAGAAGCTGAAGATTGCAGCAGCCAATCAAGAGACCACTATAGGGCAACTCATCCAGAAACTTTTAGACCATTACGAGCATTGCGATAAAAAACACTCCTCCTCACTTTCATGATGGAACGCTATCCTAGAGCACCCCCTGAAAATTCTGCGAGCAGCGTCAGCTATCGCTGGAGTTCAGTCATCGAGCGTCTTTACGGGCTTGGGGAGGAATTGGACGAGTTATGTCAGGAGCAGGGTCATCCAGTCAGCGCCGTGACCCAACTGGACCGAGACTGGACGGTCAAGACCTTGCGCGATCAGGTTAAGGCCCCAGCGGAGTACATCAGCCGCTTTCTGGAGACGATCGAGGGGTTGCAATGGTACAAGCACACCGAGCTGGAAGAGATGCAACGCGGAATGATCGCTGTGGGACTTTCCGACTCTACGGGCTACGAATTGTTGCTGAACGAGATGAGACGGAAGAAGGACGCCCTGGGGTTCGGAAGGTGGGACTCGGCGGGCGAGCGTTGGAGTAAGTCGCATGACCGAGGTTCGGAATGATACCCTCCCCCTGTGGAGCCACTTTTCCCGACAATGGACCAATAATGCCCATAAATTCAAGCTCTTGAAGAGCTATTGTCGGCGTTGTCGGGGCATTGTCGGCCTATTGCGAGCGTATTGTCGGAGTGGGTTCACGGATCGCGCTCGGGAATATCATAGAGTGTGGCTCTTCCTTGCTTAGTTTCTAGGAGAAGCCCTTTTCCCTTCAAACTGGCTGCAATTTTATAAAACTTCTCGCCGCTGAAATTGCCTGCTTTGCGGATTTGCAGGCCACTGGTTCTCTTCCCTTCACGCCGGAGCGTTATGATAGTCTGCACAAAACGTTGTTCGTCGGGATCGAGCTCGCTCAGTTTGCTTCGCATCGCCTTCGGCGAAGAAGCCGGCATGAGGTTGCTCATCGGCGGACGGATGAAGACCTTCATGGGTTCAAAGCCCTTCAAGACCGCAATCGCCTCTCCCGTGCGCAGCTTCTTGTTCTCTTCGACCCAGACGGGAGAAGTACAGGATTCCAGATAATCCCATTCGCGCTCATCGCTCGCACGGAAGAAGAGTCGGGTGTTGATGAGACCCCGCAGTGAGGCCATCCGGTGACTGAACAGCCGCAACGACGTGGAGAGTAAGACAAAGCAGATGCCGTAAGCACGGCAATCCGCCATAATCTTTCTCATCTTCTCTAAGCAGCGATCCGCTTCGGGCTCCAGCAGGCGATGTGAGTCCTCAAAAAGAACCAGCAATTTGACCCGCTCAGTCAGTCTCGGACTCCAGTAGCGCATCCGCCGGTCGATGAAATCTAGTGCGTTATAGATGGTCTCGAAGGCGTGAGATTTATCCGTGTCCAGAGTCTCGCCAAGGTCGAAGACCGTACACCCCGCTGGCAGGGTTTGTCCTGCACTTGCATTCCACTCGCGGTGAACAGCGATCGGAAAGCCCCGACGAACCGCTTCGCGGCTTATCATTTCCCATCGCTCTTTGAATGAACCCTGTGGAGCGGGTTCGGCAAGGCCCGTCCACTCGCCCTTTTTTAGGTCGAAGATGACGACGCCAATCTCCCTTAGCAGAGCCTCTTCGACGAGCGCGCGCGAGGCTGAGCTCTTCCCGCCGCCGGTTGTACCCGAGAAATAGATATGTACCAAATCGTTGATGTTCTCGATAGGCAGCAAGAAGGGGCGCGACGTGACCTTAGCGCCGTGCATCAAATTGCCAAGGAAGGCCCCTTGCGCGGGAAGCTCACCCAGCTTGGCTGAGGGTTGGACGATCGCGGCATAACCCATCATGACTTTGAACGCCGCCGCGAAGGGCTTCTTGGCGTCCCACTTGCGGAGTCCCTCGACCACGATTTTATTGCTCGTCGTGACCCAGAAGAGTGCACGCGCTCGTCTTAGAAATTCATCCAAAGTTAGCTATCTCTTTCGGCGAGAACAGAAAGCTGTATTCGATGGCATAAGCTAATAGAGGGTAGTCGAGCTCCCGAAGATGAATCTGGAGATGGCCGGTCGTGAGTTTCTGTTTCACTTCCTGAGTGTGCTTGCTATCCAGATGATGGATGCAGTTTTGAATTTCTCTCATCATTTTTGCCGTGTCGTCGGTCGCGATAGGGTACAGGGGGGTCGCGACGGTGAAGACGAGCACGGTCGCGCGGGCGTTTCGTAAGAAATGCTCCTGCAACGCTTCTGCTTCGTTCAGTTGAGAAGAGAGCTGCGCTTGCCGCTGATTGAGCTCGGTCAACTGAGTCACGAGCTGAGATTCTTCGGCGGCGAGGAGCGATCGGCTCTCTTGGGCGATTTGCGTCGCGGCGCGCACCTCCTTGACTTGATTTCGCATCACGCTCATTGACTGACGCACTCGGTCAAGCTCCCCTTTGTCTTGGAGGAGCGACGCATAGACGGGACTTAGTTCCGTTGTGATCGTGTCAAAGAAGAGTAAACTCAGTCGTGCTTCGGCGAAATGGCTCTCCAAATAACTGGCGAGCTCGCGCAGATGGCGCTGCCGCGTCTCAAGCTGGGCAATCAACCCTCCCGATTCTTTGCCGACAATGAGGTAGCGTTTGAGTCCCTTGAGCCAACAGCTTGGCCCAAGGTCCGTCACGACGAGCTCTTGACGACGTTGCGCGCTCCACCAAATCTCGGCGACGAGGCCGTAAGTGAGCTGACCGATGCGCACGAAGCCCAACTGCTCCAGGATCGCAATGAGTTGACTATTCATGCGACACACTCTCTTTGTTCAAAAACTTAGGATTTCTTACCCTTCTGTACTTTCTCCGCTGCTTTTCCCAAACCCTTGCCGACGGCTCCGGCAGTTTTTCCCACGATCTCGCCCGCCTTGCCGATGAGACCGCCGACGGCGCCCGTCACTTTGCCGACAATCCCTTCCTTGGGGCGTTCGACTTTGACCATGACGCCGCGCTCGTCGTCGAGGGCATAGGTCTCCGGCCCACTGTTTCCCTCCCAGATGTACAAGGACTGTGCTGCCGTCTCTTCTTGTCGCACGACCGCGCGGTACGCCTTCTCTTTGGCTAAGGGTCCGCCACAGATCGAGCACCGCGGCTCCTCGTCTTCGGCGGCGAAGTCGGCGATCGCTCCGGTGAAGAGGGAGACGGGCACCAAAAACCAAGCACCGGTCACGGCGGCACCGACGACCCCGGTGCCGCCCCCGATCACGGTGCGGATCGGCAACTTTTCATGTGCGGGTTGAGTGTTATATGCCAGTCCGCATTTTTCACAAATGAGCATAAAAGACTCCACGGTGTCAGCGTTGCGGCAACTCGCCGCGCACGAGACGCTCCAGCTCACTCAGCCGACGTGCCTCTTCGAGCTGTTCGAAGAGCCCCAGCAGGCCGGGTAGCACCGGTTTCTCTCGTTTTCTCTCCAACTCCATCAGCAACTGGAAGACGCGCACCCGATCCTCAATGTCCAAGCGCTCTAATTTCCAGCCGATACACTCCGGACAATAAACGCCATCAGGACCTTGCAGGCGGTGACTGGCGCAGACGCTTCTACTGCATCCTCGGCACTGCTGGAAGCATTGAGCACATTGCCTGATTCCGCATCGTCGATTCCCGATCACCACATCACAGCGGCCGCGAAAATCCTCCGGGTTTGTGATGGGGCGATGGCATTGCTCGCAGCGTGCGTACCGTGTGCGCAGCTCCATTTCCGAATTATCATCCTCGACGTGCCCCTCGCGGATCGTCTCGGAGAGCACATGACCGAACTCATCCAGTATTTGAGTACGCTCGTACACGCGGCGCGCCATGATCATTCTCTCCTGTTCTGGTCTCGCTGTGAATCTATGAGGCCGAGCAAGGGATACACCTCTCTACGCACCCAGGCGGGCACTGCGACGAGTAGTGTGAAAAAAATGACCCACGAGGGCAAGGGATAGTACACAAACATAGAAGTTGCCGAGTTGTAGAA
Source organism: Candidatus Acetothermia bacterium (assembly GCA_016179105.1). GTDB lineage: Bacteria > Bipolaricaulota > Bipolaricaulia > RBG-16-55-9 > DRXL01 > JACOSB01. Next base: position 10,582 of record JACOSB010000143.1, read on the forward strand.
CATCATGGCTACGAATAACCCAACAAACCAGGGAAAGAGCCCCTTGATCAACATCGCCACAATGTGGATACAAATCAGCCACTGGCGCATGAATGTCTCCGTAGCCACGACCTCATTGCTCAATGTACGCCAGAGCGATCGCGATTAGAATCACGACGGCCGTGATCACCATTTGTTCGGGATTGTTTGGATTGAAGCAGACTTTCTGGCTGCTCCCGCTTCTGACACAGATCACGGCCCGTGTCGATTGCTCTGGAGAGTAACTCGCTGGACGCGTTTCTTCAGTTTGTGATGGGGCGCGTCCGATTCCTGAGACAAAGATTGTGGCTTCCAAAGAATTGCTCTCATTCCCGGCAGCATCCACCAACCAAATCTCGATGGGGACTTCTTCCAGCGAGCCATAACCAAGGGGAGACAGTTGCACTAAAGCTGTGACGCTCCCTTGGCGCTTCGTGCCAGAGCTTTGCACGCTCACGAGCCTTCCGTAGGGCACTCTGACTCTCACATGAGATGCATCTCCGTCTTGGTCGTAATACTCGAAGCTCAGCTTGACATTCTGTTCCGCCCCTTCCGCAACAACGGCTGGATCGACCGCGAGACTGTAAATGACCGGAGCGTAGTGTTCTTGCCCTTCTTGAGATTGAGTCGCCGGTTCTTCTCTCATCACTTCTCTCGGCGTTTCCGGCGGCGGGGAATAGGAACGATCATAGCCGCTCTCTTGAGGCCGTTCTGCTGTCTGATTTTGATTGTGTTCGACCACTTCTCGGACAGCGAAGCCCGTTCCGATGCCTAACACCAACAGTATTACCAGTGGCCACATATTTCCTCCATTCGCTCAGTGACTCTTTCCTTCTTATGCCTTAGAAAATGTAAGCGCGAATTAGCCACCCTATACCAAAGCCGGCCAAGTAGACCAGTGTGCGGAGGACCCAGTCGGCGCCGACCTCATCGAGCCGGCGGCGCACATTCATTGGCCGTCGCACTCGCTTGCATGGCGGGCGCCCCTTGACCCGCCCACACGGGCGCATGGGCAACGGGTATTGGTCTCATAAGACACCTCCCTTCCCTATGCCTCGGATGGGTTCGCTATCCCCCAGCCCAAGCAACCCTTCCGTCGGGTTGCATATGGGGCAGTTGGGATCGCGCTCCCAGGTGAAGTCAGCCCGGATGTATCCCTGGCCGCCGGTGTCGTCGACATCCAGCCGGCGAGGGACGCGGGCCTTCATCGCTGTATAGAGGTTGTAGAACTCGGTGATTGCGGTATCGCTGATTCTCCGCGAAAACGAGCCGATCGCGGGCCGGGAGGGGAGTTGCTCCGGAAGGACACCTTGGCTTGTCCCCATCCGACGCTCTTCAGGAATCATAGATTCCAACCATGCTTGTCTAAGATCGAGCCCACGACTGCAATAGAAGCACGGCCCTACGCCCGGCACCGTCGTCTCCACCACGCCCTGCATCACGACGCGATCGTGCTGACGCTCCACCAGCACGCCCGTGTTGGTCACGGGGATCAGGTACTGAGCGGCAAGCAGGGTGATGGCCAGCCTCGGCAACACCCGGTCACAGGTAAGAAAGATGTGATCGACTGTTTTCAATTGCTCAAGCACCTGAGGAGTCGTCGCATCGCCAGCAATCGGCACGATCTGGCTTCCCCGGCCGTACATCGCGTGCGCGATGAACTCCACTTTGCTCCGGCCAAGCCATGATTCAGCACCCCGGAGAAAGGGCACGTTCTCCTCCGCAACCTTGTCGAAGTCGACGACCCGTATCTGTTTCACGCGCCCACAGATCTGATCGATGCCGGGGAAGCCGGTCTTGCCCGCACCGATGAAAGCAACTTCGTACGATTCCCTAATCGGCTGGTATTCAGGGCCAAGGACCTCTACTTCGCGTACCACTGCTGACGCGCTCGCTTCTACCCGACAATCCACCGTGGGGAAGACTCGTACGGGCAGTCCCAGCACTTTCACGTAGTCGAGCGCGTCCAGCTCGCCGGTGAGCGGGCTCGTGAAAAGCGCTCTCAGATTCCCGCTCAGCTGCAATACGGGCATATCGCGCGGCTCTTCCGTTGTATTCGTCAGGAGAAACGCCCACGGCTCGGATGGCCCGCGCGCGACGCGGTGTGCCAGAAATTTGACATGATCTCGGCCAATGCAAAGCCTGCATACGAGATACACCGTTCCCCGCCTGGAAAGCTCAACACACTGGCGGAGGAGCTGTTCCGTAATGACCAGTTCTCGCTTCATTACATCCTCCCCAGCTGCCGCGCGATGCGCTCTAGCACCGTGTGCAGGCCGTCGCCGGATGCAAGATCGGCGGTCGCGTACCAACTTGTCTCGTCGAGTACAAAATACGCCCAGCCCTTCTCATCGCTCGTCTGTATGGACCTTCCAAACTTGGCCAGAGCGCCGTTGCGAGTTCCAATCGCCCAGCCCAGAGGCGGCACCAACGGGTAGCCTGGAGGCAGGAAAAGTAGCACTTCTGCCTGATTGGGCTCAAAACCCCTAGGCAGCGGGAAATCCTGCACCATCACCCACGCCAGGTCTTCGTCGTCGTAAACGACTTGGAACTGGTGCGATAAGACGGCCAGCTCTGCCATAAGCCTCCGAAAGAGATAGCGTCCGCTCATAAAGAGCGCCGAGAGGCGCCGCCTAGGACGGCGCGACTCCGCGCTAAACCGCGCTAATCCCAAGACGGATTGACTGCGGGAACCTGCGCCGGTTTCGGTGCAGGCATGGTCTTTTTCGCCTCCTTGCCCTGGTCGGCAAGCTCCAAATCGATCGCGTCACTATGCGCCGGGACAAGCCTTTGCAGGATGTCCGGGACGACCAACGTCCGTTCCGCGACTCTCACAGTCTTCGGCATGGTCACCTCCTTTAAGTTCATTCTCTTGGTCTTGGACGTCACTTGGCTGGCGTCCGCCGATCTCGCTATATTGACGATCAATTAACCATTTTTTTCTGAACGTTGGATATTTCCAACACTATTATACAGTAAGATTCTCTGAGAGGCAAGACCTGCTCAATTGGTTTTTTTGGAGTACCTTACAGAAGGGACTTAACTTTACGGCTTGTATTTCTCTGTGGAGACGGCAAATAGCTTCAAGCCGAGTCCTTGCAAATAGCGTACCAGTGTTTTATAGCGTGGCTCGTGACGACCTTCTACGTCATAAACCTGTGCGGGATCTAGATTCCCTCGCCTCGCCATCTCTCGGGGTCCCAAACCTGCCGCTTCACGCATTTTCTTGAGTCCGGCAAAAATCTCACCTTCTTCGTCGAAATACAATGCGCCCACATTCTCCCCAAGGCGGTTAAAGACATACAGTTTCTCATCTTGATCGAGGTTATTAAAGTCATCAATCGTTCTTCTCACTTGAGGTCTTGATTCATATCCAGGGCGTTCAGGGTGGGGCGACACACGCTCAACTACTCCTATACTTGGCAATAGGACAGTAAGATTCTTTAAGTTTTGCCTCAAGCCATCGTCTTTTTGTGCCCGGTATGCCACCAGCAAGCAACTCAATGCCCAGTCGTTAGGGACGTGTTTCCCTTTAAGCTTTTGCCAGAGTTTTAGAAATTGGAGAATTTGTTGGGGGGTTAACACCTGTTCAAGAGAAGCACGAAGTATGTCTTGGGCACCCTTGATGACATCTGAGAGACTATCGAGGCTAAGAATCAGCGTAGCAATGCGCCTATCGTTTTCATCAATAGCGAACGGCTCAATTGCGACGCTCGCTAGGCGCTCAAATTTCTTTCGAAATTGTTTCTCTCCCAGATCGGCAAGCTTTAGAACTTGAGCAGAAATTTCTTCCCGTTCCCTCACTGCTGTGTCTGCCATTGCTCTAGGTAATCCCGTGCCACCTCCAGTGCTTGTTCGTAAGTAAGCGTGTGACCCAGCCCCTTGATGATCTGGTGGTCTTCTTTCTTGTAGTGATCATGGACCATATGGTAGAGATGCTCCTCGACTTTCTTCCAAGGGTTGGCAATCACACCTCGCAAAATTTTTAACCCTCCGCGGGAGGATAATGCTGCCCCGCAACCCAGCGACGTCAGAGTGAATAATCCCTTCCATTTGTCCTTGTTGAAATCAGTCGAGCTCACTTCGATATTCGGCACGGACAAGAACTGGGCAAAATGCCGAATCCGTTCTTCGAGATTGCTTTTTGAGCTTGCCAGAGCTTGTGCAGTGGTCGCCGGATCGAGCTGATAGTATATGCTCACCTTGCTTGATTTCAGAAACTCGAAGTACAGAGTCCGCTGCTCGCTTCCAGCCGCTTCTTCGGGAATTACAATTCCAGGGGTCCTTGAGAACACATGGACGCTTTGGGAGAAAGGTATATAAAAGCCGATCATATCACGGTAGTAAATATCCGGCGTTTTTGACTGTCTGAATTCCTCCTGCTCCGTCCTCGCCATAAGCAGATCATAAACGAGCTCGAGCTCTTCTCTCGCGTCATCAAGGCTATCAAATTCCGGCAGCTTGCTAGGGGGTATGTACTGTTCTCCTCTAAACTGCGCAATTGATTTCAGGACACTTTCTCTGAAACCTTGGGGCAAGAGAATAGTGAGAAGATTGAGCGTTGCTTCTGTGTACGATGATGGAAAATGAACTTCATTGCCCTTCTCATCCCTGATAGAATAAGGAAAGCCAAGAATGATACCGTCCTCTTTCGCAGAAAGCGCCCCGAGCAACCAGAGCCAGCGCGTTGCATCCTCTTGGTTAAGACGGGACGCATCAATCCGGCTATTTCGCACCTTGAGTTCCTTTATGCTGAATTCAGGATATTGGCTGAAATGCTTAAGATCGGGGTCAAGGAACACATTATCTACTGAGTCTCCACGGATTGCACTCTGGATACGCTCATCCGCAATCTTTTTGAGCAGCTCAGTCACCTCGCCCCTTTGATCAGATGTGCGAAGCCGGAACGCCTGCTCCTCGTCATAAAGGCGTTTCAAAACATCGATGGTGTCCTGGTTGAACCATTGCTTGAACACATCAAAAAGCTCTTCGATTCGATCCATCGTTGTCTCACCGCTTGCTACAAATATAACCAAATTGCGCGAATTAGGGAAATCGTTGCCTTGGCGCCGACCCTTTGGACACCGCAACGCTTATATAGTATAATTACCAATACGGTAATTATGAACCAATACACCGAGATGTACGCATGGATCAGGCACAGCTTCGGGGACGCGCCTTTCAGCATCGACAGCTTCCGCTCGGTCTTCCCCACCTCCCAAGCCCCCAAGGTCATCCACGATTTAGTGAGGGAAGGATATTTGCATCGCACGGATAGGGGAGTCTATAGGGCCGTCAAGCCTCATGAGTTGGTCGACGGCATTGTCCAGAGGGACTACAAAGCCAAGGACATCTTGAGACAATCAGAAAAGAAATACGCCTACTGCGAGAGCACGGCCGTATCGATCTGGACAGAGGGCTACTACTGGACTGGTTTTACTAAGGGGTTCAAGCCTTCCCACATCAAGGTCAGGCAGAGGGATTTGCCCCATTGGCAGGATTTCTTTGAGCGGCACCATGTCCGCTTCGCTTTGTATGACGAGAGCAAGACCTTGTTCGGTTACGTCTACATCTTGCACCCTGCGAGAGACTTCAGGGTGGCAAACAAGGACGGCTCCTGGGCCGTGCCCTTGGAAGAGATAGTGGAGTTTTGCTTGGAGAATGAGATGTCCTACCAACCTGCCTTGGAATACTTGGACGAGCATTACGGCATCGGCTACAAACAGCGTGCTTTCATCCACACGTGATTTTATGAAGCTTGAAGAACGAGAGATGGCTTGCCTCAAGGCGATCGGGGAGTTGCCCATAGATGACTACGTGCTGATCGGCGGGTATGCAGCCAGTTCCTTCGACTTCCCCAGATTCTCGGTCGACCTCGATATCGTCATCAGGGCTGCAAAAGAGAAAAGCTTTCTCGGGATTTTGGAGAAGCAGGGGTTCAAGCCCATTGCCAGCAAAGCCGAGCACCTCCAAGACTTGTACGGAGGCAGGTTCAAAAGGCTTGAGAAAGAGCAAGTGAAAGCCAGCGTGGACCTTCTCATCAACTCCGTCATCTCCCGCCAGACGAAAACTTCTTATGCTTTCGCCTATGTCTTCAGGCATTCTGAGCTGAGGGAAGTGTCTGGCTTTTCGAGCAGCTTGAAAGTGAAAGCGAGAGTGGCCAACCGGGAGATGCTGATTGCCCTTAAGACCAACTCGATGAGGCTGGCCGACAAGCGGGACATCGTCGCTCTCTGCAATGGAGAGATTTATGTCGAAACAGTGGCCAACCATCTGAAACGATGTCCGCAGAGCATAATCCTTAAGAACATCGACAGCTTTCTCGAAACCCTTGATGACCAGCGCTACAAGGATTCACTTAAGGGCGTCTTTAGGCTCTCGGACAGTGCCTATGTTCGCATCATGGAGCGAGCACGGCAAGCCATGATTCATGTGAAGGGTTCCCTCAATGATTAAAGACATCAAGCTATTGACTCTGTCTGCCGAGCGGCCGCTGCAACCCGCAGTTCAGCTGATAGCAGAGCCGCTGAGCCAGACAGTTCTGGAGCCGCTTCAACCGCCATTAACAGGAACGGAGACTTCAATAAATGAGAGTCCAATATAAGGCCAAGCAATGACTCGCATTACTCGCTGGGCACAGCTGCCTGGCTGAGTTTCATGGCCAGTTGGCTGTTACGCTTGGCTACTTGATTGTTCTTGATCGCAATCGCTAAAGCTTTTTTCGTCCCCACGAGCACTACCAATTCCTTGGCTCTGGTGAGCGCGGTGTATAAAAGATTCCGCTGGAGCATCACATAATGCTGGGTCAGCAAGGGCAAGACGATGGCCCGGTACTCGCTCCCTTGGCTCTTGTGCACCGTGATCGCATAAGCCGGCACCAGCTCGTTAAGGTCAGATATTTCGTACTCCACCTGCTCCCTGCCAGGGAAGAGCACACTCACCTGTTGTTCAATTCGGTCTACGTCGCTGACCCGCCCAATATCTCCGTTGAAGACGTCTTTCTCGTAGTTGTTTCGGATTTGCATCACCTTGTCCCCCACGCGCAGCTCGCGGCCCGCATGGGGTAATCCCAATTCTTCTGAAGGGTTTAACCGCTCTTGCAAAGCCCGGTTGAGTTTGTCTGCTCCCACTTCGCCGCGATACATAGGGCAGAGCACCTGGATGTCATCGATGGGATCATAGCGGTATTTTGCAGGCAACCGTCGGGTGACCAAATCCAGTATGAGTTCTGCGGCAGCGGCCGGGTCTTCCATTTGCATGAAGAAGAAATCTCCGCTCGCCTGTGCTTTAAGGTCCGGGAATTCCCCGCGGTTGATGCGGTGGGAGTTGGTGATAATCTGGCTTTCTTGCGCTTGGCGAAAAATCTCGGTGAGCTGCACGACCTCTGCCACCCCAGAACGGATCAAGTCCTGAAGCACGCTGCCCGGCCCAACCGCCGGCAATTGGTCGACATCGCCGATCAAGACCAACGATGCTTCTGGCGGAACGGCCTTGAGAAAATGATGCATCAACACCACATCGACCATGGACAGCTCATCGACGATGAGCGCATTCGCTTCCAGAGGATGGGTCTCGTTCTTCAGAAACCCTTCACGGGGAGAGAATTCGAGCAGGCGATGGATGGTCAGGGCCGGGCGGCCGGTGGATTCGCTCAGGCGTTTTGCGGCCCGCCCGGTGGGAGCGGCCAGCAGTATTTTCCAGCCCATGCACTCCATCACATGCAATAGGCCCTTCACGGTAGTCGTCTTGCCGGTGCCCGGACCCCCAGTCAGGATGAGCACCTTGCGCTGAAGTGCGGCCAGGATGGCTTGGCGTTGCTGCTCAGAGTATTCGATCTTCTCCCGCTGCTGGAACTCACTCAGCCACTTGGAGACTTGGCTTTCTCCTCTGGTGGAAGGAGTGCCGGTGCATAAGGTCAGAAATCTGTGCGCGATTCCATTCTCTGAGGCGTGCATGGCGGGCAGATAGATGGCCGGGTCTTCTTGGGGATCCAGTATAATCCCCTGCTCTGTCTGCGACGCTTCCAGAGCTGCCTCGAGCAACGCTGTCTCTACTCCAAGAATCTCGCTGCTGCGGCGCAGCAGTTCCGATTTGGGCAAGAATACATGGCCTTCGTCGGATGCTGCTTCGTTGAGCAAGTGAATCAGCCCGGCTTGTAAGCGCTGCGGTGCATCTTTAGCAATTCCCAAAGACGTAGCGATGCGGTCAGCGGTCTTGAAGCCGATCCCCCAGATGTCCTGGGCAAGCCGGTAGGGATTCTGGGTGACGATGCGCACCGCTTCTTGCCCGTAGGCTTTGAATATCTTGACGGCATATTTGGTGCTCACATCGTGGCCCTTGAGGAAGAGCATGACTTGACGGATCTCTTTTTGTTCTTGCCAGGCCTGCTGGATGCGCTCGCACCGGACGGGTCCAATGCCTTCGACCTCTTGGAGGCGCAGGGGCTCTTCTTCAATAATTCGCAGAGTGTCCAGAGCGAAGTGAGTGGTGATTCGTTCGGCCATGACCGGGCCGATGCCGCGGATCAGCCCTGAACCGAGATATTTGCAGATGCCAACGACGGTGGCAGGGACGAGGGTCTGGTAATCTTGGATCTCGAACTGGCGACCGAACTTGGAGTGGTGAGTCCAGCAGCCGTGCAGAAGCAAGTGCTCGCCGGGGGAGACAGCCATTAAGTTGCCTACGACAGTGATCACCTCAGGGAAGCCGGGCGAACTGATGCGGGCGACGGTATAACCATCCTCGTCAGATTCGTAGACAATGCGTTCGAGCGTGCCGCGGAGCTCTTCCATGGCTCTGCATTGTACACCGAGGGAGGAGTGTGATTCCTTCTCTGCAAAAACCAGCTAACGCGATGTGCAAGTTCAGCGCGGCAGAAAAAATGTTAGACTAGGGCCTAAAGCTAACATTGCAGGTCGCTCAGGCAGAAACGTTGCCAAGCAGGCTTGCATTTCATAAAGCCCAGGTTTCTGATCAAGGTAACGTTCATCCAAATCAGTTTTGTAATAGGCTGTTGCGACGCTACATCTTTCTGTTAACGCGAGTTGCTAAAATGAGAAAAAGGATATCTTCGACCTTATTTTCCCCTGATGAATTGGCTCTTTTAAAACCTTTGAAAGAGAAAGAATTAAAATTATTCTAAACCTGTCAGTATTTGGCGGGTCAACAATTTTGTAACTTCGTTGAATTACAGTTTTAACGTTGAGGAAAGGCAGCAGGATTCTGAATAATGGTTTTACAAAAGGAAGATTCGAGCTCGTTTATAGTACGCATCCGCGTGGAAGAACGCGATGATCAAGGCAACGCCATCGACTGGCGAGTGCTTGTCGAGCACGTTCAAACCAAAGAGACACAGTATTTTGGGAAGCTTGAACAGGCTTTTCAATTTATCCAAGCACGGAGTGGAGTACAAGAGCGACGTTAAGGTTCTCTCCATTCTGGATCTGCTTATAAAGTGTTTGAGTAGCTGCTGCGGGCTCCCGTGCCAAGCTCTTCGCTAACCGTTCTCGGCAATCCTCGTACGCTCTTAAAGCTCCATTCAGATTGTCTGTCAAGCTATAATAGCGCATCAGTTGTCGGTAAATAGCTTCTCGGTATGCATCTTTGCAGAGAGCTTGGCGGCATGAAGCTATAGCTTGGTCATAATGTTCCAGGCAGGCATGGCATTCCGCTAGATGAGAAAGCGCTATTAGAAATTCTTCTCTCCAGCGCTCACGCTCGAGGATTGCCCAATCCTCGTACTGATCTTCGGATAGAAAATCTCCTTGATAGAGTTGCATTGCAGCCTGGTAGTTGTGGATCGCCTGAGGGTAACGTCCATGTTGTTCTAGGTATAGCGCCTTCTCACAAGACCGGGCAAACTCTTCCACATCCACAATGCAATGTGCTTCATTGCCAAAGTAATAGCCTTGGTGAGTGGTGAGAATGAATTGAGAGTGCGCACCTTTCTTCAATTCAGGCTCCAAAACCCGCCGCAGTTCCGAGATGCGAACTCGTAAATTTACGGCTGCTTTATCCCGATCAAGATTGGAGAAGAGCAGTTCAATAAGTTGATCTGGACTGTAGATTTGTCCGCGCTCCATTAAGAGCACTTTCAAAATCGCTTTGGACTTGTCCGCATGCCAAGATTGTGGACTGATGGGTATCTCGTCCCTCCAGACTTGGAAGTGGCCCAGCAGCTGGAACCGTAACGTATGCCTATGGCGGGAAGTGCTTCTAGTGTCCATCTTCGGTAGCCCGGCTACCCCAGCGGGGTCCGTGGCTTTGCGTCCCCTCCTTGTAAAGGGTTTGCCTTTTCGGATGGTTTTTGTTTTCTAATCATATCATCTCAGCGTTAAAAAAGCGTTAAATCCGAAAAACACTTTCTGTATCAAGATTCTTAGGATCAACAATTTTGTAACAAGCTGACGGTAGACTTAGCACTGAATTTGTTGACTTGAGTTGCTGACTGACGACCTTTTGTTGAGCAAGCAATAGTGTGTGTTCGTGGAATGAGGAGAAGAAGGAAACTCCGTGCGCAGTGATCAAGAGAAGCAAGCAACAGAAATGAAGACAAAAGAAGCCGCCAGCGAAAAGGGCCAGGCTTCCGCTCCAGCGCTAAGCCTACCCAAAGGTGGCGGAGCCATTCGTGGGATTGGTGAGAAGTTTGCCGCAAACCCAGTTACCGGCACTGGCTCCATGAGCGTGCCAATCTTTACTTCACCGGGCAGATCTGGTTTTGGGCCACAACTCTCCCTTTCCTATGATTCCGGCGTCGGCAATGGCCCCTTCGGCTTCGGCTGGAGTCTTTCACTCCCATCAATCACGCGCAAGACTGACAAGGGCCTTCCCCGCTATGACGACTTCAACGAATCGGATGTTTTTATTCTTTCCGGCGCTGAAGATCTCGTGCCAGAGTTCGAAAAGGATGCCGTGGGGAATTGGGTCATCGAGAATGGCAAGCATACGGTTTACGACAAAGCGATTACAGTTAATGGGGTAGTTTACAAGGTTCGCCGCTACCGCCCCCGCATCGAGGGGCTCTTCGCGCGTATTGAGCGTTGGACTCGCAAGAGCGATGGCGATGTACACTGGCGATCCATCTCGAAAGACAACATCACGACACTTTATGGTAAAACAGCTGAAAGCCGAATCTCTGATCCGGCTGATCCCACACGCATCTTCAGCTGGTTGATTTGCGAGAGCTATGACGACAAAGGCAATTCCATCATCTACGAATACGTGTCTGAAGACTCCACAGGAATTGACTTATCTCAGGCAAATGAGCAAAACCGAACGGAAGCGATTCGCTCGGCGAATCGTTATCTTAAGCGGATCAAATATGGGAATAAGGAATCAAGGCTTGTTCAGCCTGATCTGTCAAAGATGAATTGGGTGTTTGAGATAGTATTCGATTACGAAGAAGAGCATTACGAGTCGTTGCCTCTTGATGCCCAAGGTCGCCAACTTGTGCACGCTAGAATAAATAAAACGCAGAACTGGCCGGTTCGTCAGGACCCCTTCTCCAGCTATCGCTCGGGGTTCGAAGTTCGTACCTATCGGCTGTGTCAACGTGTTCTAATGTTCCACCATATCCCCGATGAGCTTAGCACTGAGGATTATCTCGTGCGCTCCACAGAGTTCGCATACGACCAAAGTCCCATCGCATCGTTTATTACAGAGGTCACTCAGTCGGGATATGTTCGTCAGAGTGACGGAACCTACTTGCAAAAATCTCTGCCGCCGTTGGAGTTTGAGTACAGCCAGCCGACCATAAACGAAGAAATAAGGGAGATTGACAAAGAAAGTCTAGAAAATCTTCCCTCTGGCCTGGATGGAACAAACTACCAATGGGCTGATCTCGATGGGGAAGGTGTCTCCGGCATTCTGACCGAGCAGGCTGATGCGTGGTTCTACAAGCCGAACTTGGGCGAGGGGCGATTCGGCCCGCTGGAAAGAGTCGCGTCTAAACCCTCCCTGGCAACATTGAGCGGCGGACGACAGCAACTCTTGGATCTGGCTGGCGACGGTCAGCTTGACCTCGTGGAGTTTAGTGGCCCGACTCCCGGTTTCTTTGAACGCACTCAGGATCAGAATTGGGACCTGTTCAGACCGTTCGCTCATCTGCCCAACATAAACTGGTCTGATCCAAATCTGCGGTTCGTTGACCTAAACGGCGATGGTCATGCCGATGTTTTAATCACCGAACAAGAAGCCTTCACCTGGTACCCGTCGCTCGCCGAAGATGGATTTGCCTCAGCCGAGCACGTCCGCAAGCCGCTCGATGAGGAGAAAGGTCCGCAGCTCGTCTTCGTAGACGGCACTCAATCCATCTATTTGGCCGACATGTCCGGAGACGGTCTCACTGACTTGGTGCGCATCCGCAATGGTGAGGTGTGTTACTGGCCCAACCTGGGCTACGGCAAATTCGGCACCAAAATCTCGATGGACAACGCGCCTTGGTTCGATTCTTCCGACCAGTTCGACCAGAAACGCGTCCGCCTAGCCGACATCGATGGTTCCGGCAATAACGACATCATCTATCTAAGTCGCAAAGGTGTCCGCCTCTGCTTCAACCAGTCTGGAAACCGTTGGAGTGAGGTGAGGAGACTGGCAAGCTTTCCGGCCGTGGACAATCTCACGTCAGTAACAGCGGTAGACTTGCTGGGTAATGGCACGGCCTGCTTGGTTTGGTCGTCGCCCTTGCCCGGGAATACGCGTCGGCCCATGCGCTACATCGATCTGATGGGCGGCATGAAGCCGCACCTGCTCATCTCGGTCAAGAACAACCTGGGTGCAGAGACGCACGTACACTACGCCTCTTCCACTCACTTCTACCTAACGGACAAGGCAGCAGGACAACCATGGATCACCCGATTGCCATTCCCTGTTCATGCCGTGGAGCGCGTCGAGACCTACGATCGGATCAGCCGCAACCGCTTCGTCACACGCTATGCCTATCATCACGGTTATTTCGATGGCATCGAGCGCGAGTTCCGCGGCTTTGGCATGGTGGAGCAATGGGACACAGAAGAGTTTGCTGCGCTGAGCGCCAGTGATGCTTTCCCCACGGGCGATAACATCGACGCGACGTCCCATGTGCCCCCAGTCTTGACAAGAACCTGGTTCCATACAGGTGCTTTTTTCAACGCTGATAACATTTCTCGGCATTACGAAGACGAATACTATCGCGAGGGTGACCGAAGTCTGGGCACAGCAGGGCTGACTGAGGCGCAAGAGCAAGCCATGCTGCTTCAAGACACAATTCTACCCACCGGCCTCACGCCGGACGAAGCACTTGAGGCCTGCCGCTCACTCAAGGGTTCAATACTCAGGCAAGAAATTTACGCCCTCGATGGCACTGAAGAAGCCGATCGGCCTTATTCGGTCTCGGAACGGAACTACACGATTCAACTGCTACAACCGCGTGAAGCGAACCGACATGCCGTATTTTTCACACATGCTCGCGAGACCGTGGATTTCCATTACGAGCGTAACCTCTTTGACATCAATGGCAAGCTCCGTGCCGATCCTCGTGTCACCCACGCGATGACGCTCGATGTGGACGATTACGGCAACGTCTTGCTCTCAGCGGCTATCGGCTACGGACGCAGACGCGATGATCCTGACCTCACGCTGGCTGACCGAGAGAAACAGAAAAAGACGCTGATTACATTCACAGTCAATCGCTACACTAATCCTATCCTAGAGGATGACAACTATCGTGTGCCTTCGGCCTCTGAGGTGCTGACCTATGAGCTAATCAAGCTTACTCCTTCGTCGAACCTTCAAGAAGTCACTAATCTCTCTCGTTTTGATGAGCTGCGAAGTGTGATTGACCAAATGAGTGATGGTACTCACGATTTGCCCTACGAAGATGTAGATCATACAGGTGCAATAGCTAATAAACCCTATCGTCGTCTGATTGAGCAAGTGCGAACGCTTTATCGGGGAAATGACCTTGCTGCATTGCTGCACATGGGTCAGCTGCAGTCGATGGCATTGCCCGGCGAGAGTTACAAGCTGGCATTAACGCCGGGATTGATCGGGCAGGTGTATGGCGGTCGCATCACTGACGCTATGATGGAGAACGAAGGTGTGTACGTGCACAGTCAAGGTGACGCTAACTGGTGGATTCCCTCTGGTCAAATTTTTTATTCGCCCAAGGGCAGTGACACATTTCCCCAAGAGTTAGCATATGCTCAGCAGCATTTCTTCTTACCTTGCCGCTTTCGAGATCCTTTCGAGCAAACCACTATTGTCACCTACGATTCCTACAACCTGTTGATTCAGGAAACGCGTGATCCGTTGAGCAATCGCGTCACAGCAGGTGAGCGCAACTCATCCGGAAATCTGACCAAGCCGGGTAATGATTACCGCGTACTCCAACCGAAACTTGTGATGGATCCCAATCGTAACCGTTCGGCGGTGGCCTTCGACGCTCTAGGTAAGGTGGTAGGTACAGCGGTCATGGGCAAGCCGACTGAAAACCTTGGCGACTCGCTCGATGGTTTCGAGTCAGACCTTGATGTCCAAACGGTGATACAACATCTCACAGATCCATTGACTGATCCCCATGCCATTTTGCTGAAGGCCACTACGCGACTGGTGTACGACCTCTTCGCTTACGTGCGCACTCAAAACGATCTACAGCCCCAGCCAATTGTGGTCTACACCTTAGCACGGGAGACTCACGACTCCGATCTAACTCCAGGCCAGAAGACCAAAATCCAACACAACTTCTCGTATTCCGATGGCTTCGGTAGAGAGATTCAGAAGAAGATTCAAGCTGAACCTGGGCCGCTGGTTGAAAATGGCGCTGACGTCACTCCGCGCTGGGTCGGCAGCGGCTGGACGATCTTCAATAACAAGGGCAAACCCGTCCGCCAGTATGAGCCGTTCTTCAGCCCTACCCATCGTTTCGAGTTTGCGAAGGTTGTGGGTGTCAGCCCCGTTCTATTCTACGATCCGGTGGAGCGCGTCGTGGCTACGCTTCATCCCAACCACACCTATGAGAAAGTCGTCTTCGATCCATGGCAGCAAGCAACTTGGGATGTGAACGACACAGCCTTGCAGGCCGATCCCAAGAATGACTCGGATGTAGGCGATTTCTTCCATCGAATTCCAGAAGCCGATTACATACCTACTTGGCATGAGAGCCGCAAGAACGGACAGTTGGGAGCTGAAGAGCAAGCCGCTGCGACCAAGACCTCTGTGCACGCCGACACACCGACTGTTGCTTACTTCGACACCCTCGGCCGCACTTTCTTGACAATTGCGTACAACCGCTTTCAACGGAATGGGAACATCATCGAGGAAAAGTATGCGACCCGCACCGAGCTTGACATCGAGGGTAATCAACGAGCGGTCATCGATGCCAAAGACCGCATCGTCATGCGCTATGACTACGACATCCTCGGCAATCACATTCACCAGGCCAGCATGGAAGCAGGGGAACGCTGGATGCTGAACGACGTGGCAGGTAAGCCGATCCGCACCTGGAACAGCCGTGGCTTCGCGCGTCGAATTACTTACGATGAATTGAGACGACCGACCGACTTATTCGTCAACGAAAACAATGCTCCTGAAATTTTGGCAGTGAATGCGGAGAAGACGGTTTATGGCGAGTTACAGCCAAACCCGGAAACCAAGAATCTGCGCGGGAAGGTTTTCCAAGCCTTCGATGGCGCAGGTGGGGTCACCAGTGAGGCCTACGATTTTAAGGGAAACCTGCTGCGCAGCCGTCGACAACTTGCGGTAGACTACAAAAACACCTTGAACTGGTCTACATCGTTGGTGCTAGAACAGGAGACATTCGCCAGTAGCACACGCTACGATGCATTGAACCGACCCATTCAAATAGTCGCGCCGCACAGCAGCTTGGCTGGACGAAAACTGAACATTATCCAACCTGCTTATAACGAAGCGAACTGGCTTGAAAAAATCCATGTGTGGCTCCAAGCAACAAGTGAACCTACAGGTTTGCTTGACACGAATACTGCAACTTTCCAGCCGGTGATGAATATCGACTACAACGCCAAGGGCCAGCGCACGCTCATCGAGAATGGCAACGGGGTGAAGACTTCGTACATCTATGATGAAAAAACCTTCCGCCTGATTCACTTGCTTACGCGGCGCAAGCCCGAAGACTTCCCGCAGGATTGCCCGACTGATCCTAACCCTCCATGCGGTGTCCAGAACCTGCACTATGTTTATGATCCAGTCGGTAACATCACCTCAATCCGCGACGACGCTCAGCAAACGATCTACTTCAAGAACGCAGTTGTCGAGCCGCACGCAGAGTATACGTATGACGCGATCTATCGTTTGGTTGAGGCCGCTGGGAGAGAGCACATCGGGCAGTTATCTCAACCCGAAACCACCTGGGATGACAAGTTCAGAGTGAAATTGCCACACCCGCAAGATGGTCAAGCGATGAGGCGTTACACTGAACAATATGAATATGACTTTGTCGGCAATTTCGAGAAGCTGATCCATCAAGCCACCAACGGCACCTGGACGCGCGCCTACACATACAATGAACCAAGCCTAATCGAGTCAACCAAGAAGAGCAATCGTTTGTCGAGTACGGCGATCGGAACTACCACTGAGACCTACTCGCACGATTCTCATGGCAACATGATCACCATGCCGCATCTCTCACAAATGTCATGGGACTTCAAAGATCAATTCCAAGCGGTGGATTTGGGCGGCGGAGGCAAAGCCTATTACCTTTACGATGCAAACGGCCAGCGTGTGCGTAAAGTTCATGAACACAATGGATCAACGGTAGAAGAGCGAATTTACTTGAGCACTTTTGAGATTTATCAAAAGCGCAATGGTACGGGCTTGACCCTAGAGCGCGAGACTCTGCACATCATGGACGACAAGCAGCGCGTCGCCCTGGTGGAGACTCGCACCCAGGGCAACGAACCGGGCGTGCCCGCGCAGCTCATCCGCTACCAGTTCGGCAACCACCTCGGCTCGGCCAGACTGGAGTTGGACGATCAGGCGCAGATCATTTCCTACGAGGAATACACGCCATATGGCAGCACGTCGTATCAGGCGGTGCGGAGTCAGACAGAGACGGCGAAGCGGTATCGGTATACGGGGAAAGAGCGGGATGAGGAGAGTGGATTGTATTACTACGGGGCGCGGTACTACGCTGCGTGGCTCGGGAGGTGGACCAGCTGTGACCCCATTGGTATCCGGGATGGCCTTAACATATTCGTTCTTGCAAGGAACAGTCCGATTTCTCTTAAAGATGTTGGTGGACTCTGGAGTTCAGTCGGGAGCCCATCGGCTCCTATAATAGAGATCAGACTTTCGCCCGGTGGAGAAGGAGTTGCGGTCGAGGCTGTTCATGAGAAGGCGATTCAGCAAACACTGACAGATCAAGTTCCGACAAGGAGCCTCAACATTCTTATGAAGCAACAAAAGGAAATCGACAAACTTCAGGCTCCTGAGGATCAGCCGCTTCACGCAATGACTGGGGAAGGGATGACAAAGAAAGATGCCATTGACAAGGCGAATCGTTTTGTCCAAGACGAGATCAAGGAGGCCCGCAGATTAACAGCAGATGCCGAGGGTTTGCAATCAAAGATTGACTCATTGAAGACGAAGATTGAAAAGTTAGGCCTTTCACAAAGCGGAGAGAGAGAGAAAAGACGCCTACAAGGAAGCGTCGATCTCTTAACTAATCAAGAACAGTATCTTCGAGACAAGGCTATGGAACATCTTGGCAACGCAATTCACACGCTACAAGATGCCACGTCGCCCGCGCATGAAGCATTTCAAACATACCACCCAGACCCAATCAGCGCAGCGGGTCATGCCATGAAGGAATTTCAATACCCGAACAGTGGCACCCGCGAACGCGCTCGGCTTGAAGCAGCAACGCGTTGGGGATTTGAGATGTATAAGTCGGGCGACATCCCTCAGAAGATCTTTGATGAAAGCGGTCGTATTCTGATCCCGAGGGAATTAATCAAATACAGCAGGCCGGAGAGCTTGATCGATGTCCTCAGACCCAAACCAGCTCAATATGAAGAGGCTCTACGTAGCTTGGGTCCAGGCCGTCTTCCTGAGCGGGATCCCTTGCGAGACCCCTCTCCGATGTTTGGTCTGATGATGAGGATTAATTTCTAATGGAGAGCTTACCCCGGTATGCGAAGAACATTCTTGCGTTCTTCAGAGAACTAATCGACCGGATCGACGCCTTCGGCAAAGTGGCCGACGGGCAGAAGGCCATCGTCAACCTGCCCAAAGCGGAGCGGGAGACGATTCGCCAAACGCTGGACGACACCTATCGCCTGATCGACACCACGCGGCTTTGCACAAAAACTGGAGATCGTTGACGAATTTCGCCGAAAATATGTTAAGTTGAAAACGAGTTTTCAGCAAAATTTTGAGATTTTGTGCAAAGCCACACCACGCTCAACATGGTGATCATCCGGCTGCGCGGCCTAGTGCTGCCTGCCCGCGGCAAACAGTACTTCGGTACAGATCTCGAGCTCAAGGAGGCAGTTAGGCAGTCGCAGGACAAGGCAGCCCACCGACCGTGACGTTGGCGGAGTCCGTCGGTCAATTAATAGAGGCAGAGAAAAGAGGCAAACAATGAAAAGATTAATACTGAGAGCCACAGTTTGGACTAACTTTTGCGTAAAAGAGGGTGATATCTGAGCAAACTAAGCTGACTGCGTCGAAGTACTTGCAGTGCAGTTGTTTTCAAATTCATCTAGAGGAGGCACCAGAATGCCAAACAGCACGGTCACTAATTGCGGATGCCTTATGAGAATTGGGGAGGTGAGTTTCCTAAATCAACCTTTGTCAAAGATCTAGGAATGAGTAATTCAATGATTGGGCTTTAGGTATGTTGTCGCCACAGGCTTGACGCGAAAGGAGAATACAAATGCCATTTGGAAGAGAAAATGTTCCGCAGTGGAACCAGGAAGTCTGGGATCGTATCGACAAAGCCGTTCATGACGAGACTCAGCGAACCAAGATAGCTGCAAAATTTCTACCGCTCTTTGGACCACTCACAGACCCGAGTACTAAAACGGTGCCTTCTGACATCATCGATCCAAAAACCATGACAGTGGATGAAGGAGAAGTAACACCACTTGTTGAGATCTGGGTCGAATTTGCGCTTACTAAACAACAGGTCGAGGCAGAGCAACAATCCTCAACGGCGGTCATTTTAGCGACGCGTGCAGCAAATTTACTATCACAGGGCGAAGATCTATTGATCTTTCAGGGCAAAAAAGCAACTGGAAATCCATTGTTCAAGAGTCAAACGATTCGTCTACGAGGTCAAGCGCCAGATCCAGGGCTGGTAGACGCGGCTGCAAGCAACCACACTGTAAATGTGAACCCGGTAAACCAGGGTCCCCCAAAGCAGTATGGCGAGAACACATTTAGATCTGTCTCTGAAGGCTATTCTTTCTTGGAGGGCGAAGGACAATACGGTCCCTTCGCGCTTGCCCTTCACTTTGTAGAATACGCTGACACGTATGCGCCCTTGGCAAATACGTTGATCGCTCCTGCAGATCGTATCAAGCCACTGGTTCCGGCAGGGTTCTATGGAACGGGTACTCTGCCAGATTCCACCGGAGTTCTGTTGTCACTCGGAGGGAACACGGTGGACTTAGTGGTAGGCATAGATGCGACCACAGCGTTTACGCAAGTGGACGGTGAAGGTTTATATCGATTTCGCGTTTTTGAGCGGTTTGCACTAAGAGTGAAAGACAAGACAGGATTTGTCGAATTAGCGTTCCAGTGAGCAATGACGTAGAAGCAGTCCAATGAGTGACTCAATTATAGGAGTCACTCATGATTTGACTAAGACGCTGGGCTACGCATCTTACTCAGAGGTTAGGGAGGTTTAACGAATGCGTTGTGAGCATGATGGCATGGAATTGTGGTACGGAACGCCCGATGCGCCAGCTCCGCATGATGAGATCCAGGCAGGAAGCAAGATCACGATGACGATCGGCGTAAGACCTATAAGTGCCAGCAATAAAGTTGAGGTTCAGTTCCGTACAAATCAAGGGCCAACAGAAACTGTGGCTGCAGAGTGGCTATGGAACGATCTGTCAAGCAAAGCTCAGTATTTTAGAGCCTATCTTCCTGCGTTTCGGATGGGTGATATGGTCGAATACACCGTTATATGTCGGTGTCCCGGGCGGCAGATACCATCTGCTGACGAGTTGAAGCAGTGTACAATGTCGTTCCGAATCACGGAGGCAGCAATCAAACCTACTTCAGATCTTGCGGCCAAAGAGACGTTACCACCAAGATTTGATGGACCGGTTACCCTAGGTAACACTCCTATCCTTCCCAATAAGGGGGAAGCAGGGACCGGGGTAGCACCTTTTGGCCTCAACTCCATGAATGCACCCCTTCAACCAACACAACCGTCGCTCAAATCACCATCAGGACTAGGATCCATACCTCACTCGAATAGCGTCCCAAGTCAGACTAGCCCGGAGGAGATTTTTGCCGTCGCCGGCAAGGTCGCCAGCCGCCTCCGCGCTGGCGTTGGTGGGCTGCTAGTCCAGATTGTTGATAGGAATGTTGGAGACGCCCCCTATGTACTTCTCGCCGAGGCGATAACAGCCTCCGATGGCAGCTTCCAGGCCACATTCACGATTGCCGACCTGCAGAAGCGCGGCAAGCAGCGGCCCGACCTACAGGCCCGCGCCTTTGCCGGTCAGGCTTTCCTCGGCGCATCGGAGGTGCGCTACAACGCATCGAATCAGGAAACTCTGAATATCGTCTTGACGAAAAATGCGGCGTCCGCTTTGCCCTCGGAGCATGAGACCCTGACTGGCACTCTTGCTGCCCACTTTCAGGGTAACCTGCGTGACTTGCAGGAGACGGAGGACCGGCAGGACGTCACTTACTTGGCAAACAAGACCGGTTGGGACGCGCGCGCAGTTGCTCTGGCTGCGCTCGCCGATCAGTTCAGCCAGCACCGTGCGGGCAGTGCGGACCCGAAGGGTAATGGAGAGGCGGGAATCCAGCCTGCCTTCTACTATGCTTTATTCCGCGCCGGGCTGCCCGCCAATCCGAACATGCTCTATCAGGCCGATGCACAGACAGTCGGTAGGATCTGGGAAAAGGCCATCGCGCAGGGGGTGATCCCGACTGCGCTGGAAAAGGAACTCCCGCAAGCGGTTCAAGCATTCCAGAGCCTCAGTGGCGCGTACGCCCTAGATTCCCGAGCCGTCGCTGGGACTTCGACCCTCAAGGAAATGCTGAATCTCACGATCGACGAGAAACGCCACCAGCAGTTCGCCGACCTCTACACTCAATACCGAACCGATTTGCCAAAATTTTGGGATTCGGTGAAACAGTCGTTCGGAGAGAATACCGCCAAGCGTCTCCAACTGGACGGCCAATTGGGCTACCTGAGCCTCAACAACGCCCCTCTGATAAGCGGGCTCTACAACGTTGAGCAAAAGAATCCCCTTGCCTCCACGCTCGATCTCGCGCAGCGCGGTTATTATAACGCAGAGAAGTGGAGCAAACTCTTGGATGGCGCCATCGCCGTCCCCGAACAGATTCCCGGTGGCACGCTGGACGAGAAACGCACCAACTATGCCAACCTGCTAGCCGCACAAGTGCGTCTCAGTTTTCCTACTGCCGCGGTCGCCGAGATGGTTCGCAGAGATGAAGTCCCTCTCACCACAGCCGCTGATGTTCGGGATGGTGTCTACGCCTTCCTGACCGAGCATCAAGGCAAGTTTGAGATCGGAATGCAGCCGGTGGAGCAGTATATCGCCCGGAACAACTTGCAGGTCGCCGACGAGACAGTCAAGCAAGTGAAGCGGCTGCAGCGCGTGTACCAAATCACGCCGAGCGACCAAGCGATGACCGGCTTGCTGAAGCGCGGGATTGACGCTGCCTATCATATCGTGCGCTATGACAAAGACACGTTTGTCCAAAGCTTCGCGGCGGATTTAGGCGGAGCGGAAAATGCGGCGCTAACCTTCGACAAATCGGTGCAGGTGCATAACGCCGTTCTCAACATCACTCTCAGTTACCTGAACGCGCGCACTGCACCCGCGATCGGTGTCCACAGTGATCCAAGCGTCTTGGATCCTGCGCCGGCCAGTGTGAGTGATGTCATCGCTTACGCGACGCTGGAGAGTCTGTTCGGCTCGATGGATTTTTGCGCGTGCGACCATTGCCGCTCCATCTTGAGTCCGGCCGCGTATCTAGTAGATCTCCTTCTCTTCTTACAAAGCGATCCCGACGTGTGGGCTGATTTTCTGAAAACTTGGAGACAGAATCATGCCAACGCGCCCTACCCTTTTGTCGATCAAAATGCTTGGCAGAAATTCCAAAGTGACTGGAACAGTCAACACCCCGGGCAACCATTGCCAAACACCGAATTTTCACCTTTCGATGTACTGATGTCTCGCCGCCCGGACATCCAATATCTGCCGCTTACCTGCGAGAATACGAACACCGCCCTACCATACATCGATGTGGTCAATGAGACACTCGAATACTTCATTGCAAACAACAGTCAAAAACTCTCACTGAACGGCTACCTTGGGCACAACACGAACGGTGCGGCATCGGAAGACCTCTTGACAAGCCCGCAGTTCGTCATGGATTCGGCGTATACGACTCTGCGCAACGAACGTTTCTCGACTCCGTTGCCGTTCCACCAGCCGTTAGAAAACCTGCGTCGCTATTTCAACAAGTTTGAGGTTCCATTGCCGTTGGCGATGGAACGACTCCGCAAGACCGACGACCTCGAGCGCGGTGCCAATCCCTATAGCTGGCGTGACATTCTGATGGAAGAGATCGGCCTCTCGCGAGCCGAATACGAGATCCTAACCGACTCCACCGCTGTGCCCCTCTGGCGGATGTACGGTTTTCCTAACGGGACGTCGGACGTCGATGTCATCGCCGGTCTTTCTAATGCCAAGCAGTTCGCCCGCCGCGTCGGGATCACTTACGAAGACCTGGTTTCCATCCTCAAAACGCGGTTCATCAACCCGAACAGCGACCTGATTCCAAAACTGGAACGGTTGGGCGTTCCATTTTTCAAGATTAAGGCTCTAAAAGATGGGGCAATTAGTGACGCGGCCTTTGATGCACTACTACCGACCGGGACGCTAGCGCCCGACCCAGCAGAATTCGGCGGCGACATCAAGGCGTGGGTGAAAAACGATGATAACTACGCCCGCATTATGGGGCTGCTTACGCTTGCGATTCCGGCAGGTACTTGGGCCGCCTCGAAAGCTTACGCCAAAGGCGATTGTGTACGGCCTAAGTCACCGCAAGCAGGATCCACTGTCTATTACGAATGCACTACTCCTGGCACATCGGCAGCCTCGGAGCCAACGTGGCCTACCGTTCCTGGAGAGACAAGTAGCGATGGGCCTGTCGTCTGGACCTGCAGAGATGCCTCGAGCTGCCATAGTTTCGACAATCTGGCGTTCCGTTATGCCGATCCGGCGAAACTTGCCCAAAACATCAATGCGGTCGAATTCATTCGCCTGTTGCGCTTTATTCGCTTGTGGAAAAAACTGGGGTGGACTATTGAGCAGACCGATGCGGCGATCTGTGCGCTCTACCGAGAGGATCTAGCGCCGTTCGCAGCCGGTGATGTCGACACCGTTGCAAAACTTGATACTGGCTTCCTGACGCTGCTTCCCCGCCTTGGCGTGCTGAAGCGCGTGATGAACGCGCTCAACCTGAAGCTGAAGCGCGACCTGTTGCCGCTGCTGGCCTGCTGGTCAGAAATCGGCGCTCATGGCGAGTTTGCCCTCTACCGCCAGATGTTCCTCAACCCGGTGATCTTGAAGCGGGATTCCGTGTTCGACGATAACGGTTATGGTGAGTTCCTGTCGGATGCTACGAAAAAACTCGCCGATCATGCTGAAGCGTTGCGGTCGGCGTTAAACCTGACTGGGGAAGAGTATGACCGCATCGTGGCTGCCCTCGGCTACGACGCAAATACACCTCTGACGATTCCCACCATCAGCGCGATCTTTCGTAGGGGCTGGCTGGCACGCAAACTCAAACTCAGCGTCCGCGAGCTGCTGCTTCTGATCCAACTCACGGGCCTCGATCCGTTTACTGCGCCCGATCCGACCAACCCCGCT
Source organism: Candidatus Acetothermia bacterium (assembly GCA_016179105.1). Lineage (GTDB taxonomy): Bacteria > Bipolaricaulota > Bipolaricaulia > RBG-16-55-9 > DRXL01 > JACOSB01. The sequence goes on from JACOSB010000143.1 coordinate 34,704, forward strand.
ATCCTGCGGCTTATCTCCTTCGTGCATGCTCTCAAGGAAAGATCCCTCAAGTCCGCTGCTGCGCTCTACCTCATCTGGAATCAAGACTTGAGCGGCAAATCTGCTCCTGCCCCGGAGCAAATCGCGGAGCTTTCCCGTACTCTGCGCAGCGATTTTGCCAGCATCGATGAACAGTTCGCTGCGATCGAGGACTCCAACGGCGACCTTGCTCGCGCCCGAATGACGCTGGTTTACGGACAGGAGACCAGCGACGCCTTCTTCGCGCTCCTGGACGACACGCTGGCTGTAGATGTGGCTTACACTCATACAAGCGCTGCGCTCGATAGCGCGATTACTGCAGCTGACGAAAAAATTGCGTACGATGATTTCCGTCACCGTTTATTGCATAGCGGGCTGTTGACTGCAGTGAAACGGGATGCACTCAAACAGGTCCCGAATGTGACCAACGATTTCACTACAGCGGTGAGTGCCCTGTTCGATCGCGGCGAGCAGATAAAAGGTTTATTCTTCACGCGCTACCCCGAACTGAAGGGGTCCTACGATATCGCGATCGCTGGACCTCTCGCCGACAGACATAGCGCCTTTCTTAAGGCGTTTCAACCTGAACTCTCATGGAGGCGCAAGCGCCAACAGGCCCTGCAGCGGCTCAGCGCCGCAGCAGCAGTGAGTCTCGAGTTCGCGCAAGTCTGGTTGGACCCGACAAGCGAACCGTATCCACTCCACGCTGCCGGAGATCAAAACAGGGCAGCGCTCGACGATGTACTCGCGTTGGAGACACTAGGCCTCGCGGTGCAGTTTTTCTTCCGCGACACTGCGACCGGAACTGTCGACCTAAGCGTCCCGGCTGCTGCGAACCTGGACTATACCAGTGGGGGCAGCAATCCTCTGCCGAACCCGGGCAGTGCGATTTCAGGTATCTGGAGCGGTCAAGTAGAAACACCTGAGATCGGGTTTTACAACTTTGTCATCGAGGCAGACAGTACTGCGACCGTGACGATGAAGCTCAGTGGGCAAGCCATCGCGTTGACACAAAACGGCAACGTTCGACGCAACACCGACCCTATCGAACTGAAACCGGGCACACTTTACGAGATCGTCCTGACTGTCGAAAAGGTGAAAGGCACGTTACGCGCCCAGTGGGAGACACCGAAACGGGCGCGGGAGGTGATTCCTGCGCGTTATCTGTATCCACCGACGATACTCGCGCCGTTTTCGCGCACCTATATCCGCTTCCTGAAGGCGGCATCATTGGCGTTAGGGCTCAAGTTGACAGCCAACGAGATAGCCTATTTCGCCACGCATTCGGATTATCAAATTGCGGGAGATGGGTGGTTCAATGCGCTGCCGGTAATGGGCAATTCGGCTAATCCGGATCAATTGCTCAAGCCGGTACAAGCTCTGTTGGATTATGGCCGCATCAAGTCCGAGATATCACCTGGGGATGACCGCCTTCTTACTGTGCTTAAAGACCCGGTGACGGTGACGCAAAGCGCGGACAGCTTGCTATACACTCTCACCCGCTGGGATACAGCATCTTTGACCGCGGTCCTTAAGCAGTTCGGCCGCAACATCACAGACCTCTCGCACCCGGAACTGCTCGTGCGCGTGTATGATGCCTTGGGGCTGGTTCGGAAGATGGGTATTCCGGCCAGCGCGCTGATTGACGCCAAGACTAACGACCCGACAGCTGATATTGTGCGTGATTTTCAGGGAGCACTGCGCGCCCGTTACGACGACGCCAGTTGGCGGGACGTGGTACGGCCGATTAACGACGAGATGCGCAGTCTGCAACGAGACGCCATGGTGGCCTACATCCTCCACCAGATGCGGTCCCGCCCCGAAAGCGCACACATCATCGATACACCAGACAAACTGTTCGAGTACTTCTTGATGGATGTCCAAATGGACCCATGCATGCAGACGTCCCGGATCCGCCACGCTCTTTCGTCGGTGCAGCTTTTCATCGAGCGTTGCCTCATGAATCTCGAACCGCGCGTCTCTCCTGCAGCCATTAACGCCAAACAATGGGAGTGGATGAAGCGCTACCGGGTTTGGGAGGCAAACCGTAAGGTATATCTCTTCCCGGAGAACTGGCTGGAACCAGAACTGCGCGACGACAAATCGCCCTTCTTCAAGGAGATCGAGAGCGAACTGTTGCAAAGCGACATCACTGAGGAGCGCGCCGCAACTGCGCTCTTGAACTACCTCTCCAAGTTAGAGGAGGTTGCCAAGTTGGAGCCGTGCGGTATCTACCATATCCCAGCCGATCCCGACAAGCGCACGGGTGAAATCAACTATGTCGTTGCCCGCACTGCGGGGGCGCATCGCAAATACTATTACCGTCGCTATGAGTACGGCTGGACGCCGTGGGAGCAGATCAAGCTGGACATCGAGGATAATCCAGTTATCCCAGTCGTCTGGAAGGATCGGCTGCTTCTCTTCTGGCTGCGCATGCTTATCACTGGACCTGATACTGTGGAGACGCCATTCTCGAAGGAGGGTAATCTTACCGCGCTCCAGGCGTCAGACATCAATACTAATCCACCCCTAGTAAACGTACAGGCGGTGCTTTGCTGGAGCGAGTATTACAATGGCAAGTGGCAGGCCACGAAGACGTCGGATGTGAGCAAACCGGTTCAATTATGCTGGCACTCGTTCTCCGATTTCGACCGGTCAAAACTGACGTTGTGCTCTCATGAGACGCAGGATGGCCATTTGATAATCTTCATCATCGGTCACGATATGAACATAATAGGGACAATAGGGTTTGAGCTTTACAACACGCACAGTCTACCCCAGCGGTGGGGGGGACCAGAGACCCTGGCACCCTTGGACAAGATTCGTAGATTCGAGACCGCACAGTCCAAATTCTCCATCAGCTATTACGAGCATATTTGGACCGACACCAAGCCTCTTTATTCACACGAAGTGCTAACGGACCCCATCGGCATCGCGACGGTCCAGCCGAACCATGATACTTCCGACATCTGGGACGCGCCGTTCTTTTTCGATGATCTCCGGAACGTGTTTTACGTCACGACCCAGGAGCAGCAGGTATTGATTCCAGATTTCGGAGGCTATGGCATCTCGGACAATTCGGGCATCATATCGGCAGCGCAGATTCCACCGCTGGTGGTGCAACCGGTGCCGCCAATTACGCCGAAGTTCTGGGGCGACGGAGGGCCCATCGGTCCCGATCCTGGAATCGTAGAACCTGCCCCGATAGAGCGGTTCATCACTGAAGATGCCTATATCCATCAAGGTATCGGCACGACCGCTGTGGTTATGTACGGCGATAAGAAGATTGGACCATCGGGCGCTATTACGAATATGCAAGCCGGGATGTAAGGAGGAAACTATGACAGAGCTCAACTATATGATCAGCTTTCATGACCTAGCTACAGCTTCTGACCTAGGGACGATACGGTCTTACTTTGATACTCAGTTTACGTACACCTTCGAGAACTTTTTCCACCCGTTCGTCGGCGACCTGATCGCGCAGCTGAACAGAGACTCGCTGCCCGGCATGTTGGACGCCAAATGGCAGGATACGCTGAAGCAAGACTTTTTCCAAGCCCTCTACAACCCGACTGAGGATTTTCTTGCCCAGGTCAAATATTTCCAGAAAGAGATTGATGTCAGCGCGTGTGGCCCATATGCGAACTACAACTGGGAATTGTTTTTCCACATTCCACTTACGATCGCCGTGCATCTGAGCAAGATGCAGCGATTCGCCGAGGCGCAGCGCTGGTTCCACTATATCTTCGATCCCACTTCAAACGACCATACCGTTGACCCGCCGATGCGGTTTTGGAAGTTTCTTGCCTTTCGCAGCCCTAACAATGCTATGACGATTGATGAAATCGTCCGGATTCTGAGCACACCGAGAACGGAACTGTCGGGCACTGACCAATGCCAACAGGACAGCGTCTTGCAAGGCTACTATGCGATCCTCAACAAGCCGTTCCAGCCCCATGTCGTCGCGCGGACGCGGCATCTGGCGTACCAATACTGCGTGGTGATGAAATATCTGGACAACTTAATCGCGTGGGGCGATCACCTGTTCCAGCAAGACACAGTGGAGTCCATTAACGAGGCAACGCAACTCTATGTGTTGGCGGCGAATATTTTAGGGGAACGACCACAACGAATCCCGCCGCTCGGGAAGGTAAAAGCCAAGACCTTCTGGCAACTCAAGCAGGAGGGCCTCGGACCGATCGGTGACGCGCTCGTGGATTTGGAGGATCAGTTTCCATTCAACCTCGCCGCCCCGAATTCGGGGATGGGAGGCGGCGGGGATTCCAACGCGCTTTTTGGCATTGGGCGTACCCTCTACTTCTGCATCCCGCGCAACGACAAGCTGCTGGGCTATTGGGACACCGTCGCCGACCGACTCTTCAAGATTCGCCACTGCATGAACATTGCGGGCGTCGTTCGCCCGCTGGCTCTGTTCGACCCGCCGATTGATCCCGGCATGCTGGTCAAGGCAGTGGCAGCCGGAATAGACATCAGCAGCATCGTTAGCGGCCTAAACCAACCCATCGGCCCCGCCCGCTCTCTGTTGCTGATTCAGAAGGCTTTGGAACTCTGCGGCGAGGTGCGCGGCCTTGGCAACGCATTGCTCACGGCGCTGGAAAAGGGTGACGCCGAACGCCTCGCGCTCGTTCGCCAGCGCCACGAGATTCAAATCCAGCAGATGGCGCAGGACGTGCGCTTTCTGCAGTGGAAATCAACACAGGAGTCGACCACGTCGTTGCTCACTAGCCGCAAGACGGCTTTGGAGCGACTCCACTATTATCAGCGACTGCTAGGTCTTCCGGCGGATCAAAACGCTCCGGATACCATTGCTCTGGATCGCCGCGAACTCACAGAGGAGAACTTTGACGAGGCCTACGGCTCGCTCGTCGGTCAATACGACAAGATGCTGACGCTGCAAAAACTTTCGGATTTGAAGCTCGAAGGGGATTCATCTCCTGGGATCTTGTCCGGGTACTCCGGTAACGGGAAGATCTATTTAACGCACAATGAAGACGTAGAACTCAACGTCCATTTACCTGTCGCAAGGGATGCTCGTCTGGCTGCTTCTGTATTCAACGCGCTTGCAGCGGGATTTGCACCTATCCCAGATGCGGATATCGACTTACATTTTTGGGGGATTGGGAGCAAAGTAAAGCTAAACGTGGGAACAGCGCTTGTGGCTGCGGCTAAGATCGCGGGGGACATTTCTGGCATTGTCGCGGGATGGGAGCAAGATCAAGCCGGTATGGCTGCTCGATATGCATCGTACGAACGCCGCGCGGACGAATGGCTGCTTCAATACAACCTCGCCGCACATGAATTGATGCAGAACGGTCGGCAAATCCTCACCTCGCTGATCGCTGAGCAGATAGCACATCATGAGTACTTGAATATCCAGCAGCAGATTGCTAATGCACAGGAAGTGGACAAGTTTCTCCATGAGAAGTTCACTAACGAGGACCTCTATCTATGGATGCAGGGCGAGATTTCACGACTCTATTACGAGTACTATCGCTTTGCGTTCGACACCGCGCGTAAAGCAGAGAAGACGATGAAACAGGAACTGTTGCGCCCCGAAGTGGACGCCCAGGATTTTGTCAAGTTCAACTATTGGGATGGCGGGCGCAAGGGCTTGCTGTCTGGTGAAGCGCTCTATCTGGATGTCAAACGGATGGAGATGGAGTATCACGAAAACAACAAGCGCGAACTAGAGTTGACCAAACATGTGTCATTGCATCAACTGAACCCGCTGGCTTTGCTAACTTTGAAAGCAACTGGCACCTGTCAGGTGACGATTCCCGAATGGCTCTACGACCTCGACTGCCCTGGTCACTATATGCGCCGCATCAAGAGCGTAGCTTTATCAATTCCATCTGTTGTGGGCCCGTACACCAGCGTCAACTGCACCCTCTCTCTCCTCCGAAGCAGTCTGCGCAAGTCGCCGATAGCGGGTGACGACTATACACGGCAGGGTTCAGAAGACGACCGCTTCGTGGACTATATCGGCGCGGTGCAGTCCATCGTGACCAGCGGGGGTAGCAATGACAGTGGCCTATTCGAGACCAACCTGCGCGACGAGCGGTTCCTGCCCTTCGAAGGTGCGGGCGCAGAGAGCACCTGGAAGTTGGAACTTACCAAGGACTATCCAGCCTTTGATTACTCGACGATCTCAGATGTCATCTTGCACGTCCGCTATACCGCGCGCCAGGGCGTGGACCCTATCAAGGTAAAAGCGGCGTTAGACGATCTGTTTCAGCAGGCGAACCAGTCCAATCTCGTGTTACTCTTCAGCTTGCGCCATGACTTCCCGACTGAGTGGGCGGCCTTCGTGAGCGGGGCAGGCGACTTCACCGCGACGATTCGAAAGGACTACTTCCCCTACTTTACGCAGGGTAAGGAAATCACTATCACCGGCTTCGATCTATACGGGCCGAACGGTATGAATCCGCCGAAGCACCATCAAGTGGGCAACCAGGCTGTGTGGGATGCCGCCACGACAGACCTGGGCGACCATCAAGCGTTCACCATGACGTCCGCACCGGATGCTGTTCCGGGCCCGACCCAGGTTCTGACGCGCACTGCGAGCGCGGACGTCTTCCTGATAATTCGCTACTCATTATGATGTCTCACGATGCATCGTGAGGCTATCGTATAATGGAGCATCGACATGGGTTCATCCGATCAGAACAAACTTTCGTCCTAGGAAAGATTTAGACTGGAGGTTACTCTATCCACATAGTCCCAGGTAAGCGTCTTGGGTTACCATACTTAAAACACTGACCTCAAAAATCATTCTCTTTGGAGGTAACAGTATGACTGATTAAGGAAGCCAAGATTTGGAGCAAACGAAATGTATGTTGGATTCGCTTCGTGCCTATATTGACGGACCACTGCGAAGGTATTCTTGAATTTATCTCAAAATTTAATTTATCTAAAGGGAGGAAAATATGCAGATGAATTCGACCATTGAAGACCTGACCCGAGAATCAAAGTTCATTTTCAAAGGCACAGTAAAAAAGCTCAATGCTTCGACCATGCGAGGTATCCCAGTTGATTCGATGCTAGCTGTGATAAGGGTAGATGAAGTTTTCAAGGTACCAATGGCGATTGCTGATTACACTGGACAGGATATTACAGTTCAATTAAGTACACGTCAGAAAATGAAAGCGGGACAGCAAGCGGTCTTCTTCACAGAGGGATGGGTGTACGGTGAAAGTATCGCTGTTCGGGCATTCGAAGAACGCGTATGGGAAGGAGATAATCGAGGTTTACGGAAGCAAATTTCCGATGCCATGCGAAATACAGCTAGACATGCTTTAAGAGCACGCCTCGCGAGTTCCCATCTTATCATTGTTGGGAAAGTTTCTGATATGAAGGCCGCAAAACCAGAAGCACGCCAACCCGTTACTTTCCGTGACCCACAGTGGAAAGAAGCTCTGATCGAAGTCGAAGTCATGTTAAAAGGAAACGTAACTCACAAGAAAGTTGAAATTCGATTTCCGAATAGTGCGGACGTTATGTGGCACAAAGCTCCTAAATTTCGCGTGGGCCAGGAAGGAATTTGGCTCTTGCACAAAACTGAGGCAAGACAGCTCACAGGGGATACTTATACTGCGCTCCATCCCACAGACTTTCAGAGCAAAGACCAGATTGACACAATAAGAACCCTCCTCAATGACATCGCTTGAATCGAAGTTGAGCGATGCGATGCTTTGCTGAAGAAGCCGTATCGTCATGACAAGAAGAACGACAAGAAGAACAATGTCTTGAGGTGAGAAGTCAGCGTCACGAAATACAGACTCTAGTAGGAGGTAATAAACATGGTCTTAGTCGTCAATATGATTCCAAAGTCCCTTAGCGGTGAAAGCAATCAGGACAGCGAGCCCAATCTTGCTGTCAACCCGGCGAATCCTCGTGAAATTGCGGCTTCCGCTTTCACGCCCGACCCGATGGGAGGGCCGAATGCTCCTATCTATGTGTCTACCGATGGCGGTAAAACGTGGCTACTTCACTCCATAGTGCCAAGTTCACCCGGAAGCCCTATTGGTACTTTCGATATCACTCTACGCTGCAGTGGTAAGGGCAAGGATCTATATGCCGGGATCATACGAGACCCAACTTTTGATCTAAATGTACTTCGCACACGTAATTTCTTAAATTCGACTGTTATGACCGTATTAGTAGACAGACCTAACGTGGATCAGCCTTTTGTCCAAGCCACTGCGGTGCGGGGTAAGGATCACGTGTACGTTGGCAACAATGACTTCAATGCTCTCAACGGTCAAACCGCAACAATTGATCGATCGCTCAATGCTGCGTCCACTCCCCCCGCGGGATTCAGCTCCATCCGAATCGAGACACGAAACACATCGGGTCAGGATGGTCCCTCCATTCGTCCAGCGATTCACAGAGATGGTACCATTTATGCAAGCTTTTTCGGCTGGCGAGCTTTCAATGGTAGCGAAGCCACTGCGGACGTAGTTGTCGTACGCGACGATCACTGGGGCAAGGAGCCAACTCCTTTTTCAGCACTGAAAGATCCTTTGGATCATAAGGCCGGCGTGCGCGTGATACAAAACACTACAATCCCCTGGTTTTTCCCGTTGCTTGGCCAGGAACGGATTGGTTCAGACCTTACAATCACTGTCAATCCGCGAAAGGGCCATAGCTCGAAAGTTTACATCGCATGGGCTGACCGCCCACTGGGCACACCAGACTACACGCTGCACGTCCGCTCCTCTATCGATCGAGGCCTCACGTGGTCAAACGACTTGCGCACGATCAGCAATGGCAAGAATCCCTCCTTGGCGATCAATAGCAACGGCAAGGTTGGCTTCCTTTATCAGCAGCTGATATTTACTGGAAGCGGACCTCGCTGGGTCACTCATCTGGAACTTACAGCCGATCATTTCGCGACGACGAAAGATATAGTTCTTGCGAATGTACCTGCTGATACGCCCCCGCCTGCGTTCTATCCATACCTCGGTGACTACATCCACCTGATGGCCGTAAACAAAGATTTCTACGGCATTTTTTCAGCCAACAATACGCCGGATAAGGTAAACTTCCCTCAGGGCGTCATATATCATCGAAAGGCAAACTTTGCCACCCATACGTTGCTGGCTCTTGATGGCATAACCCCCGTACCAGTATCGATTGATCCCTTCTTTTTTAAGGTTAAAGGATGAGAATCCATGATTATTAGAAGCTCTAAGACATGAGCGAGTGAGCAACGTTCATTGAAGTGGCTCTGCGATTTTTGCAACCGAGCTAGCTTAACAATTATCTTCTCTCAAGGAGGTTTACATGCCGCCTGTGATACTTGGCCCACGTTGTAACCGTCGTGTCACCTGCTCTCCAGATCCTCATAACGACCGTAGCGAGTCTGCCTTGGCAGTCAATCCCAACAACCCATACAATATGGTCGGCTCCTCTAAACGTTTTACAGATCCACATACCTATGCCTTTGCGCTTGCAGCCTACTATACATTCGATGGCGGGCAGTCTTGGAATGAATCGCCACAACCATCGCTTTTGGTCGGATGGGATGGCACTTCAGATCCTGCAGTTGCCTGGGATAACCTGGATAATGTCTATCTTGTGGCTCTCCCATTTGGCCCCCCAACCCCATCGAATCCTGATGGCCTTATCGGCATCGCAGTCTATAAATCAACTGACGGAGGCCGAACTTGGGGTCCGCCCAACCTGATTCATTCCAGCAGCGGAGACGACAAACAATGGGCTGCCGGAGATCTCAATCCTACTAGCCCACACTACGGGAATGTCTACGCCGCATGGGATGATGGTGATGGCATCGGTGTTTCCAAACTCGCCTTTGCACGTACGACCGACCACGGTGTTACCTGGAAAGGTATCAAGGTAGGAGGGATCGACCAGCCTGCGGGAACTGCACTTCCTAGTATAAACGACTCCGGCGCCCCCGAACTGTCTGTGGCTGCTGATGGAACTATTTATATTGTTTGGGTTGCAGGGAACAAGATCAAATTCGTCAAATCGACCAATGGTGGTGACTCCTTCACTGCCCCTGCTGTCGTTGCGAGCGGCATCAGTCCGATTCCCTCACGGCTTCCAGGAGGGACATTCCGAACGTTTAGCCCTCCTACCGGCTGCACCGGAACAGGGAATCATGTGATATTCGCGTGGGCCGACTACCGTGAGATGGTATCGGGTGCGAGGAAATCACGAATTTACTATCGACACTCGACAAACGGAGGGAATACTTGGCAGGGGCCTGCCTCGGGACAACCGTTATTGACTGGGGCCGTTGCCTCAGCAGCCGATCAACATGATTTCCATCCTCAACTGATCAGCACCCCTAGCGGAGAAATCGGCTGTGCGTTCTATGAATTCGGACCGAAAGGAGGAGGCACGACCCCGCTGATCGATGTCGTGTTGGCAGTATCGACAGACAATGGCGCAACCTTCCCAAATCGAGTAACAGTCACGGACCAGCCGTGGGACCCTACGGTAGATGAAGTCTGGGCGCATGGTGATCCAAATGTGACGTTTATTGGTGATTATTTTGGGCTCGACGCGAGTCGACTTGGCTTCTTCCCCTTCTGGACAGATACTCGCACAGGGGTGCAAGAGATCTTTACTGCCCGAGTTTCCGTGAATCCCGCCGATGTCTACATCCGCGACTCTAGCTCCGATGTGGGTGATGTGCCCTCGCCCGGTTTTCACTGGGAAGCTCCTGACCTCATCGTGCGCAGACAGCCTGATGGGAATATCAACTTCGTGAATGAAGATTTGTTGCGTGACGGAGTAACGGATCATTATGTCTACGCTAGCGTGAAAAACAGAGGACCCAATACAGCGCGAAACGTGCGTCTGGCTGTGACCGTCGGCAATTATCCCTCCTTGATCGCCTTACCGGGAACAGAATTTCGCTACCCTCAGGATTGGTATTCGGGAGATTGGGATACATCCGCTTTGAAAGCTAATCACCTCTTCCTGGGAGAGAGTACATCTACGAACATCGCTAACGGAGCTACACAGATCATTGGACCTGTCTTGTGGCCTGCAGCTCAAATTCCCCCTCCAGCTTCATGGCACCCTTGTCTCTTAGCGGAAGTTCGCGCCGACAATGACGATTCAGCAGGGGGTATCAACGGCTGTGACATTGATGTTGATCCCGACCCCTGCGCTTACGGCTCCTACTTCTGGGGAAACAATAACATCTGCCAGCGTAATTTGAGCTATGCCACCATTATTGCAAGTGCAGTTACTCGTATTGAATTGCCTTTCCTCGTCGGGAGTCCATGGAGCACAGCTCGTTTTCTGGAAGTCATCATTGATAAAGGCAAGGAATTGGCGAAAATTCCCATGACGTTACGTATGAAACCGGTAAAAGAGAATGACGGGTTAGGCAGTACTATCCATCTTTCGTCAACGTTGGAGACGAGTCACGGAACCGTCAATCTGGGTGACGAATGGAAGCTGACTCGTTCCAGAGCTGTGGTGGGTTTCTCAGTAGGCGTTGGCCAACAGAGATGGATGACGCTTTCTTTCACAATTCCTCCTCAAACATTGAAGGCTGGCATTCACACGCAGGTGGAGATTTTCCAGCGCAATGAGAAGAAGACAATTACTGGGAGCGTGATTTTAGACCTAATGGTGGCGAAGGCTGGCACAGCCATGAAGAAGGCTCTTGGTACGCGTAAGAAAGGAGGCAAACGTTGAGTTGTGATGAAGGCCTCGATTTCCTGACGCGTCACGGTGATGAGGGACTTCTTCCGACTCTGGCAAAACTGCCGCAGATCCTGGAGATAATTCTCCACTGCAGATAGCGAAATGGATCGTGTTGGTGGATTAGGCGCGATCATCTTAGCCAGAAATTTTGTGAATCGCGCATCATCAATCCTGAAACAAGCAAGATGTCACAGTGGGCCAACACGGATCAGAAGAGGCTATCACGGCCTTCTCGATTTGCGCATGCGATTATCTGGTCACCATTGCGAAAGGAGAACACCATGAGCTGGTTTCCAATAGGTCCCGATTTCGTATTTGCTCCGCGCAACGAGAACTTTAAACGCCTTTCGCGGCGCAACGAGGTCGGACGACAAGGCTTAGTTAGTAACATTGCCATTGACCCCAACGATCCCGCCACGATCTATGTCGTCGAGCGCCCTTCGTCCGGAGGATCCTCCGCCTTTCGCATGAGAACTGAGGGCGGGATCGAAGGCGCCTCCTGGGTGCCGATTGCCGACTCGTTACAGCAGCTTGATCCCACCGTGGATCCATCGTGCATCGCGGTGAATCCCGACCCGGCGCGTTCAAATATTATTTACATGGGTACTTGGTCCAACATGGGCTTTTACGTGTCAACCACCCGCGGCGATACGTGGGGGACACGGAATGCCATTTCCGGCAACGTACTCAAGATTATCGTTGACCCGCGCACCGCGTCCAATCCTGCTACCACCGTTCTTTATGCTGCCACGACGACCGGCGTCTATCGTTCGCCCGATGGTGGCACGACCTGGACGCAAGTGCTCGCAGGCGGTGTGTGGTCGCTCGCGGCCTATATCCCCGCCACCGGTACGCCTCATTTTTATGCAAGCATTTGGCAGAGCGGCATTTTTCACACTACTAACCCTAGCGCGCCGGGCAATTGGACCAATCTCAACACGCAGGGCATCGGTCTGCCAGCTCATACTGCAAGCACGATCACTGAGCCGAATGGCAACTTTGACGCGATCCTGGTAGACCTGTGCCCGCGCAATCCGAATCGTGTCTATGCGTGGATGTCCAAGATTTCTTGCGACACGATGGGGAGGAATTGCCAGCAAATCACTGCAGCGCTCTACACGACCTCCTCGCCTCTCACTGTCTGGACGCCAGTAGCCATGACTCCGGCTCCAGGGGATACTTTGCCTCCAGGGCCAGGACAGGGCTTGTATTCTTTTGCACTCGGCATCGCACCAAACTCACCTGGCAATGGTGCGAACGACATCTTGTTTTTTGCCTCGACCCCTCTCTATCGCTCGACCGATGGCGGTCAGACCTGGCAAATGGACGCAATCGGTTACCATGCGGATCAGCATGCCTTTGCCTTTTTCCCAGAGAACCCAGCCGCTGGCGTGATTTCAGCCTTCTATATTGGCTGTGACGGCGGTATCGCCATGAGCAGCAAGTTCTGCGATCCTGCGTTTTCCATTTCCACCGCCGCCACAGATTTTGATGAAGGGCTGAACTACAGCGATTTGGGCGTTTACCAAAATTACAATCATGGGAAGCAGAGCAGCGCGGTCTATCAATACGCCAGTGATCCCACCATTGCCGCGCTGGGCTACATTGGCTGCCAGGATACCGGCGTCGGTGCGGGCAGCGGCGCATTCGGCTGGCGTGGCATTGCCGATGCAGACGGGGGTGCCATTGCCGCCGCGCGCGGCGTGAACGGTGTAAACGTTTGGGGCATCCTTGGTGCTTTCTGCGACTGGCCCGGGTTCAGAATTACTTCATGGACCGACAAGGGAGAATTTTCACCGGCGAGTCGTTTTGTGACTTTAGGAGCGGGCGGATCGCTGCTCGCCGGTACAACAAATTATGTGGTTGGGCTGGACGGCCATTGTCTCGCAGGCGCCGCCGTGCGAAACTCTACAACGCTCAACTCTGCCATCACCACGACAGGCAGCCAAGCCGCAACTCCAGCCTCGATGGCGAGCATCGTCGTCGGGTCGGTGCTGGCGGTTGGTGACGATCCATGCAGCGACCCCAATAGAGAATATGTGACGGTCACCGCCGTGACGGCGTCCACGTTCACCGCGAATTTCACAAAGACCCATCCGGCTGGGACCAATATCCGAATCGAACTGGATCACAATATGGTCACGCGCATTGACGGCACCGGCAGCGTCAGCCAAATCAGCCAGGATTTTGGCTCATCAAATCAAGTCTCAATCGTCGCTGCCCATCCCACCAATCCAAATATTCTTTATTGCGCCACGCGCGATCAAAAGCTCTGGATGACCAATAACGGCTCAACGGCGTCGAGCAGCACGGTGTGGACCGAGATCGCCGGAGGCAAGCCAAGTTTCCTCACGATGTCTTCTATCGCGATTGACAACGCGGGAAATGTGTACGTTCTTCTCAAATCTTCGGTGATTACCGGTGGCGGTGAGGTCAGCACGACCAGCCCGCTCTTCAAAATTGCTGGCGGCAATTGGATTCACCAATCTTGCACCAATTTACCGCCCCCAATCCCAAATATCCTAGGGTTTGGGAAACTGCTCGCGGACCCCGTGCAACCCAATGTTCTCTACGCCAGTCATGACGCACGTGTGTACAGACTAACGCTGACGGCAGGGAGCTGGGTTTGGCAGGACATCAGCGACGGCTTACCTGGGCAGTGGATTTATGACCTGTGGATCGGCAACGTTGGCTCTTCCGGTTCGCCTAAGGTCCTGCTGCGCACCGCCATCCCGACACGCGGCATTTGGGAACGCGACGTGACTGCAGGAGCAACCGATCCGCCGATCGCTTTGTACGTCCGCGACAACTTGGTCGATCAGGGCTGGCTCAATCCCTCACCCGAGGGGATGCCCAACCCGTACGATCCGACCGATAACGTTTGGCATTACCAGTGCGCTGACATCAAGATTGACGCGCAGCAGCCCGGATCAGGAGCAGTCTCACCCTTTTATCAGACCGACCCGGAAGGTAGCACTCCGCCCATTACCCATGTCCTCTTTGACCAATTGAACGATAACAGCCAGAACCTACCACAGATGGATATGGCCTGGGTGCATGTGCAGGTGCACAATCGCAGTCGCACTTTGGCGAACAACATCCGCGTCTGGGCGATCTACTGCAACGCTTCGGGAGGCGTACCCGCGTTGAGTGCGAGTCCCTCTCTGGGCAATGCCTTCCCATTCTGGAGCCAGTTCATTGTCACCGGACAGATCATTCCGAACCTGCCTGCCGACAGCCCTTGGAAGTCAGTTGGACTGCCACAGACATTGTCAGGTATTGATGCGATGAGCCCCAAAGTGGCATCATGGCTGTGGACGATTCCCACTCTACCTTCGGGAGATCCAGGACATTACTGTATAATGGTTTTTATTCACAGCGCCACCAGCCCGAGTAACGAAACGAACATGGACGCCAATCAAGTTGCTCGGACGAATAGACAGGTGGGACAGAAAAATCTGCACATCGGCCCCCCCCTGCCGCCCAGTCCTTCACAGGGCGGTGGGGCAGGCGGCGCGGGAGGTCAGCCCAGAGCTCAGGTGATGGAAGAGTACGTCGAGTTCCACAACCCAACCACCACGCCGAGAGAAGCTTCGCTGGTTTTTGACCTGCGCAGGCTGCCGTCGGAGCTCGCCGTATCATTCAAACTCACACGCTTGAATACTGTCAATCCACTTCATAGTTCCGTGAGCGGCGTCGCCAAGATTCGCCAGCCCGGAATCATCGAGCAAATCTCGGCATGGCTCGGGTTTATGCTACGTTGGCTGGGATGGCTCATCCAGTGGCTTGGATGTTGGATCGAGAACTTGGGTCGGCGGATCCTCGGCTTGCCGCTGAAATCATGCAGGTTCGAGCCCGACGTAAAGCTCCCCGATTTCGAAAGCACCATCTACGAAGCTGAACCGTCCGCGTTGGTGGAGATCAAGGGAGTGCGTCTCCCAGCCTTTGGATTCGTCGCGGCTCTGCTTTCGATCCGCAACACCGGCACACTTGAAGAGGGAAGCGAAAATCGCTTCGAGGCACAGCAACTGGTGAAAGGCGAAGTCGTTGGAGGGAGCACCTACGTGGTGCGCATCGCTGGAGCGAGGAAGTTCCCGCCAATCATCGTCGCGGATTCACAACGAACTGACCTGGATCTCCGTACGCTAGAACGAATCGAGCGCGAAGCCGAGGAAATCAGGTATGTGCCGCCCTGGGCGAAAGACATCGTGGAAACCCGCGAGAAAGAGCAGGGCAAAAAGATCTAAGTGGGTTGTTTCATGTTCTTTGATAAAAGTTGGCGTCGCCATCGCTAAAAAAGACCAACTTTTCCCAAGGAACTTCCGGCTATCTACTTAGACTAAAACAGCGCAGAAAGGGGGAATAAACGTGCCTGAGAATAATTCAAGTGATGGAGTAGATCAATTACGAATACGTCATGGTTTTGGGTCGTCCTCTTTGGTCTGACTGCGGTCGCGGTAGTCGGATCGGCCACCGCTATCATCGGTACCCATAGTAGGAGCTTTCTTTGGTATACAGGTAGGTTCTGCAGGAAAGGAAAAAGCAGAGAACGAGCGCAAAATAGCCGAAGAGCGAGTATTGCATTTCGCTTCACTTGCCCAACCTAAAGTTGCTTCACAAGTCCTCGGAATCCAGATCAAGAACCCTTCAGGATCCACCGCACCGCCGGGATAAGGTTCATGAAGAAAGTCCGGCTGTACAGAGAGTACTGGTAGTCTGATCCGTTATCTTCCTGACCGACGGCTTGTCTGAGAAGGCTACCTCAATCGTTCTGTCAAAACTCAGAGACAATGCGGTCTTATGGTGTTTTAGGATTCGTGGAAACCTAAAAATGTTACATTCGGGCCAAAAGATAACATTCCCACACAACAACCGCCCCTCGACTTGATCTCGTAAAGGGAAAGGTTGCATTAATGTTAGCCTTGAAATCGAAGATTACATTTTTTCGGAGGTAACACCAGTGGAATGAAATCATCCGTTTTTTGAGAAAGTACGACATAGACATGATCAGGTCGCAGGCGATGGCTGCTGAAACAAACAGCACTTGATCTTATACCTTTTAAGATATATAATGGTGCATGGCGTGGGAAGTGGATGTTTATAAGGAAGAGGATGGCTCATCCCCGGTAGAGTGTTATCTATGGTCGTTGCCGGAAAAGCATTTGGGGAAGCTGCTACAGATCATCGAGATGCTAAAAGAGCGGGGACCGGCTTTGCCCTTCCCCTATTCCAGCCAGATCGAGGGGAAACTGCGGGAGTTGAGGATCCAGTACGGGAATACAGACTATCGGATCCTGTACTATGGCAACAGGGCAAGAAGTTTTGTGCTCCTCCACGCCTTCAACAAAAGAACCGAGAAAACACCTGCGCGTGACAAGCAATTGGCACTCAAACGAATGAAGATCGATGAGCAGAGATTTGAAAGGAGGCTGCGCCATGAACAGAAGAAAAAATAGGTATGAAGAGTTCAAAAAGAAAGCGCTGAAAAACCCGAGGGTCAGAGCGTCCTTCGAAGAAGGGCTTGATGAACTAAGGGTGGCTGTTGCCGCGGCGGAACTCCGTCAGAAGATGCAGCTCTCTCAGACCAAACTCGCCAAGAAGGTGGGAACGACCCAGGCCGTCATCTCCAGGTTTGAGAACGGAGGGAACGTGGAGTTAAGGACGCTCTTTAGAGTGGCACGCGCCTTGGGCACGATTCTCAGATTTGAGTTTGTGCCTCATAAGGAGCGGCATAAGGCAAGTTCAAGTAAGAGAGCGTGAAAAGTGTCTCATTCAACTCAAACTTATAGGCGTGAAAGCTGTCCGGGAGAGGGTCCTCAGCCGGACATCAATGCCGCGTAAATCCCCTTCGGACGCCGCAAAATATCGTAAACCGTGCTCTTTGGCACCCGGTACTTGTCGGCCAGCTCCCTTACACTCAAATGCTTTGCCTTTCGATCACACCGCATGGCCGCCATGATCTCTTGTTCCATCTCATCTACCAAGAGTTTCCCATTCTCCCACCGGTGACCGAAGGGTGCCGCGCCCAGCCATTCGCCTTTGCTTCGTTTGTAAGTGAGTGCACCCTTTGTACGCTCGGAGATCAAGTTGCGTTCCATTTCAGCAGCGCCCGCCATGACTGTGAGGAAGAAGCGGCCAAGCGCCGAGGCGCTGTTGAACGCTGATCCTCCAAGGTCGAGCAAATGGAGCGCGATACCCTGCTCATCCCAGGTCTTCACGGTGGCTAAGCAGTCCACTGCATCGCGGAACAGTCGGTCAAGCTTGATGGCGACGACGGTGTCCGCATCGCGGGCGCTAATCGCCTCCAGCAACTTGGCACCAGCAGGCCTCTTCGCCAGGGGTTTTGCTGCACTCACTCCCTCGTCGGAAAGTATCTTTGATAGCCGAATGCCTTGAGCCGAACAGTATGCCCGGATCCTTTCCACCTGTGCCGGCAAGCTCAATCCTTCACGGGCCTGTTCCTCCGTGCTCACTCGGGTATACCCAAACGCTTTCTTCATGGAAGCCTCCCAGCATGAGTATACTAGATGATCTTATCCTACAACTAGGAAATTTTGAAACTGCCGTATGTTAAGGCCATCAGTTGTCGAACCGCTCCACCCAGAGAGTTCCATCTTTCTTTAAGAGACCGTATTCAAGCTGGGACGGCCGCCAAGACCGATCACTGTAAATAGCCCTGGAGAAACAAAAAGTGCCAAGATGTTCGGCGCAATACCGTTCCATCGCCCGGTAGACCTTGCCGCGCTCGGATCGCCCCCGGTTGATG
Source organism: Candidatus Acetothermia bacterium (assembly GCA_016179105.1). Taxonomy (GTDB): domain Bacteria; phylum Bipolaricaulota; class Bipolaricaulia; order RBG-16-55-9; family DRXL01; genus JACOSB01. The sequence continues at coordinate 53,200 of JACOSB010000143.1, forward strand.
TCGGATCGTTGCGGGAAGAGATTCACATCAAGTCCGCCGCCTAGGGCATGTCCCATGAAATGTCCCTTGTCTGTGCTGACCTCCTTCGCGTCTTCGAGCCGTCCTCCCAGAAAGCCTCTGATTCGGGACGCGTCCCTTTTCCCAGCACTCTTCTGGGATCTGCCAAAGACCGCCACGACCCGGTCTTCCACGGCTTCATCTTCGGGAACGGCGCCTTGAGCCACCAACTCCGCAGACAAGTCAAACAAGAACTCGAAGTGGTTATCATTGAACTGCAAGATGTTAGTGGGGGTTGGAGTCATCGCCCGATATTTGTCGCACCATATATCCGGCAATACATCGACTAAGTATTGGATCTTCTCTTCTAAGTTACAGTCGGCTACCTCCGTCAGCAGAGTCTCATAGTTGACCGACAACTCCTCCATTCGCACCACTCTCCACGCTGGATAGATTATCCAGCCATAATCTGACCTGCTCGCCCGCCAGCTCTTTCCTATCCAATTGGAAGGATTCACAAAGTAGCTCCACATGAGATTGGAGCTCCGCATCAGTCGGCCTTCGTGCATACAGACTATCAAATGCCAGAACGAATATTTCAAATCCGTCCCTCACGTGTTCCAGTTTGTGGGCAACCGCCTTGTCTCTCACCTGGATCAACCACTGTTCGCGGGCTTGCTCTTGCTCTCTTTCCCAATAAGCCTCCCATTCAGCTTTCTGTGGTTGCACAACGTTGTTGCTCTGCGATCGGACGACGGGCTGCCGTTGTTCGTACACCTTGCGCCTCTGCTCGATGCGTTCCCGCTCGCACTCGATGCACTCGCACTGCTTCCTATGCCTGTCATCACGCAGCCGTTGATTGATCGCCCACAACTTTCCTCTCTTGGATTTTGGTTCGTCGAGAGTTTCTCCTTGGAGCAGCTTGGAGAGGATCCATCCCACCCAGGCAGACAGCTTCTGAAGCCCTTTACGCAGCAGCTTGAATAGTCGATCTCGGGATTTCCACAGGTACTCTCCAAATTTCACGTAGACTTTCTTGCACATCTCACAACTAGATCCCTTGAGACGAAAGAGTAGCAGGCCGGTCACCGAGTTCGCCGCCGATTTGGAAAGGCCCAGCTCCTCCAGCGGGATACGGAAGGCTTGAGCGCATTTATCCCAGCCGTAAGCCCCTGGTTTCAATTGGCACCAGCCTGCGAAGAAGAATTCTCGTCGTTTGATCGGGTCTTTCTTCCAAGCCGATTTTTGATCGGAGGACACCCTCGTGTCCGTAACGGCGGTTTTTATTCTTTTGTCTTTAGCTTCGTGGCCGGGTTTTTCTTGCTGTTGTTTACAGCCGTTCTCGTGTGCTTGCTTCTTGAGGAATTCAGCCTTGCCCTTCACTCGATAAATAGAATGCTTCCCTCTGCCGCCGCAGGTATCAACGATCTCCCACACTCTCCATTGCACGAGCCGAGCAGCCCATCGTCGGCGCGTGCGCTCGGAGAATCCGGGGAATTTTTCGGGCGCATATGTGAAAACGCCATCTGGATCTGAGACTGTCCACCCGGTCATATAGAGCGTGCGCGGCGTCTCGCATCTCATCTTTGTCAATATGTCTGGCAGACGAAAGGGCAAAACTCCCCCATCCGCCCTTGACAAAAGCCTAGAAAACGTGCTAAAATAGGCACGTCAGTGGCCCAGTCGAAGGGCAAAAACACACTGGCCCGGTTGTTTGCGCAACCAGGAAACCAAATACGAACTATTCCCTCAGCCGCAAGGTTGGGGGTTATCGTTTATAAGCTGCTAAATATAGGTTTGCGAAACTCTCACCCCCCCGCGAAACGAACCTTTTTGGTTTCAACAAGGTTTCATCTATAGTCTCATAAAAGATTCTTGGAATAGATGGATTGGGCTTGAAGTCTTGAGCCTGACGAGATATAATTCTTATATAGATTAGGTGTTTCACACAACACCACCTTTTGCGGCCCTGGCTACCGAAAGCTAGGGCCGTTGTCTTTAATAGCTTAGGTCACGGCAAATTCCCGTTCATAATCCACAAGCAGCTCTCCCGCTGAGACGCCGAGCGCCCGGGCAAGCTTCACCACCGTGTCCACGCGCGGGGTCACCTTGCCGTTCTCAATGCGGTTGATGAGCGAGCCATCGACGCCGGAAATGGCTTCCACGTCTTTCAGCGAAAGGCCTTGTCTTTCTCGCAGTTCCTTTACCTTGTGCATCTGATCACCTCAAACTCACCCACCGCTGCACGAATGCAACATCTTACTTCCGGAAGGGGAAGATGTCAAGATTTCTGCTCCAGTAGCAGTTAACTGGTCAACTGGATGAACGGTTAACCATCGGAATGGTTGACTGGTAGAATGGCTTCTCAGTTAACCATTCATCCGGTTGCTTGGTTAACTGGTTGAGCGGTTGAATGGATTCTTGGTTGACTGGTGGAATAGTTAACCAGTTAACCGGTTGAACGTTCTACCGGCGGAACAGTTTTAAGGTTTGTCTCCCAATTGCCGCTTCAAGACTTCCCGGATCTCGGTTTCAGTGGAACATTCTGATATGTCCACTTGCTGCATCTTGAGCAGGTCGATCAGAGCGCGAATGACAGCGCTTCGTTCAACTTTCTTTTTGGTCTTCAGGAAAGCCCTTGTCACCAGCTCGTCGAGGTACTCGCTGTGCTCTCTTCTCAGCACAAACCCGTACTTCCAGATTTGGCTGCGATCGCGTGGAAGAGCGAGAGGAGCGGGCTTCGACTCTGGTTGCTCTGGAGGGGGCTCGCTCGACGCGATCAGCCTCTCGGTGAACTGCTTCCCTAGGCGTGATTTTTTCGGCATCTCTGAAGGACCTCCTCGGCGAGTGCACGGTAGTTTTCAGCACCAGTCGACTGAGGATCGTATGCGAAGATCGTCTGACCAAACCCGGGGGCCTCGCGGAGCTTGACGTTCACGCGTATCTCGGTCTTGGTCACGAGGCTCTTGTAAGTTGAGCGGAGCAATTGTAAGACCTCGGAAGTAATGGCTGTGCGGTAATCGACAACCGTGGGAACGATGCCCAGGATCTTAGGATGCACACGGAGAGCTTGTTCGACTTCCTTCAAAATGCTTTGAAGCTCCACGAGCCCGTTGACGCTCAGGAAATCGGGTATGACTGGGATGAGCACGAAGTCGCTGGCCACGATCGCGTTCAGCGTCAAGATGGAGACGGAAGGTGGGCAATCAATCAGTACGAAATCATACTTGCCTCTGACGGTCGCCACCTTGCTCTGCAACACCCGCTCCCGCCCGATCTTCGAGGCAAGGGCCAAGTTGACATCCTTCATCCTGGGACTCCCAGGCACCACATGCAGCCTTTCCCATTTGGATGCCACGACTGCTTTCGATAAATCTCCCACGCCCAACAATACGTCAGGCAGTGCGACAGAGGGCATCTTACCGTTAAGCCCCAGGGAAGCCGTTGCAGACGTCTGGGGATCTAGATCCACCAGCAGGATCGTCTTGCCCTTGAGGGCAATCGCCGCTCCCAGATTTATGGCCGTAACGGTTTTCCCCACACCGCCTTTATCATTCACGACGCTGATGGTTGGCATATCCCTCTCCTCACCATTCCTCCGGTTAACTGGTTGAACGGTTAACCGGTTAACTGTCTTCCTGGTGGAACGTTCTACTTGTTAGATACTCCCAAGCGTAGAGTATTGCATAAATGCAGTGCTTGAGTCAAGTCCGCAGATGGGCTAACCAAAACGAGGGGCGGGCTGTACTTGGAACTGTTTCAGGCAGTCGGGGCAGAGGCAGCCGTCGTATTTGTCGCTGAGAGTCTTGAGAGTCGCAGGTGAAAGATTGAGGCGAGCGCACCAGCACGAACTTGTCTCGGCACCGCACTCGGAAGGGCGGGAGCAACGGGGGCAAAGTTGTAATCTTGCGGACTTTCTCCCTTGCATATTCGCATTTTACAGACTTAGCGGCTGAGTGACATGCCGCTCTCCTCTCCGCCCCAATTTGCGACATTCTCCGTTTTGACCAAAACCAGTCTCCAACAAAATCGGCCTTTCATAGCCTGTTTCTGAAAACTCGCCCTCAGATAGATTGCTACATGATAGTTGCATAGTTGAGGCTTGAGCGACATCAGTGACATACTCAGGACGACCAAGCCGCCGGTTTCGCTTCAGATTTGCTCGCCAACCGAGCGGCATGATCCCGCGGATTTTAAGCTCTCATGTTTGAGCGCCAGCTTCGGCCTTGGCCACGTATCACCCCCCTCTGATAGTTATCATCTCGCAGCCTTCGCGGCGTGTGAGAAAAACTCAAGGACCTTTACTTCCGGGAACTATATCAAAGAATAGCTCCATCCAGAGTTCTGCGAAAGGTATACCATTGGCATCCAAAACTTTGATTAGTACAGGCAACTGATGCCTATCTCCGCCTAAGCTGCGTACATTTTGGATATCCACTTTTCCACTAATCCTACCCGCCTTAGGGTCGAGACTGAGGCCAATTTGTGATAGTTCGATATTCGCTAGACCAAAGATCGAGTCGACTCCAGCAGGAGCTTCCTTAAAGGTAAATGCTGGTCTCAATAGGAGCAGTTGAGCTTGTATTGTTCCTGGGAGCGGAAGTTCGACGAACGCTCGAGTCGAACTTACTTTGATAAAATGCTTGACGAAGAAATCCGGGAGTTCTGGGTTCGGTGTGTGAGAAACGTTGCGAACTCTCACACCGCTAGGCCGCCCACTCTCGTCAAAGAGCTCGATTACCTCAGGGCTCTCGTATGTCTCTCCCTTGCGCGGCGGCTTATGGGTAATTGTTGCACGCATATGTTTCGGAGTTTCGTTGTGGAGCAGTCGCAGCTCACGAGGAACAAGAGCAGGAGGATTGAGGAGTTCAATCTCAAAGAACACATCGAAGAAACTGTCTGCGGTACCAGTCGGGGTGAATGGAGGTATTTCCAGAACACCGTGTATGTTATTGACCCTTTCCTCGATCTTCCCCATCGAAAGCTGATCCGGCTGTCTGACGGGTCCCAAAGCCTCAGTCGCTCGGTGTCTGAGAGTGATGGGCCCCAAAATCTTGCTAGTACCAGAGAGCTCTAAGTGTACTATTTGCGTCTCCACTTCCTCCAGACCATCCTTGTCTGAATCGGTCACATTCTCAATGTTGACAACCACTATCGTCGGTCCGCTAAGCGTGACAATGTCACTGCCGAAGGGACCCTCTATCGTTATTCGCGCTATGGAATCGAAGAACGTGTCCACCTCTTTGAGGAAGCGGATCTTCTTCTCCACAGGCACACACAGGTGTTGAGATTTTCCGACTCGCACCCTTTCCTCAAGGCTGAATTGAGTCCTCAGGTGCACAAGTCCGTTTCTCTCCGGGAGAGCACCGTCGATTTCGTAGCACTTCAGATGCGGGAATTGTGTCTGCAGTTTATCGAGTTCTCTCAGTTGTTCTCGTTCTGTGCCTGTAGGATTCTTGAGCGCGGGTACGCACAATCCCCTCGCTTTATGAACCATAGTCCGCTCCTCGCCGAATTGAGTGTTTATGCGCACGCGGATGCCTGCGTCTTGATCTGCGATTGCGTAGCAGAGGTAGTGTGGGACTGATGGCACAGATTTTTCATCAGGTGGCCCTTCTGAGCGGGCATTGCTCTTGGCCGCAGGGGTACACAAATGTGCGGGCACTCCAACCTGTACCTCTGGCTCACGGCGGAAGTCGCGATTCAGCGGATTCAGTTCCACTAGCACACCGGCTGGCTTTAGCGGCCTCTCACGTTGGACACTCCTTATAAAGTAGCATTTAAGATGCGGGAAAGCTTTCTGCAGGATGTTGAGATCTTTATCCACCTCGTCTGGTCCGCCAGTATGGTTCTTTAACGCCGGTGCCAATAGATGCGTGGCTCTCATGACTTTCGCTCTTAACACACCAAACTGGGTCCTGAGGTTCACAACTACATTTTGGAGTGTATCGCCGTCGATCATATAGCTCTTGTAGTGTGGTCGGATTGGACTTTCAGAATAGGCGAGGTAGATGGCTACGTCTGCAGGGTCATTGACTTTATTGTCCCAACGAAACCCAAGGCTTCCGCCAAAGAGAGTGGAAGTTGTGAGAGTTGCCGTAAAGAGCCCTGGCTGATTGGGATTATTTGAGTTGCGATTTGGATTATTCGGATCGATATAGGTAATCTGTCGTGTTTGTCCGTCGTCCGAAAGGCCAACTAGTGTAACAGCATGATCGGCTGTAGGCTTCTCCTTTTCCTTATCGGCGAAAGCGATTTCCACATCTTCGCCATGTGATATTTCCTGCCAGAGGAAATCCCAGGTCGGCGCGCCTTTTTTTAACACACTGCCAAACTTCCATTTTGTGGGATCTTGATCTGGTTCATCTAATCCGCCTGTGAAGACCATTCCATCAAGAATAATCCTCCCCTCAGCAAAATCCTCAATCCATTGGGCTTTTGCTTCCCACCAGAACCGTCGGTGCTTACCGAATTTGGCTTGAAGGCACTCCCCCTGAACACCACTTCGTGGTTGTCCTTGCTTCTTCCAACCGTCGTGAAGAGCGTTGCGAGCAGAGCCTAGTCGTAGCAAGGGATCTTCATTGTCAGTACCCGCGCCCGGGATAAGCTTGGTACCTCCGACGATGTCGGGATACTTATTCATCAAGAACTGAAAAGAGTTTATCGTGGCAGTAGATGCGCACCTTGGGCCGGTGTTTCCTAGATTGCCATAGTCATCGTATGCCCCAGCTTGGACGCTGACAATTGCTGTCTGTGAATCTGTCCCAGTAAATGATTTACTAACGATCGCGCCTATCGCCACCCCCAATATGACCGTGCCTATGAGCGCTACCGCAACCCGTCTGACTGTAGAACTTCTTAACATGTTAGCCTCCTTTTCAAACTTCAACTTTGGTACTTGATAGAGCGCCCCAGCTCGCGCTGTGTATGCGATCGTTTCGAGAATCTTGCTCTTGTTGCTACATCCCCTACTGACTTGGAGTATAGACTCCCCGTGTCCGATACAGGTCCGATGACTAAAATTATCATCTTACGCTGATAATTAGCCCTGCACGCTGCAAAGCCGAACTCACGGTCAATTAGTTGACGAAAAGAGGGTAAACCTATTTTTAGGTTAGGTTCCGAGCCCTAACCTCTTTCTGCGCTGCCAAGGAGATTATAGACCCTCTACCCCAGCGGATCATGGTTTCCCTGAGCTACAGCGAGAAAAGTGGTCTTGACACTCATAAACGACAGAATGGGGCAATTTTTTGACATGAAGACTTGATTAGCGAAATCTCTTGATTTTATGAAGCTAATTGGGGATTGTTTAGTAGATAGCCAAAAAACAACGCTTTTTAGTTTTCCAAGCCGAGGCACCGCAAAACTCGCAACTATTTTGGTGAGCTGAGACAGCCATTTCTGCTTTACCGCTTCTGCTCTGATCTAGCGAATATGAGGTACTGTTCAAGACGCAAGAGAGCTTGCCTCGTGTGAGTCACCTCCCTACGTCGGTAGTCTTAGACCGGATCCAGCCTAGACTACCTTAGGAACGGCAACTCAGTGTAAGGGGCGGAATAGGACAGGCGCAACCTTGCCCCTGAGCCCGGAGGATGTCTTAAGGAGTTTCTGGAGAAGTGGTGATAACCGGATCTCTTTTACCATCTTCTGCACCGAATACCAAATAGACCCAATGAAGTTATTTGGCTATTACATATCGAATGCCTAAGTCTTTGTGGAAATCTTCCAAGCTGTCCAATTGTGAAGACGAAACTTTTTTGTCCGTAATAATCACATACTTATGCCTCTGTTTTTTAGGAATATCCTGAAGTTTCTTCACAGGCACGCCACCCTCGAAGGAACCAATCTTGCTGTTATCCAAAGCGATGATGATCAGCTCCCTTGATTGTCTAATCTCCAACAACTCTTTCGTTATTTCCACACGCGTGCCCGGCAACAAAAGTTCTCCTTCTGGGGATAAAGCGCTAAGGCTTAAGACCACTTTCTTCACTTTCACTCCTCGAAATCGCTTTATTACGGTATCTCCAGTAAAGCAGCGCCCCATTCGATCCAAACGCCCGCCTGTGCTCCCGACCAATCTTTTCTCGAAATTCCAACTCGATGTGCTGAAGAAAAAATCCAGGACGTAGTTGTTATTGGTAACTCAAGTTGCTACCAAAGAGGTGGGAAGGAAGCAAGTTCCTCCGGGAAGTCGCTAGAAGGTTTCTGAGCGAGAAACTTTCTATCGAACCGGAGGAACCGATGCCCTATTGTATCATAGCCATCTACTGTGTGTGCGA
>JACOSB010000144.1 GCA_016179105.1 Candidatus Acetothermia bacterium
ACGCCATGATCCAAGACTACATCAGCGAGCAAGAGGGCGAACCGGTTCATGATGATAGTCAATTTCGAATTGACGATACTCCGAACCCCTCGCCTTCAAGGCGAGGGTAGTTCAGTTGTATCTTCTTCAGCACTAAGGCCTTCACCCTTTTAGCAGCCAATCCACTGGGCTGGCCTTCGCGTGCGCTGAGTGAACAAGTTAAGGAGTAAAACGCTGGGAATTCTGTTTCCTTGGTGCCGAGGGGCGGACTCGAACCGCCGACACCAGGATTTTCAGTCCTGTGCTCTACCAACTGAGCTACCTCGGCGTATTAAAGTTGAGAAGTGCTACGGTTCTGCTGTGCTGCAGTTCTTCAACAGCAGCACCTCTGCACTGCAGCACTATCACACTTGACTGGCGGGGATGACGGGATTTGAACCCGCGGTCTCTGCCTTGACAGGGCAGCGTGTTAGGCCACTACACCACACCCCCGCGTAAAGTGCTTTATTATAACGGCCTTCTCCAAAAGTGTCAACCAGTCGCACTCAACGCTCTGCTCGCGCTTCGCTCTTTTCTCCAAAGCCAGAGATCGTTGCCTCAAAGAAAAACCAATGGGGACGATGCGTCACCGTACTTCCACAGAATTTCCACCTAAATACTATGTTTTTTTCACCCAACGACCAGTATGCTGAGACTGCGCAGGAGCGAGTGCCGCGACTCCAACCTCAGTGGGACATCGAAAATTTTAGGAGGAACTCTATTGGCACCATATCACAAGAAGTTGTTGCTCTTGTTGACACTCCTCGTCGCTGCTACGGTCTTCTCCGGCTGCACCCAGTCTCTCGTCAGCCCCGTGAGCGGACCCACCGGCTCTGATCTTCTCCTTACGGACGACCCGCAGGATGTCCAGCTAAGCCCTGAAGGCACGAAGACCCCCCCAGATGTATATGGAAAATTCAGTTTCATCGGGACTGGCACGAACTCGACTGGCGAAGCCTTCACGCTCAACCTCGGAGGCGGCACCGCCACTCGTCTCTCAAAAGGCACGATCAACCTCAATTGCAATAAAGACCAAAGCTCTTATGTGGTGACCGCGAGTGACGGCACTACTGAGGTCTACACCTTCGCCAGCGGCGGTGGCCAGATCAATCTCAACAAAGGCACCATCAATTATAATGTCAACTTCACCGATCCCAATGGCCAGCCGGGTATCTTGAAGTTTAAGGGCAATATCACAGTCAACATCGAAGATAGCTTGCCTGATGGTAATTACCAGATTACCAACATCCAAGCCATCTATATCGAGGGTGACACCAAAGATGTCCTGAATTACCAAAACGCGGCCATCACACTCACATCAGAGGCGCGTGTCGGCACCTTTAGCTTCACGGCCACCGGCACGACTACCGACAGCAATGGGCAGACCGTGGCGGTCAACATCAACCTCACGGGCTTCGCCAGAGGCTTCTTGAACGCTCCGGTCATCCGTTGGAACGCCCGCGCGGGCAACTGGACGATGGGTGATGAGGTCTATCTCATCAACGCCGATAAGAACAACCCCGGTGCCGTCAAGACCGACACGGGTGAGATCCGCTACAACGGCAATTTCCTGTTGCAAGGAAACGGCGAACCCGGCATCGGAAAATTCAAGGGCACGGTGAGCGGAATCACGCTCAACAACGGGAAAGCCCAGGGGACCTTCCCGGTGACAATCAAGAGAGCCGTCTACAACGAGAACAATGGGACAGAGTGCGTGGTGACGATCACATCTGCCAGCATTACGTTCGATATTCACTAGTCGTTGACTGTAACGCTCAGGAACTGGTAGCGCCCCGTTCGCGGCCGGGGCGCTGCTATTTTTGAACAGGAAATTCACCCACGTTTCATAGAATTTTCATTTGGCTATGTTTAGATTGGAATGTGAGCTATGCCCCAACGAAAACTTGAAGCATGGGTCCGGAAAAGATAAAGTCTGAATTAGGAGAGGCAACCGTGAAAAGATTTTGCTTGTTTCTGATTCTTCTTACCATTCCACCATGGGCAACCGCTTGCACGGAGCGCTTGTCTGATTTTGCACTCACGCAGTTGGCTGGGCTCACAGCTGCCTCCAATAGCGTCTGGCAACCCGCGGTGAATACAACCTGGCAGATCCAGTTCACGGGGAAGCTAAGGGCAGCCGTGAATGCGGCACTGTACGACATCGATCTCTTCGATAACGATGCGAGCGTTGTCGCGGCGTTGCACGCCAAAAGCCGTAACGTGATTTGCTATCTCAGCGCCGGTAGCTGGGAAGACTGGCGCCCGGATGCCAAGCAATTCCCAACTTCCGTCATCGGCAATGATTATGCCGGCTGGCCCGGTGAGAAGTGGCTCGACATTCGCCAGATTGATCTCTTGGCTCCGATCCTGCGTGCACGCTTGGACCAATGCAAAGCTAAGGGTTTTGACGGCGTCGACCCCGACAACGTCGACGGCTATACCAACGAGACAGGCTTTGCGCTCACGGCTCAAGACCAACTGAACTTCAACAAATGGCTCGCGAGCGAAGCACATGCTCGCGGCTTAGCCATCGGGCTTAAGAATGACTCGGACCAAATTTCTGACTTACTGCCCTACTTCGAGTGGACAATCACCGAGGATTGCTTTGCAGAAGACTGGTGTGACCAAGTGCTTCCTTTCATCCAATCGGGGAAACCCGTTTTTGCTGTAGAGTACACGGATAGAGGAATGACGACGAGAAAATTCTGCGCTCAAGCAAAGGCAATGCACATCAGCGCGATCCTCAAGCATCGCAACCTAGACGCTTGGCGCAGAGCGTGTGGTTAATGTGTGTCCATTTTTTACTTACACTCAGTTTCAGATAGCTCGATGCGATAAAGAAAAGCGGCTTCGCCGGCGCGCAAGCCTAGCCGTTGGAGATGTCGGGCAAACTCAGCTCTATTCTCTGATGAAAATCCTTCCCACTCAACGATTTCCTCAGGCATTCCACCGCCGATCACGATTTTGTCTTTGCGCAGAATTCGTAAGACAGTCCCCTCGCTGAGGCGAACCCGCTCGCCGATGGCCCAATCGAAGTCACGCCGAGCTTTGGTGAGCACGGTGGTCTTGCGCCCACGGTGAATGCGATCTATCTGCTCCTGGGGCAAATCGAGCACCGGCAAATCTTCTTTGGGCACAGAGACGGGAATTTCAGACGTTGGCTCAGGAGAGGGTGCAGGCGTTGGTGAAGGTTCGATCGGAATTGCTTCAACTGAAACTGGAGTCGTCTCAATCCTCACCGGCTCTGGGATTTCTTCAGCTGTCACTGTCGTAGCCGTGCGCTCCTCGCGCTCCATGGGCTTAGATTGGCGAACCACTGGCTTTGTGTGGGTTTTTTTCGCTGGCTTCGGTTCCGTCCTGGTTTTAGCTTTTACCGCCTTCGCTACTTTTGTTTCTGATTTGTTTTTCTGCGACGGCTTGAGTTCTTTCAGTTTCCTTTTCTTTTTCGGTACTAAGGGCAACGGCAGTTCTTCCATGATTTCTCCCGTCTGTCCACTGATGCATGGCACTGTCTATCAGTACACGTTTGTCTCGCTCCTGTCAAGTGGGGCTTTTCCATTTTTCATTCTATAATGGCCGAGCTATGACCGCAGGGCTCTCCGTCAAAAACTGGATTCTGTTCGAAGATGAGTCATTGCTTGTGCTCAACAAACCTGCAGGTTTGGCTATGCACAATGACGCAAGACAGAGCCACGAGCAAACTGCGATCTCGCTCGTGCATCAGTATCTCGAACAGACACAGCCTGAACTACTCCGACAACCAGATTTTTCGCCCGCGTTCATGCACCGACTCGACAAAGAGACATCGGGCGTCCTCGTGCTCGCCAAAACCCATGAAGCCTTGAAGAATCTCAATCGCCAATTGAAGTTCAAGCAGACTAAAAAAACTTACTTAGCGCTCGTCCGGGGAGAATTGAGAGAGATCGGCTCCATTCGGCTGCGCCTAAGCAAGCAATTTAATCGCAAGCGCTGGAAAGAAATGATGGTTGTCGATAAGCAAAACGGGATGCATGCGCAGACAGATTATCGCGTCTTGGAAAAATTTGACGGTTGCTGGGGCAAATTGTCCCTGATTGAAGTGTCTCCAATTACTGGACGGATGCATCAGATCAGAGCCCATTTTGCCGCCATCCAGCACCCGATCGTCGGCGATGTGCTCTATGGCGACAGTGAGCTTAACCAACAGTTTGCTCACGAGATGCAATTCACGAGACAATTCTTGCACTGCGCCGGTATGACGTTCACTCATCCGCAAACTCAAATACCCATTGAGTTCCGAGCACTCTTGACGACAGAGCTGGAGGCTCTTCTTGAGTGCCTTCGTGCGGCCGCCCCATCAACACAGTAACCGATCTCGAGCTATGCTTGGAGGAATCTTTATGCGAAACATAAGAACTATATGCGAAACATAAGAACTATGCGATGGATCGTTGCACTCTCGATTCTCTTCGTCGGAACAATGTCCTGTGCTTTCGCGAAGGCTGAAAGCTTCTTGGCTCCTGGAGTCGGCCTACGAGCGTTGGGCATGGGTGGGGCTTTTGTCGCAGTAGCCGATGACATCACCGCTGTGTACTGGAACCCTGCGGGGTTACCACAACTGCACGGCTTGCATGTGTTAGCCAGTCTGCCGTTTACGAATAGCTCCAGTACGTTCTTCACTCAATTCTACGGAGCAGGGGGCGCTATTGGCTTTGTCGGTATGGGCGGGATTTCAGCCACTAAGACGTATCTCACTGGACCTGTCCGTGAGGAACGCGAGATGAATCAGCTCGGCTTGGGCGGCCAACTGACAAGTTTTTTTCGCGCGGGGATCGCTGCAAAACGATACGCCCGCACCTTGGGAGGAACGCGCACAGAAGGGCTTGGCTTAGACCTTGGTATCATCATCGAACCGGAGCCCGTAGCAGCGATAGCCTTACAGTTGACCGACATCGGCGGAGTCACCTTGCGCAGTCTCGCCCCAGATATTCCTCCCTTTCAAGCCGAGATGATGGTTCACATCGGTGCCCGTTTTCGTATATTGAATGATCACTTGCGTTTTGGCCTAGGCATGGATGTCACGCAAGGAGGGAATGTCAGCGGTTTTCACTTTGGCATGGAAGGGATTATCTACGAAGCTTTCGCGTTGCGTGCCGGCTGGAATAATGGTGAGATCACGCTGGGAATCGGACTGGGCATTAAGAATTTGTTCGATATTGAAGTGATGAACGTCGGGAACAGTTGGACCGTCTCTACAGAGTTGGTCCTCTTCGGGCGCAAGAGTTAACTAATTTTAGGATTGGAAAGGTCTTCGATCCGGTGTCCGTCTTTGAGCCGAATGATGCGTGAAGCATAAGCTGCCGCTTCGGGGTTGTGCGTCACTAAAACAATTGTTTTGCCCTCAGCGTTCAAATCTTTTAATAGCCGCAAAATTTTCTCTCCCGACTCCGTGTCGAGATTTCCCGTGGGCTCATCGGCCAGAATTATTTCTGGATGATTAGCTAAAGCGCGAGCGATCGCGACGCGTTGCTGCTCTCCGCCGGAAAGCTGACTAGGCTGATGATGCAACCGTTCGCCCAAGCTCACTCTCTCTAGCAACGTTTGAGCGCGCGAGCGACGATTTGCTCTTGACACATTTTGAAAGATCATCGGCAGTTCGACGTTTTCTAAAGCTGTCAACGTCGGCACCAGATTGAACGTTTGAAAGATAAAGCCAACTTTACGACCGCGCAATTCGGCCAACTGATTTTCATCCAGCCGAGAAATTTCTTCGTTCTCAAATCTCACTTCGCCCTCACTCGGCTGATCCAACGCGCCGAGCAAGTGCATGAGCGTGCTCTTACCCGACCCCGATGGCCCCATGAGGGCAACAAATTCCCCGGCTCTTATTTCTAGATCCAGGCCTCGCAGCGCCTTCACGGGCGCTTCGCCCATCGCGTACAGCTTCCAGACATTTTTCAGTTGCAGCACCACAGATTTATTCTCTTCCATAAAGCCCTTGCATTATAGACGCAGCGAACTTTCATTGCATTTGAGTAAACTTTGTCTAGGGGCAGTCGCGCACAGTAGAATTGTTCGATCGCGAAGGGAGCGTTTATGAAAAACATCGGGATTCTCGTCTTCGACCAAGTCGAAGAGTTAGACTTCGTCGGCCCGCTTGAAGTCTTCGGGCTCTTGCAACGCATGCAGCCCGATACCGTCAAGGTCTGCACTGTCGAAGCCGACGGAAAGCCCTTTCGAGGTGCATTCCAGCTTCAAGTGATCCCCGAGTACAGCTTTGCCCATTGCCCCCCCATTGATATTTTAGTAGTGCCCGGCGGACGCGGCGCTCGCACGGCCATGAACGATGCGAGAGTGTTGGAATTTGTGAAAACGCGCGCGGCGCAGGCCGAGTTCATCACTTCGGTCTGCACCGGCTCTTTGATCTTAGCCAAAGCGGGCTTGCTGCAAGGGAAGCGAGCAACCACTCATAGAACAGCTCTTGACGAACTCCGAGAATTTTCGGGCGTCACCGTGGAGCATTTGCGTTATATTCACGAGGGCAACGTCATCACCTCCGGGGGCATCTCTGCGGGCATCGATATGGCGTTTTATGTAGTCGAATTGTTGTGCGGACCGAGCGTGCGCGATGACGTGGCAAAACGCATGGAGTACCGGCTCGCTTGAATTTAGCGCAAAAGCCCGCTTAAATAGAGCCATTATCGCTCAAGAGGAGAAAACGTTATGAGCCGGAGTCGACGCAGACAGACCAAAGTGAAGAAGCGCCGTAAGATCCGCTTGATTGGCAAGCGCAAAGGACGCCGCGGTTCCAATCCCCCGATCCAGGATGCTTGGACCGAACCTGCAAAAGCCTAGCCGCAAACGCTAAACGCTCCAGTAAAATTGCAACATTCGAGCAGCGTTGTGACCAAAGCAGGACTGTGCGAGAGCTGTATGCACATGAGATTAGTACGCTCCAGCAAAGGGAGCATCTTTTATCTCTGCCAGCTCTCGCAGACCAATCTGGCGTTTCCTAAGTATCCGAGATTGCCTGTGCTCGAGTGTTCTGGGTATCATAAAAAACGGACTGACCCTTCCAACTCTTCTCGACGGGGATAATTTTTTCTGCATTGTTTGGCAATTAGAAAACAGTCTTTAGACTTTCCCTGTCGGGAAAACACCGGGGCTTGCTTTAGCCTAAAGTAGTCAATATGATTTATATGACTATTTCAAGGAGATAATTGTGAATAAGCAATGTTCGGTTGCACGAGCCAAGGCCACCCTATCGGAATGCCTTCGCGAAGTGGAGCAGGGCACGCTGGTGGTGATCACACGCCACGGCAAACCTATCGCTGTGTTAGCTCCTGCGGAGGACGTTGAACAGCTCGAACGCTTACGCAAGGCAGGCCCAGAGGGTGGGTTGGTCAGTCTTGCGGGAGGCTGGCAGGGCTCTGAAGATCTCGTTCGACAGCTCCGACGATCGACGCGTTCTAAAACACGGGACATTACTCCATTGGATATATGAGTTGTGGCTTATCTCTTCGATACAGATGCGATCTCTGAGCTGCTGCGTCCTCGGCCATTGCGTCAATACGTCCAATGGCTCAGCCAACTTTCCAGAGACGAACAATTTACCAGCGCTGTGGTCATTGGCGAGCTGTATAAGGGCGCCTTTCGTTCTCAGGCTCGCGAGCGTCATCTTGCCAACATCGAACAACTCATTCTACCAGCCGTGACTGTGCTTCCCTATGATGTGGCCACCGCTCGCGTGTATGGAAAAATCCGCGCCCATTTGGAGAAGACCGGTAAAGTGCTGGCAGATGCAGATTTGCAAATCGCGGCGACCGCTATTCATCACCGACTAGAATTAGTTAGCGGTAATCTGAGACATTTTGAGCGTATCCCGGACTTAAGATTTTATCGCATCCTCATTGATGCTCGCAGATCGTAGTGACTCAGCGTGAACGTGCTTGAAACCACTCAATCGTCTCTTTCCAGCCTTCTTCGAGTTTTACTTTCGGAACAAACCCTAGGTGCTCTTGTGCTTTCTCAATGCTGTAATGATGATGGATCGCCATTGCCCGCACGGTGGACGGCGAGATCAACGGCATCTTTCCTCTCATTCTCGCAAACTCATAAGCAATCGTAGCCCCTGTCAGCACAACCGGGTAGGGCAGATTGATAAATCTTGTGTTCAGATTCGCTAACCGACGGACCGTCTCGACGAGTTCTTGGATCGTATGCGGTTCACCATCGGTGACGTTATACGCTTGTCCGACCGCCTTCTCGTTTGTTCCCGCGAGAAGGTGCACGTCGGCCACATCGCGCACGTGCACCAAGTCGAGTAATGCTTCCCCATGACGGACCATCGGCATGAGCCCTTTTAGATTTTTTAGAAGAGGTTTGGAAAAATTGAGATCGCGCGGCCCGTAAACCACACACGGTCTAATAATTGAGATTGGAAAACCCTTCTCGCGATAGGCTTGCCAAACGAGCTTTTCGCTCTCAATCTTCGATTCTGAATATGGCCCGTTCGGAGCTTGCGGATCGTCTTCTCGTGTCCCCTGCGGATCGTTGGCGCTCCCGTAGACTGCCACTGAGCTGGTGAAGATGAAGCGCTTCACGTTCGCAGCGAGGCTCGCCTCAAGCATATTGCCCGTTCCCTGAACGTTGATATTCAAGAGCCGGTCGCGCGTGCCCTGCAGTTGCACCAACGCCGCGCAGTGGTAGACCGTGTGAACGCCTTTCAGCGCGCGCTCGAGCGTATCTGGGTCGAGTGTATCCCCCAGCACCAGCTCTGCTCCTGTTGTTTTAAGAAAATTTGCTTTTTGAGGATCGCGCACCAGGACGCGAACGTCTTGCTTTTGCGCCAAGAGCTTTTCGGCAATATGGCTGCCGATGAGTCCCGTGGCTCCTGTGACGAGAATTTTCAAGCGACCGCTCCTTTCTCTCTTAGCAGGGAGCCTAACACGAGAGAGTGAAACTTGTCAACACAGTTTGAGAAGACCTTGCATTTCTCTAAAATGCCCTTCATACTGATAGACATCAAAGCAAGGAGGATTTTTGTGAACCTTCGCCGACTCGCTCAGGGCCTTGGAATCTCTAGCTTACTCGTTCTCATCAGCGTCGCTCTCACTCTCTCGCAGCAAGCTGTGATTGTCTTAGACCACGAAAAGAGTGGAGTCTTCTCGGTCGTCTTCAGCCCTGACGGCAAGACCGTAGCCACCGGGGCAGGCGATGGCTATGCTCGCCTGTGGGACGTTTCTACGGGCAAGGTCTTACGACGCTTTGGCCCTGTTGGAACAGTCTTCTCGTCGGCGTTCAGCCCCGACGGAAAATTTTTGGTCGGCGGCACCGGAGAAGATTTGCTCGTCCATATCTGGGATGTAGCAAGTGGACGTGAAATGCGAACGCTTAGCGGACATGAAGGCTGGGTACACGCGGTCGCGTATAGTTCTGACGGGAAATTGATCGCGTCCGGCAGCGCTGACCATACTCTGCGAGTTTGGGAAGCTGAAACGGGAAAACTTCGGTATCTATTTGAAGCCTCTGAGAAAACAACCTACTTTGCCACGGCGTTCAGCCCCGACGCTCGCTTAGTCGCCGGTGGCAGAGCCGACGGAATCATCCAGCTCTGGGACCTCGTCACAGGACAGCAAGTACTCCAGTTTGAAGCTCCGGTTGGATTCTTCTCGCTTGCGTTCAGTCCTGATGGGAAATTATTAGCGTCCGGCGCGAGCGACGGCACGGTTCATTTATGGGACCTCGCGACGGGCCACGAACTACGGACGATGAACGGAACCCACGGGAAGACGGCGTTCTCCCTGGCGTATCATCCCAATGGAAAACTGCTTGCGTCCGGCGGCTGGGACTGGAAAGTGCGTCTCTGGAACCCGGCGACCGGCCAACAAGTCGACCAACTCGATGGCCACGTTGACTTTGTGCTCGGACTCTCGTTCAGCCCCGACGGAAAACTACTCGCTTCGTCGGCTTACAGCAGCGATGGGACTGTAAGACTTTGGAAAATGAAATAATGGCTTCGCCCCTATCGGTCTCCAAATAGAGTTATTGCTCAAGACGCTTAAAAACATTCCTCATTTCTGCATTATCCCAAGAGACGCTCGTGAGACGCTCCTGAGTTATAATTAAAACTATCATCCGTGGGAGGAGGTTTTTGATCGGGAATTCATCTTTTAACGGCTTTTTAACGTTCAGGCATCATACTTAGAGAAGAGACCCAATGAATAATTCACACAACACGCCTCTCACGATTCAGTTGCTGGGGAATTTCCGCCTCTGGCGGCAGGATCATCTCTTAAGTCCAGAGAGTTGGCCTACTACCGCTGACAAGACACTCCTCAAAATACTGGCCGGGGAGCGTGGGCGTTTCTTCTCCCAAGATAAATTGATCGAACACATCTGGCCTGACCGGGATCCCGCTATCGCTGCGGCCAACTTGCGCCGGCGGATCGCTGAGCTACGACGTGTCCTCGAACCGCGGCTGCGCCAAGGCGCTCAATCTCAGTACATCTTGACCCGTCGGGAGGGGTACTGTTTCAATCCCGAAGCCCCTTGCTGGATCGATGTAGAAGAATTCGATCGTTTGGTCGCTCAGGGTAAAACACTGCACAAAGCAGAGCATTATGCGGAATCCCTTCGAACCTTGGAAGCTGCGATCCAGCTCTATCAGGGTGATTACTTGAGTGAAGACCCCTATGCAGAGTGGGCCCTCGAACAACGGGCTCACTGGAAAGAGCGCTGTCTCGAAGCGTTGGCACTGCTCGCTGAATCCCATGCCCATCTGGGCCAGTATCGCCAAGCCATCGCGCGCTGCCGACAAAGCCTGCAGCAGGAGCCTTATCATCGCGAAAATCTTCAATGCCAATTGATGCTCTACTATTATCTGGCGGGCTTTTCGACAGAAGCCTTGAGAGCTTATCAAGAATACGCAGATAAACTCAAAGACGAGGAGCGTGAGCCAGGACCTGAGGCTCAGAAGCTCTATGGGCAGATTCAACAAGGCCACGTGCCGGGGATCGAGAAGCGCTATAAGCCAGTCCTCCTAATCCCTCACGAGATTCCTTATGCGCTCTCTCCCGGGAGCATTCCGTTCGTGGGGCGGGAGATTGAATATGCACAGTTGCTGAAGTATCTCGAACGAGCTCGGCATGGACAAGGGGGCTGTGTGCTAATCAGCGGTGAAGCCGGGGTAGGAAAGACGCGCTTATGCCAAGAGTTAATCGCTCAGGCTTACGTCCCCGGCAATGTCCAGATATTCCAAGGGCGGGCAGAAGAGCTGGGCTTATCTTATCAGCCCTGGGTCGAGATGGTGCGCGCGGCGTTAAGCAAGCTCCAGCGAGACGATCTAGAGAATCTCCGACCGCTCTGGTTAGCTGAAGTAGCCAAGCTCGTCCCGGAACTTCGTACACGGGTGCCAGGGCTGCCGGAAAATCCCTCGTTGCCTCCTCAGCAAGAGCAATTGCGCTTCTTCGAGGGAATAGTTCAACTTTTCATCGGATCGATCAGCGCCAAGGCGCCGCCCCTTGTATTGTTTTTCGATGATCTTCACTGGGCAGATGAGGCCAGTTTAGACTTGCTGAAATATTTCCTGTCGCGCCTCGAAACCAAACCCATCCTGATCTTGGGGACTTTTCGCAGCGAAGAAGTCCATGAAGAGCATCCTTTGCTAAAGCTGACCCGCTCTACAGAAGCCAGAAATCTGGTGTATGTGCTCTCACTGCCACGCTTAGGAGCCGCAGAAATTGCAGAGTTGCTCAGTCGGTTCCCCTTGCAGGTCAAGCGACCCGAGGTGTTCTGTGGACGGCTTTACAAAGAGACGGGGGGCAACCCGCTCTTCCTGATCGCGACTCTCCAACATTTCTTCGAAGAGGGGGCACTGCGGGTAGAGCAACAAGCGTGGGTCACCGACATCGAAGACATCTCTATCAACTATAAAGGGCTGATGGTTCCCCCCAGTGTGAAAGAGCTCATCGCGCGTCGGGTGAGCCGATTGAAAGAGCCGGAGAGACAACTATTGAGCCTGGCGAGCGTCATCGGCCGAGATGTTGAGCTGTCGTTATTAGAGGGGGCTTGGGAAGGTGAGATGGATTGTTCAACCGTGTTGTTAGGTTTGGCGAAGGCTCAGTTGGTCGTGGAGCGAGAACGACAGTATAAGTTTAGCCATGACAAGGTCCGTGAAGTGGTATATGAAGGGATCTCTGAGTCATGGCGCCAGATGTTGCATCAGCGGGTGTTGCGAGCGCTGGAGCAGCTTTACACGAGCAGGCTAGAAGAGTGGGCGGCGGTGCTCGCGCAGCACGCGTACCGAGCGGGGGAATGGAAGAAAGCGCTAGAATACTCCGTGCAAGCTCTGAAGAAGGCTGTGAAGGAGTATCGTCGTAAAGAGGGTTTAGAGCTAGCCCAGTTGGGATTAGAGGCGTTGCAGGAGCTAGAAGCAGCAGGAGAGGAATGCCATTATGTAGACACGAAGCGGTTTGAGCTGTTAGCGCAACGAATAGAGATCTACGAAGTGCTAGGCCGCAGACACGAACAAGAGCAAGACGCCATACAGATGCAAGAACTGGCTGAGCAATTGGGAGATAAGGACAAACTGGCGCTGGCTTTCCACAAGAGGGGAGACTCATATTACAGAGTAGGAAGGTATTCTGAAGCCATAGAGATAGGCTTGAAGGCCTTAGGGCTCAACAGAGAGATCAACCATGTGAGGGGTCAGGGAGCCAATCTGCACAACATTGGCCTCGCTTATTGGCGGCTGGGGCGTCACGAAGAAGCATTGCGCTACTACCAACAGGCTCTTGAGTTGTACAACGTAGTTAGGTATCGACAGGGCCAAGCACAATGTTTAATCAACATTGGCAACATCAATAATGATCTTGGGCGATATGAGGGAGTGCTGCGCTCGTATCAACAGGCCTTGGAGTATTGCCAGGAGATTGGCGACCGGCGAGGCCAGGCACAAAGTCTGGGTAGCATCGGCAACACACACAAAATTCTAGGCCAGTACGAAGAGGCACTACACTTTTATAAGCGGGCTCTTGAACTCTTTCAGGAGACCGGCGACCAAGCAGGCCAAGGGGGTTGCCTGGGCAATATCGGCCTTATTTATGTCGCCCTAGAGCAGTATGAAGAGGCACTGTGCTATCTGCAACAGGTTCTGGAGATCAATCAACAGATAAGTTTCCCTTGGGGTCAGGCGTACTGCCTGAAAAATATCGGTAATATCTATCGCGAGCTACGTCAGCCCAGCGAAGCGCTGAAACACTACGAACGTGCACAGGCGATATTTGAGGCACTAGGTGCAAAGCCAAACCAGCTTCAGTCTCTGTCTCTGAAAGCATTGGCTTACTTGGAACTCAACGAAGGAGAGAAGGCATTGGCCAGTTCGTCGCAAGCGATCCGGATGCTCGAAGGTGGTCAGACCTGTGAAAACACGCCGGAAGTATTTTTCAATCATTACAAGGTCCTATCTGCGCATGGTCATGACGCCGAGGCGCTCACCTATTTGCAAAAAGCTTACTACGACGTGATCCAACGCGCGGAGCAAATCAAAGACGCAAAGGCGCGCGATAGTTTCCTCAAGAGTATGAAAATCAGCCGCGAGATCGTCGAAGCTTGGGAGCGACACCAGCGCTAAGCACTAATGGCGATACGATAGCGACTGACGGGTGGCTAGACATTGCCTATCCCCACGATTCTCAAAAAACGCTTATTCGATGATCGTTTATGGTTGGACATCGGTTGGACATCTCCTGATTACACTTGGTGTGAAAGGGGTGACGCTAGCAAATCCCAAAAGCGCCAAGGTGGGGCGCTACAAAAGTACCCCCAATGCAACAGGAGGTCAAGATGAAACGCTTCACATCCAAGTTGGCACGCGTCGTATCCACTAGCTTATTGGTCAGTCTACTCTTCTGGCCTCTGGCCAGCGGCGCTCCATCCATGACGGTCTTAGTGTCTTCTCAGGCGGATTCAGTGCGCTTCAGCGCGCAGATTCAAGACGTCCAAGCTCTACGGATTGAGGTCTTCGATCTGAGTGGCAAACGCCTCTTCGATAGCGGCCTTCAGAAAACCCAAACTCTAAGTTGGCCGATGGTCAATGCCCATGGCCAAGCCGTCGCAAATGGGGCTTACTTATATAAAGTCATGGCTCTCACCAAGCAGGGCCTACGGTCTCAACTGGGCAAGGTCATCATCCTGCGAGGAGAGTCCACATTGGGCACTTCCACCGTGGCAGATCTGGGCAAAGCCGTACCACTCTCACACGATCTTGACCACTGTCAGTGGGATCCAAATGGGCCTACTGAGGGACGGCTCTTTATCGCTCCGCTTGGCTGCAAAGTCGGCATCGGTACTGATACCCCCAGCTCCCCGTTGACAGTAGCCGGACTCATCGAGACCACGACCAGCAGTGGTGGCATCAAGTTCCCTGACGGAACAATCCAGACGACCGCTGCCACCGGAGGCGTTCCTGATGGCTGGACTCTTAGCGATACCACAGTACGCTTGACAACAATCACGGATAAGGTTGGCATCGGGACGATGACGCCGGTTGGAAAGCTCGACGTGATCGGAGCTGTACGCCTCAGGAATGAGTTGAATACTGACTCGTACTTCGAATTTCAAGCAATCCACGCTGACGGGCGCCAGCGTCTCGTTCACAGGACTCTGGATGGTTCTGGAACAGAAGTTCAGGTGCTCGCCGCCAGAGGTAGCTACGGCGGTGGCAAGGCTTGCATAGCCTTCGGCCCAGGAAGTAGTGTGAGCACCACTCCTAGCTGTGCTGGTCTCTTTGGGAACATGGTCATCACCGGGTCCGGGCCCACGTTAGCGATCTCGGCCGTTGGGATCGGGGGTCAACATGACGTAGGGACCCACAAGAGCCTTTATATTGGCACGCCAGACTCTCCCGTTCCCAATACCTCTAACTACGGTGTGCCAGGCATCGTTGATTTGGGGACATTCTCAGCGGTAGCCAATTACTGGGGTGGCACGCGGCCGTCTATCCGCTACACAGCACTTTCCCATCTCTTCAGAGTGGACGGAAGCTCTGGGCAAAACAACGAAGGGACGGATGCGCTGGTGATCGACTCCTCCGGCAATGTGGAGGTCACCGGCTATTTCAAAGCGGGATCGACGAGTGGAGCACCTCCCGCAGCCGATTGCGATGAGGCCTCAGAGCGAGGGCGGATGAAAGTCGACAGCGCAGCCGGACTTTTATATATCTGCGTAGATACAGGCTGGATATCCAAATGATAGCAGCATGAGCGCACTCTGCACATGTGGTGCAGAGTGCGCTCTGCAGATCTTCTGATTAGCAGCTCACGTCCGGGCTATGCTATGCGCTGTGCAGAAGCCTCTCGCTGCGAAGGCGCTGTTGTGGGTAAAGCACTGAAAGGAGGCATTCTATGAACCAGCGGATGTACATGGATCGTGGTCAGAAACATCAAGTCTTGACCCATTGGGTGATTACGCTAATTCTCTCTGGGAGTCTTATTTTCATCGCTTCTGTTCGGGGCCTTGCTCAGGCTGGGGGTGAGAAGATACCGATCTCACCCCCACCGCCCGGCACTGATGCAGGCGATGTTAGAGCCTCCGTGTCTGGATTAGGTCCCGAAGGGCAATATCTTGTGGTTTATGCGCGCGATCTCCAGGTCGGAGGGTTTTCGAACTTCGCCGTTTTTGGACAGTTGGTGAACGCAAATGGAACTCTCTTTGGTTCTCCCTTCATGATCTCTACGGCGGCCGTCTATGGAGTCCGGCCAGCGGTTGCGGTGCGATTTCCCGCTGCGGGAGCACCTGCTCAACCGCGCTATCTCGTCATTTGGCTAAGCGATTCGTACCATGTTATGGGCCGACTTGTCAACAGCGATGGGACATTCCCATCGGGAACGCAGGGAACTCCTTTCGATTTCACCACCATCGGCGGTCTCCCTGCTCCCGGCAACACGGACGATAACCCCACGGTCGTCTATTCGACTCCGGCACTGGGAGGGAATGGCTGTTTTCTGGTTTTCTGGCATGCCTTTAACACCAGCGCCCTTGGAATGGAGATCTTCAATGGATGGGTGGATCCCACTTCAGCGACTACACCGATAGATCCGAGTCCCGCACCCGCCGGTACTTGTCCTGGATCGCGTGGTGCCCTTGCGGAGGCAATAGTCCCCATCTCCGACCAGTTCAATGTGTCCGCAGTTCAGACTGCTTTCAGTCCTGCTCTCTGGTTTCAAACTGCCTTTACGAACTCGCCCGATGGTAACACCAAAGATCTCTGGGGACTTCCGTATACTGGTGCTGGTGTTCCATCGCTCATGAACCCGGATGGTTCTTCAGCACCATTTCCCATCTCAACCGCATTTTCAGACCAGAACTGGGCTGTGATCGCCTTAACGAGTGTGCCCGGATTTTTCGGCACAAGTCTGGCCGTGTGGGAGGATTGGCGAAACTCTGGGTTCAACGCGACGGCTCCAGACATCTTCGGGATCCGCTTGAATCCAGACGGCACCCTTAACGGCAGTGAGTTAACCATCAACAGCGACCCCGGCTTTCAACTCAGGCCTACTGTCTCTTTCAACCCGGGGGATCTCACCAATCTCGTGGCCTGGTGGTATCAGAACGGGACCGTCAACGATATTTACGGCCGCTTACTCGGTGCGGGCGGGTTCATTGGCCCCAGTTTTCCGATCGCTGCGGATGCCACGGCGCAATGCAGACCAGCTCTGCCGCAAGTCTCAGATCTGTCCAACATGCGTTATTTCATCGTGTGGGTGGAGGGCACCATTGGAACGGCTTGCGGCGGACGCGTCTATGGGGCTTTTGTCGCAGTGAGCGCCGCTGCTCAACAGCCAGCCATGCCAGTGAATCAGTCTCCTGCCAATGGGTCTACTGGAATCTCACTCACTCCTACGCTTCAAGCTTCCGGTTTCTCCGACCCTAACGGAGATCCCCATAGCTTGAGTCAATGGCAGGTCTGCTCAAACAGCACATGCAGTCAAGTTGTTTATGATTCAGGACCGGTCAGTCCCGGGACTTCTCACACAGTCTCTTCAGGCTCTCTCAGTAACTCAGTGACTTATTATTGGCGGGTCAGATATCGAGACTCCACAGGTTTTTGGTCTAATTGGAGTACGCCTACCAGCTTTACGACGGTTGCTCCTCCTACAAGTTTCCGCATACGGCGTGATACGGGGAGCGTTTTTGCCAAAGGCTCTTTCAATTGTGGGTTGGGAACCCCAGGCCCAATCACTCCACCCGCTCCCCCCTGCTTCAATAGCGGAGTTGGAGCGGACATCGCCGAGCGTATCGACGCCTCGGAAGTCATCGAGCCGGGTGACTTGGTCGAAGCTGATCCCAACAAGCCCAAACATTATCGCAAAACTCACGGACCGTATAGTTCATCGGTTGCTGGAGTCATCTCGACAACTCCGGGTCTATCGATGGGACATCGTCCGGCTACCCAAGCACCAGCTTCAGCGGCTTGGTCTAGTCCGTTCAATCACCCTCTCTCACTGAGAAGTGCGCCAAACGCCAGCTTGCCCTTCACTCTGAGCTTGGTGGAGCTAGACAGCACGAAAACACTCCTGAACGGGGTGAGCGTGGCTCGTTTGGTTCCTTACTGGGCGCCCTTGTCTGAGCAAGACCAGCGTCCGCTCTTGGCACTGATAGGCCGAGTCTTCCTGAAAGCCACTACAGAGAATGGTCCTATCCACCCGGGGGATCTCTTAGTCAGCGCTTCGAAGCCGGGGTATGCCATGCGTTGTGTAGAAGTCTCGCTCTGCGAAGGCGCTGTTGTGGGTAAAGCGCTCGAGAATTTAGAGCAAGGGGAAGGGTTGATCTTAATCCTCGTGATGTCACGCTAGAAACGCCACTGCCACTCTCAGCGGCAAAACAGTTACCTCAAGACTATAATGATCCCGATGCACACAGAGATCGGGATTGCAATCGGGAGCCAATTCTGTCTCGTCGACCTGGCGCTCTACCTGCCGGGACAACGCACCTTAGCGATTGCTGATCTCCATCTTGGTTTCGAGGACGCGCTTCAGCAAGAGGGCGTGCTCTTGCCCCGCCAGCATCTCGCACGAATTTACCAGCGCCTGCAAAAAATTTTTCAAACCCTTGAGATCACACCCGCTCGCCCCTTAAAGCAACTGATCGTCAACGGAGACTTGCGCCATCAGTTTGGCCCACTCTCCAGACAAGAATCGAAAGAGTCCTTTGCGCTGCTCCAGTGGCTCGTCGAACGCGCCCAGCGCCTCACGCTCATTAAAGGAAATCACGATGGCGATCTGAGTCAGTTGGCCCATCGTTTTGCTTCCGTCGAGATCAAACAATCGTATCAGGAGCAAAATTGCTTTTTTGTCCACGGAGATCAAATCCCCGACGAAATTCCGAATGAAATTCGGTGGATCGTGATCGGTCACGAACATCCTGCCATCAGTCTGCGCGATTCCGTCACCAATCGCTTCGAGACCTATAAATGCTTCTTGATCGGAATGTACGAAGACAAAAAATTGCTGGTGCAGCCGTCTTTCAACCTCCTGGTGGCCGGAGCAGACCTGACTAAAGAAGCTGTTCTCTCTCCCTTCATCCGCGAAAGCTGCCTCAAAGATTTTTCCGTCTATCTGGTCGCTGACGATGGCTCTCTCTACGATTTTGGACCCCTAAGACGCTTGCTATGACGCGCGAACGAATGCTCGAAAAGCTCTATAATTTAAAGGGCACTGGGCTCGATCTGCGCAAAGTTTTGATGCGAATGAGCAACCCGCAGGAAAAATTTAGGAGCATTCGCGTCGGCGGCACTAATGGGAAAGGCTCAACGTGCGTCTTCCTAGCTCAGATTTTGCGAGAGTCGGGTTATCGCATTGGGCTCTTCACGTCGCCTCATCTTAGCGATCCTGAAGAACGCATTGAGATCAATGGTGAAAAAATCTCGCGCGAAGGTTTTCAGATTTTCTTCGAACGCAGTTGGCATGTCATTCGAGAAATCTACGGCCCACAGGCCGAATCGAAAGCTCGCTTTTTCGAGGTTTTGGTTGCGATGGCGCTCGATTACTTCGCCGAGCACAGGGTAGAGATTGCGATCATCGAGGCCGGCGTCGGCGGTCGGCGCGACGACACAAACGTAGTGTGCCCCATCTTGAGCATTCTCACGAGCGTCGACCTTGACCATTGCGAAGTCCTGGGAAACACGCTCCAAGAGATCGCTCACGAAAAAGCGGGCCTTGCGCCACCGGGAATCACTTTGCTTACGGCCGAAGAAAAGCCCGAAGCGCTCGGCGTCATCGAAGCAGTGTGCCGAACGCAGCGCTCTGAGTTAATTCACGTCGATTTTTCACGCTTAAGAGTAAAACGCTCTGACTGGGATGGCCAATGCTTTGATTGGGGCTCTCTCGAAAATCTTGAGACCAGAGTGCTCGGACGCTATCAGCTGAGAAACGCGGCGATGGCGCTGACCGCGATTGAACTGTTGAACAAAAAAAGTTTTGCGGTGAGCGAGCACGCTATTCGCGAGGGTTTGAGAAAAGCATGCTGGCCTGGACGGATGGAATTATTACACAAGAGACCCTATGTGCTCTTGGATGGTGCCAAGAATCCCGCCGGATTGCGCTCGTTGAAAAACTCTCTCTGCGGGCTGGAATACGAGAACCTAATTCTCGTTCTGGGAATCGCGACGCGCAAAGATATTTTTCAAATGGTGCAAGAGATCATACCCGGAGCAGCTCATGCGATCATCACCCAAGCGCCCTTCCGTGGCAGCGAGCCTGAGTTACTAGCAGCTGAAGTCCAGCGTATTACGGATGCTTATGAAATCGTTCCTACGCCTGCACTCGCTCTCGAGCGAGCGCTAACGTTGGCCCAGTCTGATGATCTCGTATGTGTCACCGGGTCGCTCTTCTTAATGGGAGAAGTGCGATCACTTTGGCATAATCCATGAATGGTATTTGCTAAGAAAGGCTATTTAACTCCATAATACTTCCGAGCAATGAAATAAGGTGACTAGACTTTGAAAACTAGCATATTAGATCGTTGGGGTATAAAACCTGAAGAGCTTAGCGAGATTATTGAATCCAACCCGAGTCTGCGCGGGCTGTTAATGGGTTACGTCGCCGAATATAAATTTCAAAAGCTGTACTTACAAGATAAACGCATCGAGAATATATTTAAGCCTGATTCTCATGACAGAACTGAAAAGGGGGATTGGGTCATTACTTATAAAGGGGTTGAAATAAGCATTCAAGTCAAATCATTACAAACCAACACGATTGAAAAATCACAGGGGCAATACTCTGCGAAGTTCCAATGCGATGCCAGTGATAGACGAAAAGTGACTTTGCCAAATGGCCAATCTCTCGAAACAACTTGTCTTTTGGTGGGAGAATTCGATCTACTCGCGGTTAATTTATATGGGTTCCGAGAGAAATGGAAATTTGCATTTGCCAAAAATAGGGATTTACCAAGGTCGCGTTATAAAAAGTATACATCGGAGCAACCGCAGTTCCTAATAGCCACGAATATAGCCATAGCATTACCGCTACAACCACCCTTTGAGGCAGAGCCCTTTAGATTACTTGATGCGATTGTTGAGTGCAAGAAAAGTCGCTAAGAAGCTTTTCTTTTCTTCGTTTTGACGAAGACTAAGAAATACGAATGATTTTTTCTAGCATGCACCTGCTTTTTAAGTCTGCTAATTACAGGCCTATTCGACCTAATCATTACAAACAAATCTTTACAATAGAAGCCGATTTTTTCATATTCGTTAATTATTTCGACATGGGTTAAACGCTGCGTATTAGCGCTTACTTCATCTTGGCATTTCACTATGAGAGAACCTTCATTGCGCAAAACCCTATATGCCTCTCTACCCGCTTTGAAATACAAGCCCAAGACAGCATCATGATATCTAGGTCCCTCAGTCGTTTCGCTGCCATTCGAGTAGCTCTCTCTGAAAGCACTGTGACTCCCGGACCCAGCTAGATGACTTTGGCTCCGGCGGAAAAGACCTTCCATATATGGAGGATCAAGCACTACACAATCTATAGACTCATCTTTATAAGGCAAATTTCTGCAATCCACCCCGGTTTTGATATCTGTTGGAAGTAGCTTATAGAGTAATAATGGGACCTTCTTCCAAAAAATACCTTTCCCATAAGTTACATCGGCCACTATCGATCCAACCGGCACATGGAGTTGGAGTATTTGTGGAAAAACATCCGCATTGTTACCGATGTGAGCGGACAGAATAACACTTGAAGTGGCAATCCCACCCTGAGTGCGTTTTTTTGTGTCTATTGCAGTCTGCCATGACTCCATAGAAATACCTTCCTCATGCCAGTCATTAGCTAGCCTCACCCGATCATACTTTGGAGTATAGCATAAAGCCATAACGTTGTAAAGAGATTTGCAACTTCGCTATACTTAACTCTAGAATCTAGAAAGATGTTGCTAAATTGGTTAAAATCCAAGTCAAGAGATTAACGCTCTTCGGCCACCACGGCGTAGGCCATCATGAACGTGAAGCGGGTCAACTCTTCGAGTTGGATCTCGAAATCGAAGGGGATCTGGGGGCTCGGGATGACTTAGAGAGTACAATCGATTATGTTCAAGTGATCCGCTGTGCGCAGGAGCTGAACGCGCAAAGACAGTTTCAACTGGTTGAGAATTTTTCGCGCGAGTTGGCCGAAGAGTTGCTAAAAAGATTCCCGCGGGCAGCGCGGGTCCGAGTGGTTGTGCGAAAGCCGCGGCCACCGCTGCCAGCCGGGATGCAGATTGAATGGTTCAGCGCGGAAGTGATCCGCGAGCGGCCGTCTTGACGGCCAACGGTTTCTTGAGAGGGGGGAAGGCTAGCATTATTGAGGCTAAGGAAGTTTTTTGTACCAAGAGATTCTTTCTTTAGCCCCGCAATACCGCAATGCTTCTGGATGGCCCGTGCCTATATCGGGTTAGGCTCCAACGTGGGCGATCGAGAAGTCTTTTTAGAAAAAGCCATCGAGATGCTGGGAGATTCTAAGCGCGTAAAAATTCTGCGACGCGCGGGATTTTATGAGACTGAGCCTGTCGGCCGAGAAGATCAGCCGTGGTTCATCAATACTGTCGCGGAGATCGAGACTTCTTGCTCCCCTGAAAAGCTCTTGGCATACACACACTCTATTGAATTGAAATTAGGACGCCATCAACGCGAGCACTGGGGGCCGCGCGAGATCGATCTGGATATTTTGTTATATGAAAATCGAGTGCTGGATACGCCGACGCTCAAGGTTCCGCACCCGCAGTTGCATCAGCGTCGCTTCGTTTTGGCTCCTCTCTGTGAACTCGCTCCCGATCTCATACACCCTATCTTCCAACGTCCTTTGCGAAAACTCTTGGAGGGTCTCAGTGATAATAAGCAGGTGATCTCATTACGAGCAAAGAAATTCTAGTCCAGACGAAACACACGGGGCAGACCCGCATCGCGTTACTCGAAGAGAACCGGTTGATGGAGATCTATTACGAGACGGCCGAGCGCATCTTGGGCAACGTCTACAAAGGGGTCATCAAGGATGTCTTGGCCGGCATGAGTTCGGCCTTCGTCGACGTAGGGTTGGAGGAAAATCTCTTTTTGTCCGCCAAAGAGATCAATGAGGCTATCTTGCGAAGCCATCACATCAGACGTCACGACAGCTTCCCGATCCAAAAAGTCGTGAAGAGTGGGCAGCCGATCACCATCCAGGTCAAGCGTGAGGGCATCGGCACAAAAAATCCTCAGGGCACGACCAAGATCAGTCTGCCCGGCCGCTATTGGGTCTTTCTCCCCAAAGACGGTCGCTTGGGTATCTCGCGTCGCATCGAGAGCGAGACGGAAGTTCGACGGCTCAAGAAGATTGCCAAAGATTTGAAGCGCCTTGATGAAGGCCTCATCGCACGCACCGCCGCCCAGGGCGCGACCCGTGATGATTTGGAGCGCGACTTCAATTTCTTGCTGGGCAACTGGAAGGGCATCGAAGACGAGGCCGAGCGCGTACGACCGCCCACACTGCTCTATCAGGGAATGGACCTCGTGCGCACGCTGCTGCGCGATCGGCTCTTAGAAGACGTCGAACGCGTGGTGATCGACTCGGGGAAAAAATTCGACGAGATCCGTGATTTCTTGCGTTACATGCACATGGACGAATTCGAGACGGCGATCCAGCTCTACCAAGATCGACGCCCGCTCTTTGAGATGCGCGGGGTCGAAGCGCAAATCCGCGAGAGTTTGGAAAAACGCGTAGCGCTGCCCGGCGGCGGCTCGCTCGTCATCGAAGAGACCGAAGCGCTCACGGCCATCGACGTGAACACCGGGAGCGACGTCAAACATAAAGACCAAGAGATGGCCATTCTCAACACCAACCTTGAAGCTGCGATGGAACTCCCCCGACAACTGCGTCTGCGCAAACTTAGCGGGATCATCGTCGTCGACTTTATCGACATGAAGCGCCGCGACCACGAGAGCAGAGTCTTAAAACGCCTTCGCGAAGAATTGAGGAAAGACCGCGTGCCCTCGGATTTGGTCGATATAACTCAGTTAGGGCTGGTGGAGATCACGCGTAAGCGCGAGGGCGAGAGTCTGGCCGATATGATGACCGATGAAGAGAACGATGACGAAGATTAACAGACTGTCAGGCTCGATCCCTTTTTGGCTATAATAGGGCACATGGGGCAGCAGGCTGATACTGAATCGATGCCCAGCAGGAGACGAAATGAAAAAAATAGCTCTACGGTTCACCCAGGCCATCCACTCTGGGAAAAATCTGCGAATGCTCATCCTGGCCACGCTCGCTGGTACGATGGTTTTCACGATGACGAGCGCATTTTCTCAAGCTGCTTCCGAGAAGGGTCATTCGGACCGCAGCGAACGACCCGAGCTAAGATTCGCTGACCCCGATGCGGTGAACCTAGAAGCTGGAGAAATTCCCGCGCAATTCTTAATTCCTCAGTCTGTTCCCGATCCTGCTGCAGTCGAGGCGTTGAAGACATCCAATTTACGCTTCTGGCTGGATAGGCAGCCCAAGGCCCTCAAAGATGTCCAAGTGAGCGCTAGCCTTTCTCCCGCCAATGACCACAGCGAATCCCAATTAGCGGCTGACCCCAACAACCCTTTGCACATGGTGGGCGGCTCGAAATTTTTCACCGAGCCCGCTAACTATATTTTTAGAGACGGCTCTTACACAACGTTCGACGGCGGAAAAACTTGGCTCCAGCAGGTCGTTCCCGGCTACGAGAAATGGACGATCACCAGCGACCCCGTCGTCACGATCGATGACCAAGGCAATGCTTACTATGCGGTCTTGGCAGCAAACAAAACAGTTAACGGTTGCCGAACTACCTACCAAGGCAGCGGCATGTTCGTCTCGACCAGCCGCGACGGCGGCATCACGTGGGACGACCCGGCCACAGTCCATCTGACGACCGGCTCCGGCCTGGGCGACGACAAACAATGGATCGCTGCAGACTCGCAGCCGAAAAGTCCCTATCGCGGCAATGTGTATATCGTCTGGGATCTTTTCGTCGAAGAGAGCGGGGTGGCCTTCTCGCGCTCGACCGATCGAGGCAAGGCGTTTGAGCCCTACAAATTCTTGGGTGGCTTCGACGACGCATTCTTAGGCCCACAAGTCGACATCGCTCCCAACGGGGACATCTACGTGGTCTGGGACAATTTTTCGAACAACTCGATCGAGTGGGTCAAGTCGACCGACGGCGGAGTGACCTTCACAAAGCCCGCCCACGCGGTCTCGATGGTTCCCATGCCCGGCGTGCTCTCCAACGGCACTTGGCGGAACGTCACCCTGGCGACCTTTGCGATTAGCCCCACGACGGGTACGCTCGTGTTAGCCTGGGCAGATGCCCGCAACGGCGACACGGATATTTACTTCGCTCGTTCTGCCGACGGCGGTCAGACCTGGACTTCCGGGGCATTGCTCGCCGGCGGTCGCGTCAACGACGACCCCATCAAAGACGGGATCGACCAGTTCCAGCCGGCTCTCGCTGTCTCACGTACCGGCGAGGTCGGGATCGCCTGGTACGACCGACGCCTCAGCAAAAACACAACCATTGACGTTTCCCAAGCGATCTCGACCGACGACGGGAACACCTTCCAGCCCAATACGCGCGTGACCAGCGCTTCGTTTGACGGGAACGTGAACCCGGCTTATCCCAAGTCCGGCTCGTGCTCACTGACATTCATCGGGGACTATTTTGGCATGGCTGCGGGTGCTGAGGGCTTCTATCCCTTCTGGGCTGACACGCGGACCGGCGTCCAAGAGATTTTTTCAGTCAATTCCACGGGTGTTGCCCAGACCGAAGAGCTTGTCTACACGAACAACCTGCCCGTGCGCGATCTTGCCTTCGATGCCAAGGGTGTCTTGCACTTTAGCGAAATCATCGCGAGTGCCCAACAGAGCCTGGGTCGCATCAATCAATTGACGAGTGTTGCCACCGCTCCCGCGAAAGCGCTACGTCAAAACGTTGATCCGAACCAGATCGGCGGCTCGTGGGCGGGCAATTTTGCATTCGATGCGAACGGCACGCTCTTCATTTCCAACGGAGCACAGCCGGGGGTCATTTATTCCTTGGCGAACGATACATTGTCCAGTTTCTTCACTATCCCGACGAGCCCGATTAACGGCCTGCAGCTGCGGGATTCTCAGCTATACTTCACGAGCACGCCCAACAGCATCTTTACGCTCAGCCTGCCGTTAGACCCATCGCAGCCGACCGCTTCACTCGTGTACTCTAATCCCATTCACGGGTCTATCTCAGACCTTGCGTTATCGGCTAATGAGATTTACTTTATTGATTCATCCGAAGAGACGGGCTCGATCTATAAGCTTGTTGACAGCCAAGAGACGAAATTCTTCACGCGCCTCAAAGGAGCTATCCGAGGGTTGACGATCGGTCCCGATGGCCGGCTCTGGTTCGCGAGCGAGAACAAGATTTTTAGAGTAAACTTGGCAATTACGAAGCCTGCTAATAAATAGACCTCTTGCAAAAGTCTAGAGGGGGTAAGCGGAGTCAAAGTTGTAGAGAGCAGCGATCAAGTTGAACCGCAGCCCAAACCGTTGGCGTCGATTCCGATAGCGTTCACTCAAGATGCGAAAGACTTTCAATCTGCGCAGCAGCTGTTCTACTCTAATCCGTTGCCGGGCCAACTGACGATTGGCGGCCTTTTGCTCTGGGCTCAAAGGATGGCGTTTGGATCGCTTGACCGGAGTCTGACAAAGCATGGCATCGGCTCAAGCCCTGATACCCCGCATCCCCCAGACACCGAATGGACCCGACTGGGACTGTCCGGCTGGTTTTGAACAACTGAAAGTCATGCGTGCTGCCCCGGGCAAACGAGGTAGCGATGATTTGAGTCGTTTGTTGGTTCATAATCACTTGAGCTTTTTGGGTATGGCGTTTCTTCTTTCCGCTGTAGTACCGGCGCTGCTTTTTTTCGGACGTTCGATGGGATGCTCGGTAGCATCGACCACGATCACCTCGATCGCCGTATCACTCTCCCGCAGTCGTTTCTTGCCGGACAAGCGAAACTCTCCCGAGTCCATTAAGGTCTGTTCGATTTGGCGGATCGTGCGCACTGACTCCATAGGTTTGAGCGATATGAAATTGTGTGCGATACTCTCGCCAGTACATCAGCGTCAGCAAAAGCTGGTCAGCGCGACTGAGTTTGGGAGGGCGGCCAAAGTTGCGCCATCCCTGCTTCAACGTGGTTAACATCATCGCGAAGGTCGCACGCCTTACTCCGGTCAGACGTTTAAAATCTTTGTCTTTCAAGTCTTTCATCTCTTCGTATCTCATGTGACTATTATGCCACACTTATGCAAGAGGTCTAATAGAGAACTGCATGCCTCCTAGGATTCGACTCAGGCGGGTTTCGTGCTCCCCCCGCTCAGGCTTGCTCATCTTGCATTGGATAAGACTCTCCATTGACTTTGCGCGCGCATGGAGCTAGACTATAAATGAAGGCTCTAGACCAGGACTTGAAAGGTGAGTAGTCTAGAAGCATGTTTCAACAGAGGAAAATCAGCGTTTATCTCATCAAAAAGATTTCGCGGTGTTTCTGTATCGACATCGATGCTACCCGGACCGCTCTGCTGGTCGG
>JACOSB010000147.1 GCA_016179105.1 Candidatus Acetothermia bacterium
GGACCAAGGCGCGGTCGTAGTCGGCCCAGTTACGAATTCGGTATACTGACTTCTGGCGCGGACGAGTTGGCTTGTTGGTAGGAGACATACCTGCAAGTTTACCCGAGCCGCGCTACTTCTTTATTCGTGCACCAACGCCCTGGTACGGTGATCTATAATGAAAGTCAAAGTTCAAAAAGATGGTCGAATCAAGCTTCCTAAAGAACTGAGAAGCAAAGCCCATATCCGTACAGGCCAGTGGCTTGATGTCTCTCTCCAAGACACCCAGGTCATTCTGCAAGCCTTAAACGATGGAACCGGGCTGATTCTCAGTGAAGATCACCCTATTTGGGCATTAGTAGGGGAGTGGGGAAGCGGACAAACCAACGTCAGTAGGGACAAGTACGCCCATCTTGCTCAAGCCTATGCATCCGGGCGCTGAACCTGCGTTTGTCGATAGCAGCGCCTTCTACGCTCTATTGGACCATGACGACGCCAACCACAAGATTGCCAAGCAACTCTTCGAAAAAACTCTGCGAGAAAAGAGACCTTTACTCACATCGAACTTTGTAATTGCTGAAACTCATGCTTTGACTTTACATCGTCTGGGAAGAGAAGCGGCTATAGTCAGTGTGAAAGTATCTAATTTAAGACAGCTCCGGGCTGAGCACGTCTTCCAGCTCGAGCTGAGCTTGCACCACGCCCATCCACTCGTTGCGCTGAAGCTTGAACACTAAGTCGACTTGCTGGGCTCGGTACACTTGCTCCAGAAAATCTCCCAGGTCAAACCCGATACAGTTAAAGAGCCGATCGCCCGCGCGCACTTTCATCCGTAAGTGCTTGCGCCCATTGCCCACGGCTTGGGCTTCGGCGATCTTCACCTGCGAGAGCAAGAATTTGGGCGTGGGATTGCCCATCCCGAACGGTCCTAGCCGTTGCAGCTCTTGGTGCAAATCCAAGCTGATCTCGTTGGGTTCGAGCCGACAGTCGATCTCATACGTCGGCCCTTTCCATTCGGACAGGGATTGATGAGCATAGGTTTTGAGGCGTTCTTTCATCGGGGGAATATTTTCATTGCGAATCGAAAAGCCCGCGGCCATCTGATGTCCGCCGTAGCGTTCGAACAGCTCTTTGACGCTCTCGAGGGCTGCCATCAAATCGAATTGATGAATGCTCCGGCCGGAGCCCCGGCTCACCCGGTCATCGCGCGAGATCAAGATCGTCGGGAGCGAGTAACGATCCGCAATATCTGAAGCCACTAACCCAATGATCCCCGGGTTCCAATACTGGCCGCTGATGATGATAATTTTGTCTTTCTCTAAGTTGACTTCGGCGCGAATGAGCTCCTCGGCTTGTCCTACTAAATCGTCTTGAGCGATCTGGCGGTCGTCGTTGTAGTCTAAGAGAATCTCGGCGCGATACTCGGCCAATTTTTTGTCGGGGGTCGTCAGCAATAAGAACGCGACGCGCGGGTCGCCCACGCGATTGGCGGCGTTCAGCTTGGGCACGATGACGAAACCGACTTCTCCCGAGGTCAGCCGTTTGGCCTCCAGCCCCAGCCGGTCGATCAGCACCCGTAGGCCCGTGCACCCTTCCCCGCAGGCGATGCGCTTCAAGCCTTCGGAGACGAGCACGCGATTTTCTGTGTTTCCCTTGCGCACCAGCGGGACCAGATCGCCGATCGTTCCGAGCATCACCAAATCCAAAAACTCATCGGCACTGTGCGCGGGCAGGCCCAGCGCCGGATAGAGCGCGCGAACCAACTGAAAGACGACGCCCACGGCGGCTAAGTCTTTGTTCGGGTAAGGGCAGTGCGACAGTTTAGGGTTGACGATCGCGTGCGCGGGCGGTAACTCGGCCGGCGGTTGATGGTGATCGGTGATGATGACATCCACGCCGCGTTGTTGCAGTTCGCGGATCGGCTCGACCTCCGAGATCCCGCAGTCGGTAGTGATCAAGAGCTTAAAATTTTCCGCGGAGATTTTTCGGATGCCGCTCTCGTTGAGGCCGTGGCCGCGTTGGCGATCCGAGAGCTCGACGTGAATCTCGGCCGTGTGGCCGAGCTTGCGGAGCGCGCGGAAGAGGATCGCTGAGCTGGTAATCCCGTCGACGTCAAAATCGCCCTGAATGAAAATTCTCTCGTTGGCGCGGATCGCTTGGTCGATGCGCGCGACCGCGCGATCGAGGCCCGCGAGCAACGAGGGCGGGTTGAGGCTCTCGAGGCCGAACCGGAGAAACTGACCCGGGGACTCGATCGACCGGCTCGCCAGCACTTTGGCTAGCCCCGTCGAGCAGTTGAGATCGGTAGCGATTTGAAAGACTCGATCCGACGGAAGCTGTCGTAGCTTCCACTCGCGTTTTTGAATCAACGACTGCATCGAGTCGGTAGTCCCAAAGTATCTCTCAGCGAGCAGCGGACTTGGCTGGCTTCGCGATCGGGGCTCCGGATCCTGCGAGTTGGCTCAGCAGACGGGATTTAATCCGTGCGGCCTTGTTGCGATGGATCGTGCCCTTCGCGACGGCCTTGTCGGTCGCCTGCATGAGCTGGGGAGCGAGCTCGCGCGCCTTGGCGGCATCGCCGGCGGCCAAGTGTCTTTTCATCTCTTTGACGATCTTTTTTAGCCCTTCTTTGCGCTTCAGATTGCGTGCGCGGCGTTTTTCGTTCTGGCGCAGCGCCTTGGCAGCGGCTTTAATGTTGGGAATACGCATCACCCGGCTTTCCTTCAAAATTCACAAAAATAGCGATCCTATCATAGCAAATTTGAAGAGAGCCGTCAAGGACAACGGGGCACTCTGAGCGAGAGGGCCAATACAGACTACTTCACTCCACGTTGCTTCGCCCGCTAAATCATGTGTGGTGCCTTCTGGAATGTGCTCAGCCTTCGGCGGACCTCAACGAACGACGACCCGTTTTAGCACTTCACTTTGTAACCACTTGTAACCACGAGATGGACCTCTCTTAAGATAATGCGGAAAAGCAAAAGACCCCGGCGAACCGGGGGACGTTTGCAAGCTCTCTCGATTGACTCTCCAAGCTTAGCGCACGATCGTCAGTTTGTGCACTTCTTTCTTGATGATCTCTCCATGAGCGCCCTTGATCGTGAGCGTGTAGACGTAGACGCCGTTCGGCAGAGTGTGACTGAGTTCTTGCGTCGTGAAGCTCGCGCTAGACGTCGCTTGTGAGAAGACTTTCTGACCGTTCAGGGTGAAAAAGGAGAGCCCCCGGAGATCTACTCCAGGGGCTCCTTTGATTGTCTAGTGCAACACGACGACCGGCTTGATTGTACGATGGATTCGACCGTCTTCGTTCTTCTTCTCGATGACGACCAGATACGTTCCGTTCGCCAGCCCCGTTAGAGCTAGAGCATTGGCTGTCTCGCTGCCGATCGTGCGGACGAGTTTTCCAGCGACCGTGTAGATTTTCACAGTGATCTGGACGTTGCGCGTGCTCAGCGCGCCCTTCTTGAGCTGAACGATTTGCGCTAGAGCGCTTACTTTCTTGACGCCCGGCTGGGTGTTCGCGACCGCCAACCCGGCAGCCTTTGCTGTCAGAGCACCCTCCGCCGAGTCGATATAGATGTCGATCTCGCCGTCCGAAGCCGTCGCAAAGCAGGAGATCCCGCTGCGCGTGAACCATGGGTTGCTGCGCTTATTCAGGTCCATGGCGAAGACAACCCAGTCATAGGAGGCGCCCGGCTGCAGGTTTGTCACCGTCAGAGCCGTACCCGTGACCACTTTCTGGAGGACGGTCACCCACTGCCGTGTGGTGCCATTGTATTGCTGCAGATCGACTTCAAAGGTTACGGCATCACCGTCGGGATCGCCGTTGTTCGCCCACTGCAGCGTCACGCTCGAAGGATCCAAGGCCGCGAGGTTCCAGTTGCAGTTATTGGCTGGGCTTAGCAACGTAGGGGCAAGAGGAGGCTGGTTCACTTGGCCGCCGTTACCGCCACCAGGGCCACCGCCGCCGTTGTTTCCACCGCCATTGTTCCCGCCGCCAGTGGTCGAGACGGTGATGGTATTGCTGCGAGCCGAGTCGGTATAACCATCACAGCAGAAGAGGCGGAATTCGTACTGACCAGGCGTGGTGGGAGCGGTGAAGGTCGTCGTGCCGCTGCGCTGACTGTTGATGTAGTTATAGGAGATGAACGTTTTGTTGTCCGCACCGGCAGCGTAGAGGCCAATCCAGTCTCTCGAGTTACCAGGAGCACCGGCGAACTGCACAGTCACTGTCTGGCTGGGGGCTACAACTGAGGGCGAGGCGACAAGTTGGGCCTGGCCGCCATTGCCTCCGTTGCCACCGCCATTGTTCCCGCCGCCGTTGGAGGACGCTGTGCCGACCAGTTCGACCGCGTCGATTTCCTCATAGCCTGAACGGCTCGTGTTGAGCGTGAGTTTCACTCGGTTTGTCAAGAAGGGCGTTGATGCATTCACCGTAAAGATGTCCGGGCAGCTGGGAGTAGAGACGGAGAAGTCCCTACCGACAACATTCGTGCCATCGGCGCTGATAAACTCGACACGAGTGATAGAGCCTGGAACGTTCGTTTCATAGACGTTGAGCTGGGTCGCGTAGACGGGGGTGGGAAAGCTTAATTCGACCGTCTCTGTGCCTCTATCTGGGGTAAGTGCGGCCCAGGCACCGCGAATATCTCCGCACTTGGAGTAGACATTGGGGGCTCCGATCATTTCGAAGGCGCTCCAAGCGT
Organism: Candidatus Acetothermia bacterium; assembly: GCA_016179105.1. Classification (GTDB taxonomy): domain Bacteria; phylum Bipolaricaulota; class Bipolaricaulia; order RBG-16-55-9; family DRXL01; genus JACOSB01. The sequence continues at coordinate 4,686 of JACOSB010000147.1, forward strand.
TGCCGGGAGCTGCGTTTCGATCGGATGGACTGTACTCTGAGCTGGCTTTGGCATCGCTCGCAAACTGGCGAATCTGCGCTTTTGCGTCGACGACTGTAAGAGTCAGAACTACGAACAAGACGACTCCGATCAAGACTCCGAGCTGTTTCTTAGAACCTATCTCCGTTACAACGTTTTGAACCATGCTCAACATGGCGATCACTCCTTTGGTTTGATTGTTTGTTGGCTGAGTTTGTGTGTGTTTCATCTTCGTTCAGCTCCTTTCGCTTGAAGTGTAAGAACCCGTCCTCCGGTAATTCTCTGGTGGCAAGAATGAGCGACAAGATTGACTATCCGAGGTATTCCCCGCGGGGAGTTGGGCCTTATCAAGCTCGGCGAGGAGTTCCGCGACGGTGTGTTTGTGTCCGCCGAGCAGATTAGTGAGAAGCGTCAGAAATGTGTGAACCGGCCCCCAGGGAAGCTTCCACCACCCCAATAAGAGAGTGACTAGACTGTAAGCGAGCCCCATCCCAAGCAAGTTATCCTGGCCGTGGATCAAATAGCGAGAGGTCAACTTAACTGTCGTCGTGAGGGGAGATAGACATGCCCGGAACTGCGTCACCTCCGTCAGCGGCGTGACGCGGCGCCCTTTATAGAACGCGATATCGCACTGGAGCCTTTCTCTGTTATGGTCTAGCCAGATGAGAAAATCACCGGACTCTCTCTGTTGCACCCGGGCCAAGAATTGAGCCGCGCTCATCAGGACGGCGAAGAGCAGGTCCCATGCTGCGTTCGCCAAGCTTCCATTCGTTCCGTGGAAGACCGCCGCGACCAAGAAGAGGGCCGGAAAGAGCAGTGTCTCGGGTCCCTCCACGCGGTGGTGGAGCGACAAAATCAAACTCTTGGCTCTTCGATAGTTCTTTTTCAGCGACCCGCGGTTTTGGGACCTTGAGGACGTGACGACCCGCGGTGCGCACTCTAGAGTCTTGATCGTGTTGGGCAAAAGATTCATCGCGGACAACTCCCTCATAGGGTCGGAGTAAACGCTCCCCACGTCTCAGTTCTTGAAGATCAGTTTTTGAAGCTGGCTTCGCGCGGTCTGCCCGCTGAGACCCTGAACGGTCACGATGTAGAAATAGACCCCGCTGGCGAGCGTGCGGCTCGCAACGGACCACTGCATCCGACTGCCCGCCTCGCGTTGCTCGAAGACCTTTTTGCCGTTTAGGTCGAAGAGTTCGAGCTTCAGGCTCGCGAGATCCTGACCCTCAACCGTCAATTCCACTCTCTGCCCGCTCTGAATGACGCTCGTCGAGAGCTTGATTCTCTTGATGAGTGCGTGCTTGGAGGCGCCTCGCGTGTTTACCTTGGTCGCTGCGGCTGCTGCTGTGGACGAGATGCCGCACTCACGTACCGGGGTTTTGTGGGTAAAGCACTCCCTGAGGAGTTGAAACTGCGCAGAGTTGATTTGCTTATCGAGCAGATCGCTGGAGGCGTTCAGCAGCTCACTCTCCTCTAAGTACCCGCTGTGGTCGGTGTCGTAGCGCTGGGCTAGGGTAGAGTTCTCGATGGTTGCACAGAATTGCCAGACGGTGAAGATACCGGTCACAGATCGGCCGTTGCTAATGGTCAGGGCTTGGGCCGAAGCCTGCACTGTGATCTTATCCTGAAGGGCAGCAATGTAGTGGTTCTCGCTGATCTCTCCAGCTTTCCAGCTCAGAGCTTGCTGTACCGTAGTCCCCTCTGGCGTAATGACCATCAGTTGGCTGCCGAAATTCCTCAAGCTGATCACAAAGTTGCCGACGAGCTGCGCATCGGGGGTGATCTCAGCAAAACCAGTGTCCGCAAACATAAGGAACTGACTGCCTTCCGGACAACTCAACTGAGTCTCCGACGCATTCGCTCTCTGCACTCCGAACAAGATTATTGCCACCAGCACCGTTATCGTGATTCCGAAGATTTTCATGATCTCTCTCCTCCTTACGGCCCGAGTCTAAGAGGAGGCTCTCCGGTAATTCTCCGGTGAGAAAAACAATGATGAGATTGAGCGTTTTCGGAATTGGTAGATGTGAGATGATTGAAAGAGAATTGAAAAGAGAAAGCCCGGTTACGTGTGTAGCCCGCTTCTCTTGAAACGTCACGTATCTCTTGATCATTTTCTCATTGATCCCAATAGGGAAGAGAAAAACGTGACGCTTGAGCTAGAGTGAGACACCTGAGCGGTTTAGGTTAAGCTGATACGAAAGTTTCTCCCCGGTAATACTGTACTGCGCCCCTTTGGTTGGACACAAAAATGAGACAACTCGGGTCTGTGTCTCACGGTTGCCCGAACTGGAAGGTGATGATCGGTACCACCAGTCCGGTCGGCCCGACAGCCAGCCCAAGGACAAACTCAATCCTGATCTTATACCAAAGATATATCGGGAAGAGGACTGCCCCAGAGTAAACGGGCTTCAATTCTCCATCGGCATACTGCACTGCCACTACACCCAAAATGTCCATGCGCTCAAAGTAGATGGGCCATGTGCCAAACTGCCATTCCAACCAGAGCACCGGCATGTGGATGAGACATACCGCCAATGCGCGGGGCCCTGCGTTTACTTTCAGGTTGCAGCCAAACGCAGTCGCCCCATCGAAGACCCAGGTCGCACTCGCTTCGGCTCCCACGTCGATTCCCTGTGTCGCATTGGTGAGAAGTGCTGTACTCTGTAGGCTAAAGCTATAAAAATTACGCACGCTGTCCCGTCCTCCGCTCAAGCTCATTGTCCAATTCCCGCTCGCTAACCATCCCGATTGTGGTACCGGCCCGTCGGGAGTCTGCAGGGGGGGCTGCGCCCCCCATTTTGCGGACAAGTCGATCTTCTGCTGGAAGCGCATCGACTGTTGAAAAGGCCATGAGAAAACGCCCTGGATGAAGCGTGGGCTCAAGAGCAGACTGACCAAGGGAACCGCGGGCTCAATCGGGCCCGCCAGATCGGCGAAACTGTGCGTAAGAAGTAGCTCCCCATCCCCATCACCATTGAAGTTCACCCAGGCCCCCGCCAAGTAATTGGTGTGCCAGAGCAGGTCTTGTCCAGTGAGAGCTGCTCCTACCTGATTAACAGTAGCAATGGGTTGCCAGGAGTGAGGCAAGAGCGTATCCACGGGTGAGTACGGACGAACTTTGTAGTCTTTAGTGAGCTCCGCATAGTTGGGCGGCTGGGGCAACTTTTCGTGGTGATAGGGCACTGACTTCCAAGTAGCGGGGTCTGCGTCGATCGTGTACACGTCATAGCCGGGGATGTCATAGCTAATCAAAGCGATCTTCTTTCCGTCGGGCGACATTGTCGGCGAGAAGGCTCCGTAGAGGACGTTAGTCACTTGCAGCAATTGTCCGTCCGAAAGCCGGTAGGCATAGATATCGTTGACTCCCGAACGGTCCGAGTTATCTTGCCATCCGGCGAAAAGCGGGGCGAGCTAAATTGCATCTCATCTTTTCCCTCTATCAGTGCCCGCACATGCGAGTCGTCCGCGTCCATCGCCATCAGGCTCGTCTGCAAGGTAGACGTCTTTGCCACAAAGACAATCGTCTTGCCATCGGGGGACCAGGTAGGCCCTGTGGCTCTCACACCATAGGTGAGCCGTCGCTCACGGCGGGAGTCGAGGTCGAAGAGATAGAGATCATTGACTGTTTTTTCTCCGACGTAATCTGAACGACTGTAGACCAGCTGTTTTCCGTCGGGTGACCAGGAGGATCCTTCGCGCGTGAAGACAACATCGGTGGTGATGGCCGTGTGGTTGAATTTGCCATCGGCGCGCATTACGCGGATGGCAGGTTCACGATGACGCCCACCCTGGGCATACGCGATCTGAGAGCCATCCGGAGAGTAGACAGGGCTCGTCGCAAGCTCTCCCGTGCGGGTGATGCGCTCCATCGTCGTGAGGGGTTGGGATTTGATCTGGTCTGCTTGCTGGGCATAGCGCTCCTTGGCCTCGGCGATAAACTCAGCCCAGACTTTCGGCCAGGACTTTCCCAGAACTTTCACGAACACATCGTTGATGAACCAGGAGCTCCCCTTGCTGTTCTCGTGCATGATCTCATAGAGCTTCTTCTGGCCATAGGTGCGGGCGATGTAGTCACAGAAATAGGCTCCGTACATATAAAAGGGAGCACCTCCGGTGAAGCGGGAGTAACTGTATATCCCCGAGGACTGATCGCGCGTCATGATCTTCTTTTGCACGAAGTCGGCGCGCATGAACATCTCCCAGAGCGAGTCCTTGAGACGCCCGCCTTCGGTGTTGATCGTCTCCATGTAGACCGCAAACCCCTCCAACAGCGTGACGGGCAAGTCTCCGTTCGGCGAGGTCAGAGCCGGCCAGAGGATGCCGGGGATGCTGGTGAACTGCGGTCGCCCTAGGCGGCCAAAGATGCTACGCACTAGGGCTGGCCAGCCATCGGTCATATCGATGTGAAGCGTGTGCGTGTATTCGTGGATGGCCAACGTGTATAGCCAAGACTCGATGCGTGAGCGCAGCTCTGTGTTAGGCGCACCGTACACAAGCCAGTAGTGCTCCATGTTATAGCCCAGGCCTGGAGTAGCGAATCCATTTGCGGAATCGGATGAATCGACCAATACGAGCTGGGTCTTCTCTTTCGGCTCATGCTCGAGAGCTTCACTGATTTTCTGGTGCGCTAATTCGGCATAGTAGGCGGCTTCCTGAGCGACCGATTCTTGACCCGCCTGAAACGTGATCAGAAAGTGCGGGGTCTCCATCGTGAGCCACTCGGCCTGAGCTGGCACTTGATGGAAACCGATCGCAGCCAAAAAGATTAGGATGCTACCGATGAAATAGACCCCGCGTTTGGTTAAAACAGCATAGACAGACGAATGCACCAGACTCCAGTTCATCGCAAAACCTCCTCTGTTAGCTCAGAAGACATAGCCATCGGTCTTTCGTAAGGGCCTGCCAACCACTTCCTTCGACGGTGCTGAAAGTAAAGCCCGGCAATGACTAAATCCGACGCTAAGCAACGATCTCTACTCTAAGGGCTGAATTCCTGCCCGCCGCGAAAAGGGGTGGTGGGCCCTAGGTACGCCAAAGCTGCTTTCGGTTCCCGGATCCGGGCTCCCCAGTTGAAGGCCAACGCTCCGACAGTCGATGCCGTGAATGCAGGCACGATAAACGTGATGAATGGTGAGACCCCGGATGGAATCAGAGTCTCGAGCAATATCCCACCGATCGTGCCGACGGCAGCTCCCAACGGCGCCAGCCACAGATTGCCCTCGATATTATGAAATCCCGCTGTGATCGCTATCCCCGCAGTAGCCCCGACGGCGTTTCCGACCAAGATGCCGACAATGATAGCGATACCGCACTTGAGAAGCTGCGATTGGCTGCCTTGCTCCTGAAAACATCCCCCCACCAGCGTACCCACAAAGAGCCCACCGAAACTGCCCAAGTAAGCACCGCCAGCACCAAACAAGACTTCCGGCCAGAAATAATCGCCCGGTTTTGACGTGGATCCTTGAGCCAAACCCGAGAACCCCAGCCCTAAAACCAGACACGCGACTGTCAACCCCCCGACCCACGTTTTGTTTCCTCCGCCTGTAGCAATCATCTGCCATCCCTCCTTTATTGGATGTTTAATACTCTGCTCGATCAAAAACGTAAGCTTAACCCGAACGCGAAGGAAGGCTCATCAGAGAATCCGTACGTCGGCGAGACGAAGAAGATCGTCTCTCCGAAGAGCCCCCACGGTCCTAACGAGAGCCCGATGCCCCCCTTCACAGCAAAAGCTACCGTCACGAGCCCGATGTCTTGAGAGGAAACGGAGATAATTGGAGCGACTCCCAGGACGGGTTCGAAGAGCACCGGGAATTTGAATGTCACGAACGTGAAGAGCCATTGACTGCCCGCCGCGATAAACCAGTATTCCGCATCGATTGCCAAGACCCCAATTCCGACATCCAATACGTCTACTACCACTCTGCCCAGGGGCACAAAGTCTTCCCCGAGACTTCCCATCCCGACCCCTACCTGGATTCGTGCCAATGCCTTATCGTCTGTGAAAGCGAGAGTGAGACTCAGCATTACCAATGCGAAGACAAATGCCCGAAAAGCCATGGGATTCCTTCCTTCCTCTAGCGACAGTTCTGTGCTCCGCTCAACTCCGAGATCGCGACTGCCTGGCTGCCATCCTCCTTGACTGTCCAGTTTCCTCCACCCAGGTCTTTGTTCTCGCCGGAGCCTGCATCCACTAAAACCGCTGTAACCCTGAAAGTTGCTCCTCCAAATATACCGCCCTCACTAGGCGCAACCGCGATGAAAGACCGCTTTTGGCCAAATTTCATCAGCGCGCTTTCGGTATTACTGCCCCCTGAAGCTTCTTGCCAAGACGATGTTACGGTCACCTGTACCCCACTGGCACTGGCCTTGCTGAAAAACTTGGACGCGACACAATCATTCGTGATCGTTAGAGTCGCTGTGCTTGTACAACCCGACATCCCCAATAGAAGCGCGACCAACAGAAGAAGCCCCATGGATCCCGCTACAGCACGTCGCATGACGATACCTCCTGGTTCTCTCGATAATTCGGATTATACTTCCGAAGATAAGCAAAGTGTCAAATACTACGGAGAAATTTGCTCATTTGTCCATAAACTCCCCCCTTTGCTAGTGCCGACAACAGTATAGCCCTTCGATGTTGATTTTTTGTTGAATGGCGAATTCTTCGTTTCATGCGATATTTTTGTACTTGACTCCGCTGTAACGTTCCAAGGGCTCTGGTTTCTCTGGATCGATTAGCGCAAAACGGCCATAGGCTTGACCGTTCGTATGACACGGCTATCTTGGCTTCGCCGCTCAACCACGACCAAGTATGCCCCATTCGCCAAGCCTGCCCGTGCAATAGCGTTCTCTGCGATCTGGAGGAGGGAGCCGAGGACCAGCCCGGCTCCCTCTGACTGATGACCGCAGCTCCAGCCAACTACTTACTTAGCAGACTGTTTACTTGGGTAGACCTTGATGAGCTTGGCGAGTAGCTCTACGCGAGCGTCCGTCGCAGCGCCTAGACCCAGCGCTTCCATCGCCTCGCTGGCATCCAAGGTCTTCGTCGCTTTCCAGGTGCCGCTTATCTTGGCCGTACCATATTCTTGGGAGACGAACTTGCCCGCGATCTTGCCGCTCATCTCCTTGCCATTCTGGGTGATCTGCCCGTTCAGCGTGAGGTAAATCTCACCTTGTTCAATCTCGTAGTAGAATTTGAGCATGACTGTCCGCTTCGCGGAATCCACTGTCCCGATCTGCTGTCCTTCCGAGATCACGTCATTGTCCATCTGCGTCAATGGCAAGTCGAAGCTGGCCGGATCCGCGTTTTGCTGTTTGCCGCCCGCGCTGACCACCATGTTGACCGTCATTTGCCAGGACCCTGTGAGGTCAAGAGCCGACCCGCTGGCCAGACCGGTTTTGGTGCCCCCTTTGCCCGTTAAGTCCATCGTGCACCCGGTCAGGACGCCGATCGTCAGCAAGAGAACTATGCCTATCATCTTGGCCTTTATTTGAGTCAGACCGATCTCCGTTTTTCCCGTCCGCGGCTTGTTGTTGAGTGTGAACATTTGCATTACCTCCTTAGGTAACTTTTGTTCGATTACGCGTTGAGTACGACCGTGTCGAAATTCTTCACGAAGTGGAAGAGACTCGCTTCGTCCGGCAGCGGCAAGCCCGCCGCCGGGACCGTGACCGTAGTCTCTGTGCCGAGCCCGAGCAGTTGCTTGAACTGTCCGACCGAGACTCCCGCCCAGACCACGACCGTTTCGAACCCGAAGAACCCTTGAGCCTTGACGTGTACCCACTTAGTTCCGCTGTTTACGCTGCTGTGATTTTTCTTGTTTGTCATTGTTGGTCTCCTCCTCTTTCTTTCTGTGTGTTTGTCGCTGTCACACCGGAAGCGTAAGCTCTCGGCCTCCGGTAATTCTCCGGTGGGAAAAATGCCCACAGAGTAATGTGTTTGGGACGATTGAGGGCATGAAAGAGCGCTCTTTGAATCGGTAGCTCATCCGGGTAGCTTGGTTTCTGAGAGTAGGATCAGCTATAGTTCATGGGGAGCCGCGATCTTCACTTTGTGAGAGAAGAAGTTATCACGTCAATGGCTACATCTCAGCAGATTCATCTCATCGTCGCTGCTCTTATCCGTCGCACGGATGAAATTTTGCTCGTGCGCCAGCAAGGCCCGAACGATTCAATCTCTGCCTGGGCCTTGCCCGGTGGCGTGGTCGAGCCGGGGGAACTCTTGACTGAAGCGCTGATTCGTGAAGTGCGCGAAGAGACCGGGCTAGCAATTCTCGACCCAGGCCGGCTCCTCTATGTCACTCAATTTGATAATCATGCCCCGGAGCAACTTCATAGGGGCCTTGGCCCTGGGCATGGCTACCAATCTACTGCATTTGTCTTTGAGATAGAGAATTGGGAAGGCACGTTCCGATCGAATGATCCCGATGGTTTTGTTCTGGAAACTGGCTTCTTTTCGATCGGTGATGCGATCAGCAAATTAGAGACATTGCCCTTTGGCGTCATGCGCGAACCCATCGTCGCTTATCTTCGAGATGAAGTGAGTCCTGGCGCGATCTGGTTCTTTCGTCGCAACTCTGAGAGCAACGATGAGTTGGTGGCCCGGCTGCCGGGCATTCGCTGAGCAATGGCCGATGGAGCTTGGCTTGAAAGCGCATAGTAAGCTATATTCAACCAGGTGATCGTATGGACAAAATTTTGGTCGGAGCCTTGATCGCGCTTGTAGTGGTTTTGGGAGTCTTTTGGGTCTTCAATTCTGGGCAAAAGAGGGATGAGAAACTTAGCTCTCAACCAAAAGACTCCGTCACGATCGTTAACGTCGATGGCGGCAGTTACAAGAACATTGACTCGGCTCAACTCGCCGAGCTGCTCAAGCATAAAGATTTTTTCTTCATCAACGTACACATTCCCTATGAAGGAGAGATCGCTCATACAGATGCGTTCGTCCCCTACAACGAGATCGAGAAAAATCTGGATAAATTGCCCTTGGATAAAGCTGTCAAAATTGTCGTTTACTGCCGTAGCGGTCGCATGAGCGCGATTGCTGCAGCAACACTCGTCAAGCTCGGCTACACGAATGTCTGGAATCACAAAGACGGGATGATCGACTGGCACAACAAAGGCAATCAATTGATCCAAAAGCAGGGTTAACGCTAAAGATTAGCTCGGCACACTTCCTTGCGCTACAATAGAGCTATCTGCTTGAATTCAAACATTGCGGAGGTTTTTCATGTCTTTTGATCTAGCAGTACTCCCGCGCGAGTTTCCCCGAGCGTTCGTTCCGGCCAAGATTGACCTAGGTGATTGGACACAGATTGAGCCGCTCTTTAATGAGTTAGAGCGACGACCGATCGATACCCGAGAAGCGTTGGAGCGCTGGCTATTAGATTGGTCTGAGCTCTCCGCGGCGATCAGGCAAGAGGGAAGCGTTCGACGCATTCTTATGACCTGCCAGACGGACGACCCCGAGCGCGAGCGATCCTATTTTCACTTTGTTGAGCACATCGTGCCTCGATTGGCCGAACGCCATCATCGCCTCAATGTGCGATATGTCCAAAGCCCGGCACGCAAGCTGCTGCCGCGTGAGCGATATACCGTTCTGGATCGAAAGATTGAGAACGCAACAAAAATTTTCCGTGAGGAAAACATCCCGCTTCAGACGCAAGAGACCAAAACTTCTCAAAAATATATCAAGCTGATGGGAGCCGTGACCGTTCAGTTTGATGGGCGAGAGCAGACTCTGCAGCAGATGGGCGCATACCAAGAAGACCCGAATCGCGAGAAACGTCAGAAAGCCTGGGAGCTAGTCGCTGAGCGGCGGCTGCGCGAGCGCGACACGCTGAACAAAATCTACGATGAGCTGATCGAGCTTCGTCAGAAAATCGCGCGCAATGCCGGCTTTGCCAATTTTAGAGACTATGCCTTCAGCGAACGCGAGCGGTTCGAATACACGCCCGAAGATTGCTTTGCGTATCACGAGGCCGTTGAGCGCTGGATCGTCCCCTTGATGCGCGATCTTCAAGAAGCGCGCCGTCGCCGTATGGGTCTTGGGAAATTGTGCCCCTGGGATCTTTCGGTAGACCCCGAGGGCCACCCGCCGATGCGCCCTTTCAAGACGGGAGCGGAACTCTCGAACGGAGCGGCAGCTATCTTTGACAAGCTCGACCCAGAGTTGGCTTCGCAGTTCAGAAATATGATCGAGTTTAGCTTGCTCGATCTGGAAAACCGTAAGGGAAAGGCGCCGGGCGGTTATCAGTCTTTCCTGAACGAGCACCGTCTTCCGTTTATTTTTATGAATGCGGTCGGTCTGAGTAATGATGTGCGCACGATGCTGCACGAGGCCGGACATGCGTTTCACTCACTCGCTGCACGCACAGACCGATTGCTCGCATACCGACATGCGCCTTTAGAATTTTGCGAAGTGGCCTCCATGAGCATGGAACTCTTGAGCGCTCCGTATTGGGAAGTCTTCTATGCCAAAGAAGAAGCGAAGCGCGCGCGCTATGAGCATCTGGAAGGGATCGTAAAACTCTTGCCGTGGATCGCGCGGATCGATGCCTTCCAGCATTGGGTCTACACGCATCCGGGGCACGCGGTCGCGGAGCGCGAGAACTGCTGGGTGGAACTGTATCGTCGCTTCGGCGGTATCGAGAGCTGGGACGGGTATGAGTCGGCGTTGCGCAACGAGTGGCACCGGCAATTGCACTTATTCACGGGGCCCTTCTACTACATCGAGTATGGGATCGCGCAGCTCGGGGCATTGGGGCTATGGGAACAGTCGCGCAAAGATGCGAAAGCCGCGCTTCAAGCTTACAGAAGGGCATTGGCGCTCGGTGGCTCCAGGCCGTTGTCCGAATTGTTTGCTGCGGCGGAACTCCCCTTTGATTTTGGAGAGAAGACGATCTCACGGATGGCGAAGACGCTCCGAGCCGAGTTGTTACCTTCGTAATTGTGTAAGGGCGTAGCATGCATGCTATGCCCCTACAAGAGAAATTTTTATGCACATGGTCGAATTCATTCACACGGTTGAGACGAAGAAGAACGCACGCGAAGCGTTAAGTGATCTTTGGAAAGCGGCCGTCAAGCGCAACTGGGTCGTGCTCGGCGACCATGATTTTTCTGGGATCGTCGGAGATGCAAACACAGAAGTTAAAAGTATCGGAATTTGTCAGGCAGAACTCGCGCGGCTCTTCATTCGAGCTGAACCGCGCACGACGCTCTGTATGCCCTGCAACGTCGTGATCCACAGCCAGAGTGGAGTCACAAAGCTCATGGCCATGAAGCCGGCTGTAATGCTCCCGGAGCTTTTCGAAAAATCTCTGAGCAACCTTAAAATAGAAGCTGATCGTGTTCAGCGCGAACTGATCGAGATTCTTGAAGCGGCCAAGTAGTCATGCAGATGCTCCGCCCTCGCCGTAAACTCTCGATCTGGGAACGGTTTGTGATAATTCCCTGGACGCCAGTCCTCGGGCTCTTGCTCTTCTTGTTCGTGGATTGGGTTTGGGCGCTGCTGATCTATCTCGTAGCTTCTGCGGCTTCGATCTTCATCGCTTGGAAGAGTTGGCAAGCAATTGGCACTCCGATTGTTTCAGGCCGAGAAGCGATGATCGGTGCGACGGCTGAAGCGATGTCTGAGATTGAGAAAGACGGACAAGTTCGGTTTCGTGGAGAAATCTGGAGTGCACAGGCGATCGAGGGACAGAAAATTTTGCCGGGGGAGTCGGTGCAGATCGTGCGCGTGGAGGGGCTGCGGGTGACTGTCGCGAAATCTCCAGGGACAAAACTTTCGTCTCCTTCAAGAATGGTCTAATGCAAAGGAAAGCGTCTATGGCTGATCGTGAACTTCCTGTTCCAGCTCATTTCGATCCCGCGAAAGTGCGGGAAGTTTGGCGAGTGCCATATCAAGAGAGAGCCACGCAGGCTGAGAAATGGGCCAAGCAATATAAATTGCAGCACGCTGCGAGCGATAGATTCAAAATTTGTCTAGTGCTCGTCGATGTGCAAAACACATTTTGTATCCCCGGGTTTGAGCTGTATGTCGGCGGGCGCTCGGGCACAGGAGCCGTAGACGACAATCGCAGATTGTGTGAATTTATCTATCGCAACTTGGGTATAATCACCCAAATTTATCCTACCATGGACACGCACCAAGCGATGCAGATCTTTCACTCTATCTTCTTAGTGAATGAGCAGGGTGAACATCCCGCGTCATTTACTCTCGTCTCCGAAGAAGAGATCAAACAAGGGAAATGGAAGTTCAACCCGGCGATCAGCGATAGCATTAGCATTGATCCGAAGTACGGCCAGAAGCACTTATTGCACTACATGAGCGTGCTAAAAAAGAGCAGTAAATACGATCTCACGATCTGGCCCTACCATGCGATGCTCGGCGGGATCGGGCACGCACTCGTCTCATCAGTTGAAGAAGCGATCTTCTTTCATAGCGTCGCGCGCTACACTCAGCCGAGCTTTCAGATCAAAGGCAACAACCCGCTCACGGAGCATTATTCCGTCGTTGGGCCAGAGGTTCTGGATGGACCAGAGGGCAAGTCGATCGCCCAGAAAAATACACAGTTTATTGAGATGCTCTTAAAATTTGATGCTGTGGTAATCGCGGGCCAAGCTAAGAGTCATTGCGTCGCGTGGACGATCGATGATCTTTTGGAGGATGAACGAGTTCGAGAGAAGAAATTAACCAAAAAAGTGTATCTCTTGGAAGATTGCACGTCTCCTGTGGTTGTGCCTGACGTAATTGATTATACCGATTCAGCGAACGCGGCGTTTGAAAAATTTGCGAAGGCCGGGATGCATATCGTTCGCTCAACGACGCCTATCCAGCATTGGGCTGGAGTTAATTTATAGCTGACTCCACAGGACGAACGTGAGCGATCTCGCGGTGACCAATAGGACGAACCTGTGACGCAAAGAGAGAGACAACAGCGACAGTCTCTCCATCCAGTGTTATAAATTCGACTTCATAGCCAGTGCCACCTTTATGTATCAGCACAATCGTGCCAATGTCACCGCTTTTCAGCCCATGTTCCGGCAAGTCTGTAGTCAGAACAACACTATCCAGTTCTTTCATTTCACTTTCCTCTTTATCCTTCTGTGCGCTTAAGTTGATTCTATCTCAAACTTGAGGGTCTTTTCAAAGGATAAGCTGTTGCTAAACGTGGAGTCGTTTGTCCATGCTCGATGAACCATACAACACGCAAATATGGTCTTTCCCCGTTAGGGGCTTGTAATGGGCCTTCTATGATGTAGCGTGTCCCAAAAGGTGTTCGTTCTATCTTGACTATCTCATTCTCGGCGGCATGGCGACGCAACGCTTCGGCAAGTGTTTCCCAATGCTGTGCTGAAAAACCGTAACGTTCAAAGATGGCAGCTTTCCCACGCCCATGACGATGTGTGGTTGAAAGGAGATAGCCTGTAATTTTCTTCTGGGGGATTTCTGCATTTCCCAGGTCGGGTAATTTCACAGAGGCTTTTCCTTCTCTACTCGCTTTGCGAGAGGTTTCTCTAAATACGAGTTATTCTTGAATCTCTCTAGCAAATCTCTTTCGGTTTATTTCAAGAACTTATTCGCTCGTCTCAAAACTTCTTCTGCCTCCGCGACAAGTCGGCGGACGATCTCACCCGCCGGCAGGATCTCGTGAATCAATCCGACGGTTTGGCCGGCAAAAGGCGCTAATTCGTGAATCTTTCCTTGTTGCCTAGCGGCCATAATCTCGTTCTGTAGGCGCTCGGCTTCTCGTACGGCTTTCTCTCGATGCTGTTGCCATTCGTCGATAAAAGACGTACGGAGAGAGCGCGGGACCGTGCCATAGCCACCTCGGCCGGGAGTGGGCATGATATCGTTCCACACTTCTACTTTCACGGTATCTTCAGAGTCTGACTCTAGAATCATCTGCTTCCATTGCGGGTGAATGGGTGTTTCTACAGAAGCAAGAAACCGGGTGCCGATATTAATTCCTTGGGCCCCCAGTAGTAGCGCTGCAGCGAGTCCGCGACCATCAGCGATGCCACCCGCCGCGACGACCGGGATCGGACTGACGGTATCGACGACTTGAGGGATGAGCGCCAACGCAGTCACAGCCATTCCCCCAAAACCTCCCGCCTCGCTGCCCTGAGCAATGATCACGTCTACTCCTCGTTCAGCCGCTTGCCGCGCTTGTGCTACGGTGTGAACCTGTTGCATCACCTGTATGCCCGCGTCGTGAGCGCGCTTGACGAGCAGGCCGGGATCTCCCAAGGCCAGCGAGATGACGCGCGGCTGGGCTTTCAGAGTGAGGGCAAACGCTTCTTCATCGAGTGTCGTCACCAAATGATTCACGGCGAAGGATCGACGGGTCAGCTTACGAAGCTGCGCCAGCTGCTTCTGCAGGTCTTCGGCAGTGCGTTGGGAGGCTCCAAGGCTCCCCAAACCTCCCGCATTGGAGACAGCGGCAACCAACTCGGCCGAAGTGAAAGCTCCCATACCGGCCTGAATAACAGGGGACTCGATGTCCAGAAGATCGCACATCAGGGTACGTAGCATAGTTTACCTCCTTGGATCGTTCGCGAGTTCTTCGAAAACTATTTTTCTTTGCGTGAGTTGCTCGCTCAAGAAATTCTTTACTGCATCAACTTCTTTGGGAACTAAATCACGCTTGCCGCTCATCGAAATACTCAGCAAAATTCTGAAGCCTCGCTCAAAACTCTTCGCGCGCGATTTCACATAAACTTGCGGCCAACGCTCACTAACCTCTTTCAATAATGGAGCCAGTGCAGACTCATCGTTCCATTGAAGCATCAGAATTTTCTCAAGATAGAAACTCGCGCCGAAGAGCGAGTTCAAAAAAGGTTGTAGCGCATCGCTGAAAATATCTTTCATCTCTGCCGGTACACCCGGAAGCGAGACGATCGTGCTCGCATCTACTTCTTTTATCAAAACACCGGGCGCAGTCCCTTGGTGATTGGCTAAAGGCAGAGCGCCTTCGGGTAGCCAGGCCATCTTTTCTCGGCTGTGCGTCATGCTTCCCTCGGGAATGAGTTTAGCATCATAGAGCTGTTGAATGCGCTCGGCGACCATGCAGCGCGCTTCAGAGTTCAAGGCGAGCCGGCGATCGAGAGCCTCAGCGACAGCCGAGAGGGTTAGATCATCGGGCGTCGGACCCAAGCCTCCGCTTGTAATAATGAGCGAAAACTTTTCGGCTAGCGCTGCTCGGATTTCTTTCACAATCGCCTCGATCTCATCACGAACAAGCACGACGCGCATCACGCTTCCTCCGAGCCCGGTAATTTGCTTGCAGAGCCAATGGGTGTTCGTGTCTTGCACTTGTCCGAGCAGAAGCTCGTTGCCGATCGTGATGATGCTCACAGTAATAGCTTTTTCATTCATGGCAGCTTTCACGGGAATTGTTCGAATACTCGTTAGAATAATCGGACCAGCGATCGCCGACTCGACCCCGCAGCCGATAATAATAAGTTCCGTTGGGGTTAGCGCTGGTGTCGATGAAAAAGTCAGACCCTGGAGCTAAGTCTGAAAACGTTCGCTCACAAGGACCTTGGGATGATTTGGCTCGGCAGAGTTCATACGTCTCGACGGGCTTGACCAAATGGGGTCGCCACTCTACGCGCACGCCCGACTCTCGCGAACCTTCGGAACGCTCGAAGACGCGGACGCTCAGTCGGGGCACTTCTAGTGGCTCTCGGTCATAGTGAAAAGCATCTTCGTAAAGACCTTTCCAGTGCGCGAGATAGACGCGAGCGATCTCAGAATTTTCCAAAATGAGCAGATTTTCATCGTTCTTCTCAAACCCGGAGCGGGACCAGTTTGCCGAACCAGTGATCACAATCTTTTCGTCAATAACGGCGAACTTGTGATGCACCAAACCCGGATTAGCCTCAAGGACCCCGACATCGCGATTGAGCATGGCAGATACGTCCGAGCCCGTAAGGAATTGTCCCTGGTAGTCCCAGACAGCTTGCACCCAAACCCCGCGCTCTTTGGCATCGAGCAGGGCTTGTCTTAGAGAGTTATCCGTAAAAGCGTACATCGCGACGTAAATGCTCGACCGAGCAGCACGGATTTTCTCCACAACGGCATCATGAGCTTCGTCTGAAGGCAAAAAATATAATTCGAGCACGTGGCCCTCGATGGTGAATTTCTTTTTGTCGTGGTCTAATTTATGGATGCTAAAGCGCCCGTTAAACATCTCGTCGAACTCGACCTCGAAAGCGTTGGCTACAGAAGCATCGTAAATTAAAAGTGCGTTATTGGCATCAAAATAAATATCTAAGCACGTCCAGTTGTGCGAACCAATCCAGACGGTTTTCCGATCGGCGACGAGAAATTTTTCGTGCATCAGGGCGCTGTTTTGATCGAGCTTGATCGTGGCACACGAGATAGTATTGATAGACCTAGATTGCTTAGCAGACTCGCTCTCAAGAATGAGACGTACGCGCACGTGACGCTGGCACGCGCGCTCGAAGGCATCGACCAAAGTTTTGAGCGAGAAAGAATAAATCGCCGCAGCGAGTGTAGTTTTTGCGGAGTCGATCAACTCTATCAGAGCGCGATCGAGGCCGTTCGCTTGAGCCGAAAAAATCTTCATCGCGGGAAGGCCGGTCAGTGGCTCTGTGACGTAGGCTTTGATCGAAGAGTTTATAGAAATTGAAGGGGGTTCATCATGGCTGGTGCAACTGACTAACCCGATCAAGGAAGACAAAGAAATTGCTAAGAGTGCAGCCGGTTTCATAACGCGATTTTCTTTAAGCTCGGATGGGTATGCACCGCTCTCGTCATCCGTGCGATCGTGCGACGATCGACGCGACCGTTTTCAGTCATCAGGACCGATACGAACGAGAGCGGCGTCTCTTCAAAATAGCGATTGGTGACGCGAACGTTTGGGGGAGTTTCGGACAAAATTTCCGCCGAGCTCATCAAGGGAATTTTTAAGGGCGCAGCGGGTGGGAAGAATTTTTGGGTCATCACGAGCGCGGCACATGGCACGTGATGCCAGCGAGCAGCGAGTGCGAGCCCATAGGTTCCGACTTTATTCACGAGTGCTGAAGCAGTGACACCATCTCCACCAACCAAAACCAGATCGACGTGCTCGACACGAGAAGGAGCGTGTGCGTCGACGATGACTTCACATGAAATACCAACGTCTGCGAGTCGTTTGGCCAACTCGATACCTTCGCAAAGAGGTCGCGACTCTGCGCAGATTACTTCAAAGCGTCGGCCCTTGGTGTGAGCCATCTTCAGAGTCTCATACACAGCTGAGCTCGAAGAAAGCGTGACAATGCGACCATCATCGGGCACTAACGAGAGAGAGTTTTTGGTGAGTGACGTTTGACTGCGACGCATGATGCGCTCAAACTCGTCGATGACCCACGCGACACTCTCACAGATTTCGTCCGCCGCACGCACGTCGTCAGCAGTCCACAAAACTCGATTGACCAGATTGAAAATTGCGCCCATCGCCGGCTGTGATCGGATTAACGCTTGACCTGTCTCTTGGAGAGACGCGCGAATCTTCTTGGGTTCCAAATCCTTGGCTTCAGTCACCCAGCTGCGCAACGCTTCGAGGGCGAGCGCGGTCACTGCAGTGGAGCCCGAAGTATGATCATTGGCGATTTTTGCGATGAATTCCCCGATGCGTTTCATCTTCTCTCCGAGTTGCTGGATATCTGATTCTAGCTCTTACTCACTTCGACAAGCAAGAGCGGGTTGACGAGGAAGAAGTGAGATGGAATTGCGTCAAGGGTTGTTCACCAGTCGAGTAAAGCGCATCGCCACGAAACAGTGAATAGATAAAATTTCGTTCTGTTCTGAAAATTTTCTAATTTGTTTCAGAGAAAGTTGATGAGAAAAATCGGCAGAAAATCTATTAACCCCTCTTGACATCAAAAAATTTTTGGTCTATACTCAGCACAGAAAGAGAGTGAATGAGCACGATGCAAGGATCTAAAAAAAATGAAAGTGCAAAAACCCAAAGTGCCACGAAGATAGACTTACTCTCTTTCTTCTACCCTCACTCTGAGATCAGCCACCTGGATCATCTTCATCCTCTCGCCTCGATCATCATCCCGAAAAAATTTCAACATTCTAAGACAACGTCGGTGGATGCCTAAATCTTATGATAATCCGACAACACAGGAGGTGAGATGCTGATGCCGATGAAGAAAGCAAAGAAAAAAAAGACGGCTAAGAAGAAGAAGTAAGACGACGGCCCTCGACAAAACTTTATCTTTATCGAGGGCCAGACCACGAGTACGAAAGGCCACCTTAGCGGTGGCCTTTCGATTTTATCGAATTTAGGGGATCAAGACCAATTTGCCGAATACATCGCGGTTTTCGAGCATCTGTTGGGCCTCTGCGGCGTCGCGTAAAGGGAACGTACGAGCGACGATGGGTTTGAGCTTGCGTGCCCAGATGAGCTTCATCACTTCTGCGAATTCTCGCTTGTTGCTCATCGTCGACCCCCAAATTTGCAACTGTTTCCAAAAAAGCACGCGAATATCAATCTCGCCCACCGGCCCACTGGTTGCTCCGCAGGTGACGAGTCGGCCATTGCGTGCGAGTGATCTGATGCTTTGCTTCCAAGTTACTTCGCCGATATTCTCGACGACGACGTCGACGCCGCGCTTGTTGGTCAATTTCCAGATTTCTTTGTCGAACTCGACTGTCTTGTAGTTGATAAGAATATCTGCACCCAATTTTTTTGCTTGTTCGAGTTTTGTCTCAGTGCTGGCTGTGGCGATCACGCGTGCGCCAGAAAGTTTGGCGATCTGAATCGCTGCACTCGCGACGCCTCCCCCTGCTCCCAACACCAAAACATCTTCACCGAGTCTCACTTTGGCTCTTGAGACGAGCATCCGCCAGGCCGTGAGAAAAACCAACGGAGCAGCAGCTTCTTCGAACGAAAATTCTTGCGGGATGAGCATACAGTTCGATTCAGGGGCTTTGCAGAACTCGGCATATCCTCCATCGGTGTGCTCGCCCAAGATTTTGAATTCGTCGCAGAGCGGGTCCTCGCCCATCTTGCAATACTCGCACTTTCCGCACGAGAGGGTGGGATTGACGACGACGCGATCGCCGGGTTTAACGTTTGTAACTTTTGCTCCCACTTTTTCGATGACGCCAGCTACATCGCTGCCCGAGATATGGGGCATATTGACACCGGGAATGCCGCGGCGTGTCCATAAATCTAAGTGATTCAACGCGCAGGCTTTGACGCGAATCAAGACTTCCGTCTCAGAGATCGTAGGCTCGGGGACATCATCATACTTTAGTTCTTCCAAACCTCCGTGTTTATAGAAGATAACAGCTTTCACAAAACATTCACCTCGTATTTAATAACTATGCTTGGCTCAATGAATATTTCAGTTACAGATTGGTTCGACCCTGTACAGCTCTACTGAGCGTGACTTCGTCGGCAAACTCTAAGTCGCGACCGATCGGCACACCCTGGGCGAGCTGCGTTGTTTTAATGCCCAAAGGCTTGATCTTGCGCGCAAGATACATCGCCGTGAACTCCCCATCGACTTTGGGATCGAGCGCGAGAATCACTTCTCTCACTTTGCCAGCCTCTAAGCGTCGCATCAACTCGTCGATGTGTAAATGCTCCGGCCCGATTCCATTGACCGGCGAGATCAGCCCGCCGAGCACGTGATAAAGCCCCTGGTACTCATTCGTCTTCTCTAGCTTAAGAAGTTCTTGCGGCTGACCGACTACACAGACCGTAGAACCATCACGGCGAACATCTTTGCAAATCTCACATTCTTCAGCCTCGGTGTAGTTAAAACAGATTTTGCACGGGCGAATTTTTGATTTGACATCGAGTAACGCTTGGCTCAGAAGTTGAGTTTCTTGCGCATCTTGGCTGAGCAAATACAACACGAGCCGCTCGGCCGTCTTGCGACCGATGCTCGGTAGCTTGTTGAACTCTTTGATTAGCGCTTCCAGCGGCTCAGGAAATTTTTCCATGAAAAAATCTCAGAAATTTAGGCCGGGGATGTTGGGCAATCCCATATTTCCCATTAACCCTTGCATCTCGCGTTGCGCGACGGCTTTGGATTTGGTCTGCGCTTCCTTGATCGCCGCCAAAATCAAGTCTTCGAGCATACCGATGTCTTCGGGGTTGACGACTTCCTTGGCGATCTCGATGTCGACGATCTCTTCGCGGCCGTTGGCGACCACTTTCACCATGCCGCCGCCGGCGGACGCTTCGATGCGCACATTGGCTAACTCGGCTTGCTTCTTCTCCATCAGGTCTTGCATCTTCTTGATTTGTTGCATGGCATTTTTCATGCCGCCCGGAAACATAGTGGGCCTCCTTTAGTGCTCATTGATAATTTCGCCGTCGAATATCTTCTGAACCAATTCTGCTTTTTCACGTGCTACGCTCTTTTTTGCAGGCTTGACGGTAGCTGAGTTGCCGCTCGCACTTTCTGTGCCTGCGAAAGCTATTTCGAGGCGTTTGCCGTAGATTTTTTTTACCATCGCCTCTAGATAGGTGCGGTTCTTCTCCAGGCCTTCTTTATGGAAGCCACTTTGCGGCGGGTACTCGATTCGTAGCGCAGAACTCATCTCGACGGGCTGGCCTTCCATCAAGAAAGCATGGATCGTGCTGCGCCGCTCGCGCTTGAGTTCGTTCAAGAGTTGCTGCCATTTGTTGCCACTGATATCGCTTGGTGCTGTTATTGACGGTACCGAAGTAGGAGACGCTGCAACGACTGGCTCAGGCTTAGGTGCTGGCATCTGAGTCTCAACTGGCTGCTCCTTCGCTGGTTGAGAAGCTGTTGGTTTAGCAGCAGGCTTTGACTCAAGGCCCAACGTACCCTTCGGTGCAGAAGTTGAGGAAGCTGACGCTGCGGGTACAATTTTTTCAGGCTTGAGCGCAGGAGCCGGCGTGGCGATAGGCATTGGTTGCGCAGGTTGGGGTTGTTGCTGAGTAACTGTTGGCGCAGTGCTCACACTCGTTGTGCTCTGATTGATGAGTTCGAGTGCTTTCACTTCTAATAAAATTCTTTTCTCCCAGGCACGGCTCAGCTCGCGCTTGAGTTCTAAAAGTTTGCTGCTGAGTTGGATGAGCGTTGCTGCGCTCGCGTTCACTGGGGCTTTCTGATTGTCCAAAACTAAGATGAGCGAGTCGCGCGTCTGGCTGATCAGCTCGTCGACAAAAAGCTCTAAATCTTTGCCACGCTCGGCCAGGCTCGCGATGGCTTCGAGCGCGGTGCGGCTCTCTTTCTGGAGAATCGCATTGAGAAATTTATGAACCGTCTCTTCGCTCGCGAGGCCCATAATTTCGTAGAGATCGTTCTCGTCAATACCCTGGTCGCCCTTGAATGAAGAAAGCTGCTCGAGCATGACGATCGCGTCGCGCATCCCGCCGCGGGCGCGCACGGCGATGGCGCGGAGCACGCGCTCGTTTGTTTGAATTTTTTCAGTTTGTCCGATTTTCGCCAATTGCTTTTCGATCTGTTCCGGGTGATGGTTCTTGAAGTCGTACGCCTGACAGCGCGAGATAACAGTAGTCGGAACTTTGTGTGCCTCAGTGGTTGCGAAGATGAAGATCACGTGTTTGGGTGGCTCTTCGAGTGTTTTCAGAAGCGCGTTGAACGCTTCATTCGTGAGCATGTGGACTTCGTCAATGATATAAACCTTGTAGCGTATCTCAGCGGGCATGAAGTTGACTTCTTCGCGCAATTGTCGGATCTGGTCGATACCGCGGTTGCTCGCGCCGTCGATTTCTATCACATCGAGTGCGGTGCCCTTGGTGATCTTTAGACAATTCTCGCACGAATTGTCGGGCTCGCCAGCAGTGGGATTTTTGCAGTTGACGGCCTTGGCGAAGAGTCGGGCAATAGTGGTTTTGCCCACGCCGCGCGGGCCAGCGAACATATACGCGTGCGCGATCTGATTCGTGGCGACGGCGTTCTGTAGTGTGCGCACAATATATTCTTGACCGACGACGTCAGAGAATTTTTGCGGACGCCATTTGCGATAGAGCGACTGGTAGAATGAAGCCATAGTATAAGTGTAGAAGTGCTAGAGTGTTGCTGTGCTGCCGTTAACAGCAGCACTTCAGCACGGCAGCACTTTCCTGGTCGGAGCGGCCGGATTTGAACCGGCGACCTCTTGGTCCCAAACCAAGCGCGCTTCCACTGCGCTACGCTCCGAGACGCATTCATTATAAGGAACGCGCTTGTGCAGCGTCAAGGACGAATTGTGACTAATGATGAACATTTCAAGCATGTCGAAAATTTGAAGATTGAAAACTGGACGCGTTAGTCTACGGTTTGCCGTGGCGTTGGTGCACGAATAAAGAAGTAGCGCGGCTCGGGTAAACTTGCAGGTATGTCTCCTACCAACAAGCCAACTCGTCCGCGCCAGAAGTCAGTATACCGAATTCGTAACTGGGCCGACTACGACCGCGCCTTGGTCC
>JACOSB010000148.1 GCA_016179105.1 Candidatus Acetothermia bacterium
ATCGCACACACAGTAGATGGCTATGATACAATAGGGCATCGGTTCCTCCGGTTCGATAGAAAGTTTCTCGCTCAGAAACCTTCTAGCGACTTCCCGGAGGAACTTGCTTCCTTCCCACCTCTTTGGTAGCAACTTGAGTTAGTAGTAGGTGGACTGCCGTAGGTGAGGGTTATCGTCCATCCGGACAGCCCCGTCTCACCGGGATCTTTCACCCCGTTCCCGTTGAGGTCGTTCCACTTCATCCCCTGAATGCTGCTCCCCGCCGGACTTACCTTACTAAAACAGAAGTCATCGAAGTAGTCGCTCGTCACAAGTACCACCTGATGAATCACAGGCGTCGACGTGGAGATGCTGACCACTTGCCCCGGCATCGAGAAATCGACATCGGCCTTTGCTACCACGTTGTTTTGGCCAAGGTCCAGGCCGAACAACTCCTCCGTATTGCCGAAGGTATCCTTGTCGACGGTGATCGATACGAAACCCATCACCGCCGGCGCACTCGTCGCTGGATCATGAAAGGTGGCTATCATTATATTGCCCAACTCTGTACCCGCGTAAACGACGTTGGGCGACGAGATGGCAAACTTGCTGAGGGTCGTGAGCCCCAGCCCATCGGGGTCGTAGCTCGAAAAGGTCACACCGAGTGATTGGTATTGCTTCGTGATCAGTGTCCCTTCCGGTATGTCTTCACCCGTCACTAGCTTGTCGAAGTTAATGCATGTGATGTCTGTTGCGCTCATCGCCAAGTCATTGGTCAGCAGGCTGGACACCTTCGCACGAACCAGGCCGGTTGTGGATTGCAGATTGTGGATTGCAGATTGGAAAGTCGCGTCCTTCAATGCCGGAGTGAGCGCGAGACTGTCAACCAATCCCCACTCGTCTTTTGAGGGCTGATTGAGATTCTGCACCCGTTCATTCATGGATGGGATCAGCATGAACCCTACCCCCAGCAGCGATATAAGCCAGATTATTTGAATTCTTTTCATGTCCATCACCTCACTTTAACACATAACCATAAACGTAGTCGCCCGCTCTCATAGTCTCCGGCTCTGCGCTGCATGAACCAGACGGTCCCCCCCAGTTCCTGGATGCGTGGAGCGATGAGCCGAAAGAGATTGCTCTTGCCTTGCTCAATCGAGCCGAAGGCCAAGAGATTGAGATGGAAATCCTTCCAGTAGAAAGGCAAAGCCGTGTCGTGTTCATGGCCGATGATCACGCCCTTGGAGCCATCGCCCAGTTTAGATTGGGTGGGTATCGGGAACGGGCTTCCATTGCTGAGTTTGCTGGCAGCATACGCCCTCAGTTTTTTGCGAATCTTGGCCAGGGCTTCTCCATCATTCTTGCGAACCGCCCGCTGCAAGCGCCGCTGGAGTTTCTCGCTCTCCTGTAGACCTAACAGTAGCGCCAGCCTCAGAATCTCTTCAAGCATCGGGTTGAGGTTGTCCATCAGCCACCAGCCTTTTGAGGATTCGTTTCACAGCGTTCAGGCTTACGCTTCTTACCTTTTCCGACTCGACGAGCTTCACCAGTTCATCGGCCAATGTGAGAGTGGCCTTGATTTGTGCCTGATACATTTCCTTCAATCCGGGGTGGGAAGCGAAGGAGACGACATCCCTTAATCTCGTCGCCTCTTCCAGACTCTTCTCGAAACCTTTCTCCTTGATGTCCGCTGCGGTTATTCCGAAAGTGAACAATTTTCGCCACCGAAGGCTCTGCTCGTACTCCGTGACTCTCCGCTCCACATGAGGCGCAATCATCTCGATTTCTTTCGCATGAGTAGGAGCAAGGGCTACCTGTGTTGCCGTCAGTTGGGTAAGACTTGTCTGCAAGCTCATCGCCACTTGCTTGATGTTTTCATTTTCGCCGGCGATTTGTGCTTGCAGGATTTCCGAGACCAGTTTCGCCAACTCTTCCACATCAAGGTCGTCAAAGTCCACGTCCATCAGCTCCCTTTGACATAGGCCGTTACTCCCGCAACAATACTCACGAGGGCGCAAGCAGTAATCCAACCGACGAAGTGCGGAGCAAACCCCGTGCTAAGCACGAGGCCTGCCCCGCTCACAGCGAGAGTGCCGACGAGCGCAACGATGAGGCCGCCGAGCACTGCATCGGCCAGCGCGCTGCGCGTCAGCTCGAACCGGCCAAAACTGACAGCAGTGCCGAGAAAGAAGAGCGCGATCGTGAGCCACGAGAACTGCAAGCCGACTCCGACAAGACCGACGAAGCCGAGGTAGGCGATGCTCCCGAAAACGAACGAAAATGCAAGAAGCCGGCCATCTTTCGCGCCTTGCCAGCTTCCAAAGAAAAACAGCAAGAAGATGGCGAC
This sequence comes from Candidatus Acetothermia bacterium, assembly GCA_016179105.1. Classification (GTDB taxonomy): domain Bacteria; phylum Bipolaricaulota; class Bipolaricaulia; order RBG-16-55-9; family DRXL01; genus JACOSB01. Next base: position 2,327 of record JACOSB010000148.1, read on the forward strand.
AGGGATCCCGATAAGTATCAGCCATTGGATAGCGCCGATAAGCCAACCCAGCATCGGGTCGCCGTAAGGGTTGAACAATCGCTGGGGGTCCATAACATCACCCTTGCCCAAACTGCCGATACAGGGTCGCGGTGGGAATTCCGCTGGTCAACGACAGGGGCTTCAAGAGAAGGAGCTTTATCAGCGCCTCTTCCATCTCGGTGGCCTGGGCGTGCACGTGAAACGACGTGTAAATCACATGCCCACGGCCGTATTTGAAGGAAACAACTATCGGCCTTCCTTCTGATTCCAGATGAACCGTAACTGGCGAAACGATATGGCCGCAGCACCCTACTTCCTTACTGCTTATTCGGGTGATCCGGTGCCAACTGCCCATGTCAAAATTCAACTGTATCTGGCTGCCGATGATTTGCTCAAGCTCAGGGTCAACGACTTGTGCAAGAAGAATTCCAGCAGCGCCGTTCCGGTCAGTCATTATGATGCCAGGGAAGCACTTCTGAATGGGCTCATCCTCGAAATCCGACCCAAGAAACTTCCCACCATTCGCAATCCACTGTCGCACATCCTGAGGATTGCAATATGCACCCTGGAAACTGCCGCAATTTGCGCCGAAGATGTCAACCCGCCGCAGGTATTGCAGGTTTTGAAGCATATTGTAGGGCGCCTGATAAGCAGGAAGCCCCATCCTCTTAAAGACCGACAGCATGTCGTCGTTGCAAGGCGGGGAGACCGCGATCACTACTTCGCCAATCGGCTTCGTCTGCAAGCCGTCATCATTCTGGGACCCAAGAATGTGATAGGGCATCTGCATCTCCTTTCATTCGATGTTTCCCAACTCGCCCAGCTGGATGGGTTTAACACCCATCACAATGCCGTCCACCAGTTTTTCCACAATGGCTGAAGCGAGGTAGGTTCCCTCTAACTTGCCTTCAGCCATCTTCACGATCTCCGCAACCGTCTCTTGAAAGAGCTTGGAGAGGTCTTGCTCTTCCTGAATCTGTAACTGATAGGTTTGGCCGTCCACCATGAACTCTGCAGTCATAGAAATCCTCCTTGGTTATTTCAACACGTCCATGCCTACTTCGATGTAGGGTGAACCGAAAACATTGCCGATGCTCTCTTTGGTAAGTCCGTCCGTGCTCAAGGGTTGGGTGGGCGTCCATCCTGGAACCTGGGGAGCATTTTCAGCCAGGTCGACGATGATGCGGTAGATGGCTCCCTGCACCTTTGATTTAAGCTGCTTGACCACCTCATCAATGGAATCCATCTTGATCGTGTAGCCTCCCGCCTCATTGGAACAGGTCGGATCATAGGAATAGACAAGGTCGAAACGGGCCACGCACTGGTTGCTGCCCGGATGGTAGACTTCCAAAAAAACCGCCTTCAGATGCCGCGATGTGATCCACGTCTTTAGCACCTTTTCAATGGAGTCCCTTCCGTTAATCAGCATGTTGGTGTCAAGGTCAAGTCCACCCGTGATCCTCAGCCATGCGTGAATCGTCTCCGTGACGGTATGTGTCACAGACATGCCCAGCGTCTTTACGATCGCCCTGACTTTCGTCTGCACTTGTGTGGCCATATCAGTTACTCCCTTCTGCATCAGACTTCGGGTTTACGTTTTCTGGCGGGCTCGTCTCGGGGACAGAGACCGTGACGTGCATCCGCGCGTCCGCATTCAGCTCGGCCAGCTTTTGCGTGAATTGCTCGCTGACAGCACCATCGTTGATCTCGAAAGTTAAGGTCAGCGTGGAATTCTCATCAAGGCTGGGCAGCAAAGACAAGGAAGGCAGCGAAACATCTTCCGCATCCATCCCGCCGAGCCCATAAGCAATTTGGAAAGAGATCCGCAAGCCCGGCATCTCCACGACGACAGCCCCCTGTTCCAGTTGGTGGCTCACTAAGAGTGGATAAGCTATGCCGAGCACGCGGCCCAGCCATTCCTCCACAGCTTGTACATTCGTCCCCCCCCTCGCGGCCAGGCAATCGGCCGAGAACTTGCTCAAAACCTTCCACGTCTCTTTGGGAGACCTGTTAGGAGATGAAGCGATCGAGCGGTTCAATTGCATCGTTCCATTGCTGCCCATTGTTCCTCCTTTGTTGAATTGGTTGGGTATAGTAATCGTAGACGCCGCCTGAGAGAACGTCTTGGCGGCGCTGCGCCTGCGCCTTTTCGACTGTGTTGATGAGGTCGTTGAGCGTCAATGTCGAAGGTTGCTTCGTCGTCTCTTCACGGCCGGCGAGAGCCACAAAAACGAGCTTGCGCAGCTGCCTGCCGGAAAGACCTTCCGTGGCAACAAGCAGCCGCTTCCATTGCTTAGGCAACCCTTCAATGCTTAAACTATTACGGCCGTTCAGCGGCAATCTGATCTTTGTGTTGAGCTTGTCGTTCAACTCTGCAAGTGCGTCTTGCAAGATGAGGCAGCGCCACAGCGCATCGGGCAAAGGCACGTACAGCGCATACATGCGGTCGAGAAAAGCGGAGTCTACTCCCTTGGGCAGGTTGCTCGTGACGATCAGATGAACGTTGCCGAGCCTGCTGAGGTGGTCTATGCCCTGCAGGGCCGCGTTGGTCATGCGCGCGACATCTTTGGGGTCAGCCCCTGACAAAGATTGCGAGCGATTGGCACCCACGCTCTCCACTTCATCAAGGAAACAGATGATTTCCATGCCCGAAGTGGCGAACTCAGCCACACGTTCAAAGGCCATCTCCACTTGCTTGGGGCCTTTGCCCAGTTCTTCTGAGGAGAGCTGGTGCGTCGCTATCTCTATGAGCAAGACTTCCTTATCTATAGCCGTGGCAAATTCGTTGGCGAGGCCCCTAGCGATGGAAGTCTTGCCCGTCCCCGGTGGGCCGTAAAAAAACAGGCCTTTCCCGACCGAAGTGACCGGGTCGAGATCCGCGATGCGAAGGTTTCCTTGCAAAATTAGGACTCTTTTGGCGTGCTGCTTCACCCCCTCTGGGAGATGGATTCGGCTCCACAGACTGTTCCATTCGCTCCAGGGCAGCCTAACGATCTGCGAGAAAAGCGTTCTGTCGGCCGGGCTCAAGTCAATCGGCCCGGCAGCGGGCTTGGGAACTTTATGACTGGAATCTGGATTCGGCACGGTTAGACCTCCTTTGACCGTTTCCTCTTCAAGTGAACGGACAGTGTTGGCGGCTTGACTTAATGCAGCTGGCTTGGCAAAGATCGCTTTCCATCCTGCAAGCAACCTTCTCGCTGCAATACACACGAACGCAAGAAACAATTCAAACGGCATGACTGATCCCTTCAGGTTTGGGAAATCTCCCTTTTTCGTTTCAGCTTCTCGTAATATCTGAGGCCAACAGCAATCCGTTCGTCGGTGATTTTTCGATAGTGCTGGATGAGCTCTTTCGCTCTTGACAGGTGATCGTGGTCCAGATCGAGCAAGCGAGCGACGCCCATTTCCTGACGCACTTGGTCGATGACCCACTCCCTGGACAATTGCTTGAGCCCATCGAGATACTGCTCTAACTCGGAGTGGACTAAGCGGTTGACTAATACTTGGGTTCTGCGTTGTCGGCACACACGCGCTCCTTTCGTTGGGTTTTTGCCTCTGCGCTCAATTGACCGCTACAGCAAACTGCTGCTCGAACTTCTTGGCTTTTGAGAGCTTGCGCTCGTTCCAGAGCCTCTGGAAGCGCTCAGGGCAAAGACACAGCTCGCTCGCAAACCACGCTTCCACCGTAAAATTGGTCAGTAAATCGACATCTACCTGAATGCTGTCTTCTTCTGCGAAAACCTTCTGTGCGCTTGTCGCTAGGTGGCCCAAAAACCCTCCGACCACATCGGGCAGACTGTCCAAGTGCTCGCCAATAATCTCTTTCGAAACTACCAGATGGGCGTAGAGCGTTAGGGGCAACGGCTCTCGCTTACCAGGGTTCCAGATATACGAGAGCGAGCTGCAGTCATAGCCCAGCAGCGACAGCGTGGAAGCTAGGCTGATCGCTTTTTTCGGACTTCGGATGCGGCCTTGCTTTACGAATTCCTCTGAATAGAGTTCCGCCAACTGCCGCAAACCTTGGGAGACTTCGGCGGTCTGAGCCCTGCGGGCCAGAACCTTCTCCATCAGCTCGTCGAATGGGTGTTGTGAGTTTTGCATAATGCTCCTTTCTTAAGCGTCGCACTTCCCATAGCCGCACGATAGGCAAAAAGAACAACCGTTTTCGTATTTCAGCGAGTGCTCTCCACAACAGGGGCACTTCGCCAACAACATCTCCCTGGGATTTTTTACGCCGGGCTTTTCGGTCGGTGCTGAGTCAATCGCCATAGCGATGGCGAGTTCCTTGAGCACTACTTCTTGCTCGACAGGCGAAAGCTCCTCGAACTGCTTGTCGTGGAAACCGAACCGATACATCGATTGCCAAAGGAGCCGGTCATGTACCTCTGATTTTTTCTGGATCATGTTTACCTCCATTCGTTATGCGACCATTGCCTTGGCTTCATACTATGGCAATAATGCCGTTTAAGTCAGCAAAAAATGCACATTTCGTGAAAAATGGAGGACATGTTACTTTTGTCAATCTTGTCAATTTTGTAAACGGATGAAGGGAATAAGAGGTAGGTTGAAAAGCAGCTAAGAACTAAGACCACAAGTCTCTTCGGAGTCTAAGGGCTAATCAGGCCTTGGGCGTCTCACACTCTGCTGGTATGCGAGAACATCCTTCTTTCTGGCTCGCCAGGCTCCTGCCGGCTTCTCTGAGATTATGGCTCCTTTTTTCATGAGCCTTCGAGCTTGGTGCGTAGAAATTTCTAGATAGTTGGCAACGTTCTTGACATACACCCAAGCGGAGTCCTCAAGGGCTTGAAAGTCCATTTTATCCGTACTCTTTTCTGTAGATGGCTGCTTGTTAATCCAAGTTTGATTTCTTTGATTCCCAGGTATTTCTTGTTGTGACATAAGTTAACTCCTTGGGGCTGTTTTCAGCCTTAACCTCCACACTGGCTTTAGCGATGCAGCTTTACTGTCTTCCTTAGAGACGATTGGCCTTGGGTTGTGGGCCAACTTGGGGTAGAATCAAAAAAGGGCTTATCAGGAAAGCCGCTAGGGTTAAGGCGGGAACCTTTCTCTTGGCGGACCATGATAAGCCCTTTCGGTTACATGATGACCATATCAGCATCGTCTGCAGCACTCATTAACTATATGCTTTGACAAAAAATGAGTACTGGAATCTGTTGCTAACGAAACCTTAAATTATATGTTAGCGTGGATCAATTAGAAGGATTAAACATTGGACTTCTCTTTCGTAGGTTTTCGCCTACTCCAGACAGGTCATTGCCGTCTCTCTACCAAAAGACCAAAATGAGTGTATTTATTTTATTGCTTCCCGCCCCTATTTGTCAAACTAGCCAAATTACAGTTCGCAATGAGCGAATCGTTAGAGTAAAAGCTTAAAGCTCTTACCTCCATAGCTTCATGATGCCAGCGAAGTCTACTCGAAACTATGAGGTACTCCTTGAGCAGTGGAGACACTATCGAAGATTCACATATCACTTCGGGGATTTTCTGGAAAAAGCCTTTGAAACCCAGACGGAAATGACCATCGAGCAGCTTACTGAAAAACTTTCCGAAGTCGCAGCGGCTGACCCCAAGATATGCCGTCCCCTTAGATTGAGTCCAGAAGTGCTCCGCAAGTACATCAAACGCCACCAGCGCAAGGATGGAGAAGACAGAATCGAAGAAACGATCACATACAGGTGGAAAAAACCAGTCGATGCGAATCACGAGTGAACTCCTTAAGTCCGTACTCATGACACAAACAAACTCTTTTAAACGCTTTCTCCTCCTCACTCGGCCCAATTCTGTCAAGGTCAGTGCATATCGCAACCCAAGCCTCCATCCCGTCTTCCACAGCCTGCAACCGTTCAGCAATCGGCGCCGTCTTGATGTACGCAAGCCATTTCTCAAGTTCCCGCTCTGATTTCTCCAATTCGTGATTCCATCGAGCTTCAAAGTCCCGCTCGCTGGCTTCACGCTGCTTGAGCCCTGCCGTGCTTTGGAACTTGTGGCCCATCAAGAAGCGCAACAGCCCCATACCCCACTTCGCTAGGTCTTTCAGAGTCTTCACCCACTTCTTGACCCTGATTTTCGAGACGTAGCTTTTGAGTTCTTCGTAAAGCCGCTTCGCATACTCAGCCGTCTTGCCCTTGAGGTGCGTGCCGACCATCTGGACAAAAACCCTCTTCTGGGGTTTCTCCAACCGTGATTCCTCGACCAAGAGCCTGAAAGCTCGCATGGCCTTTTTCCACCTCTGGCCGTCCAATTTATTTTCAGCCGATGGCACATCACTCGAAGAGTGTAAGTCTTTATTAACTACTTGTTGTTTAGGGTGACACTTTTTTGGTTTCATCCAAGTGAGCTGGTACTTGGAGTGCTGGCCGCGGCCGGTGCGCTTCGCGATGAGCTTGACCAAATTGACTTTCTTGAAAAAATCCAAAGCCTGATAGATGGTCTTGCGGGAGTAATTGAGGGTTGAAGCTATCAAGGACGCATTGAGAAAGAAGACCCCATCGCCATCAGACGCATGGTAAAGGAAATCGAAAATGCGGAGATGGCTGTCGGGCTTGCCTTCCAAGACTTTTGGTAGGGTGTAGCCCCCCTTGACTTTTGAGAAAAAATGGTCTAGACTGGTTATACGATACGAACCAGTTAGGCTATAAACCCTCGGATTGCTACGAACAATTCGGGGGCTTAAACTTTATAGGGGATATTCATCAATAAGCTTACTGGTCGCTTCCTCACCTCCGTGGATTTCGGATTATAACACAACTTCATCTATCAAGTAAACTCATTTGCCGACAATGAACTGCTTGAAGCGGGTCAACCGGCTGGCCTTGTCGATACCCTCTCGTGGTGGCGGGAGCTGGAGGATCCTGTTCTCTAATATCTGCTGGAACCAGACGATCTGTTTATCCTTCTCTTTTAACTGCGTTTCAAGACTCTCTATTCGCTCCTGGAGGGATTGCATCACTAGAGGCAGTGGCAGTGGTTCCGCTCCTCTTTGGTCTGGTTCGCTTCTGTTTATGCTAGGTTGTGCCCTTGCTGTCTCACTTTCCAAGGTGATTTGTATATGATCGAAGTCGTACCCTTGCCCTTCAAGCTCCTTTACGCGCTGAAGGACGGCCACACCATTGTTGTCAATTAGCACACGATTGAATGAGCCCTTCCTAACGGAACCGTTCAGAACCGGCTTAAACCGGTCAATCCGTGTCCGAACCTGATTCTCGGTCATTCCCAAAACGTCCATTAGGCTTTTGATATCTTGCATTGAGCGCCTCCCAAACGAAATGAAAGCATATGAGAACAAGACTAAGGTAATGCGGACAACAGGCAAGGAAATTGGTCACCTCAAAAGGTGACACAATTCCCATGCGCGGTCTAGAGTAATGACCGACTACCTTATCGAAAATCAAGAATCTAAGCTAAGGTTGCGTTCCGCCGAAACAACGTGACAACCACAGCTTAGCTGAAAGCATACCTCACTTATTCAGGACTTTCGCGGTTGAGTTTATGAACAGTAAGATAGGGGTATGCAACGCCAGAAATGTTCCCTCGATCTTTATGTGGATTTTCTCGTCGCCAGTCAGAAGCAGTTCTCTGGAATGGAGTTGAGTAAAGTGGCTCC
>JACOSB010000136.1 GCA_016179105.1 Candidatus Acetothermia bacterium
CCAAGGCGCGGTCGTAGTCGGCCCAGTTACGAATTCGGTATACTGACTTCTGGCGCGGACGAGTTGGCTTGTTGGTAGGAGACATACCTGCAAGTTTACCCGAGCCGCGCTACTTCTTTATTCGTGCACCAACGCCGATGTCGGATATAAGCCCGTAGCGAACGGAGTGTATCTCTATCAGCTCACGGCGCGCGATCGCGAGGACGGAGAAATCTCTAGCGAGTTGCGCAAGTTGGTAGTCCGACGCTAAAAATTAGTAAACTTCGGCGGTCAAGGCGATCGCATTGTCATACGCGCGCTGGGATTGCGCTTGCAACCTAACCCTTGATTGTCGAAACCGCTCTGTAACACTACAGTCTACCGCGCCACTCCCCCCCAGTGGCTCCTGAGAGAGAGCCCAGTTGAAGCGACGCCGGGCATTAACGCCCGGCCACGCTGCTTTGCGATCTCTTTGATTCGTCAATGCACTCATATGCCTTTGGAAATTGACAATGTGATGAGAGTTAAGCTAGAGTTTGGGCCGACATCTCAAAGCATACGCCAGTGCCTAAAGGAGGAAGCCATGACGAAGCAACGGATCACTGTAAAGAAACTGATATGGGCGTTCCTATTGAGTACTACTATAGGTAGTTTTCTTTCAGTCCCAGTCGCGTTCGCAGATCCAGTTCAGCTGAATGTCTTAGTCGAGGAACAAGCTTCTGGTTTTCACTTTTCAATCCAGGTAGATCATGTGACTTCCACGCGTGTCGAAATAATCGGGTTAGACGGTAGAACGCTCTTCGATAGCGGATGGATCGCAGGCCCGACCGTGGCTTGGCCTATGATCACCCAGACAGGCCGACCCACTGCAAACGGAGTGTATCTGTATTCAGTCAGCGTTCGGGATCATCAGGGGCGGGAGCGCCGTCAGCTCGGCAAGCTGGTGCTCGTGTACGGACAAGAGCCAGTCTGGAGTGGGGCAACCGTCGGAGATCTTGCGGGCGCTGAACCTGCCGCAGTGCAGTTCCCCCTCAAAGCAGGAACGAGCTGGAGTCAACGACTGGGAGTAGATCTATCCGACACGTATCGGATCCTACGCCGACCAGCACGAGCGCCGGGCGGACCTGTCACTAGCTTCGAGCAATTGCTCCTGCTTGGAGCTGATGGAAAGCTTCATATCAAAGAACTGTGCTTAGGAACAGCCTTCGCGCCGGTAACTACTCAGAACCCGGACAATCTCACGAGCGAAGGTGACTGCCGCAGCAGTTGGCCGGGACCTGGGGTTGGAGGCGGGACATCGAGCGGTTGGACCGATGACGGCACGATCGTGCGACTGTCAACAGCAACAGACAACGTCGGAGTCGGCACCACGAGCCCAGGCTCGAAGTTTACGGTGGCGGGCTCTGAGACGACGACGCACGGGAAGAATGCGGCTGTCCAGATTACCAACACTGCCACAGGCGGTGCCAATTGGTACTTCAGAGTAGGGGCGACCGGCACCGGGACGCCCGCGGGTGGATTGAGCATAGCGAATGATCAGTTTTATTGGCCGTTCATCGCGAACACCGGCAACATCGGCATCGGAAAGAATGTCTTCAACCCGGGTTCGACGCTGACAGTGGCGGGTGTGATCGAATCCACCAGCGGCGGCATTAAGTTCCCTGATGGGACGATCCAAACCACAGCTGCGGGCGGCGGTGGAGGAGGGGCATCCAGTGGCTGGGTAGATGACGGCACGATCGTACGGCTGGCTACCGCGACAGACAAGGTCGGCGTCGGCACAGCAAACCCAACCGTGCCCCTCCATGTCGTGGGACCCAGCGTCGGTCAAGTCGGCATACAATTTGATGGCAACGATCATGACTTTGCTAGCATCTATGTGAATGCCCAAGCAACCACTGCTATGCCGGGCTTTGGCTATGTGCGGGGAGGAATACTGAAAGCCTCGACGGGAGTCGATGCAGCAGGCAATTGGTTCATTGGCGTTCCATCTTCTTCGTCAGCGCGTTTTCTTGTCACTCCAGCCGGTAAGGTTGGCATCGGTACTTCTAGCCCCTGTCCCTCTGTCATGCTTCACGTGTTTGCCGGAGCATCAGGATTTGGCTGTACAGGGGCTATTGCAGCTGTGCTAGGTGAGCATAACGGAGGCGTTGGCGTGGCAGGCATCAGCAGTGGCCTTCAGGGCATTGGCGTGTATGGCGCTACTCTCGGCAGTGGCGTTGGCGTGTCAGGCTTCAGCTCCGGCGGCTTTGCCGGGGACTTCGATAGTGAGAATACTGGTAACTCCTTCGTCGATGTCTTACGAGTCCAAGGTTTCGTAGCTGGCCAGTCGGGTGAGCTCCATTTGGGGCTTAACAACAACTTTATGGGGGGTGTGAACTACATCACTACCTGCAACTTTCAATGCTCGGCTTCGCGGGCATTGGAAATTGCAGGACCCGGCAATGCACCAGCTGACGTGATTGTCACCGGCAGAGTCAATATCGCTGGTCAGAGCAACTGGGACCTCAATGCAACCGAAGGCGACTTCAGGGTGGGCGATAGTACCCATCGGTTTAAGCTGGGAGTGGCCCTGGGTGGGGCAGGAGGCGGAGATGTCTGGATGCGTGTCCAAGGAGGAACGAACCGACTCTTCCTCTGGGCTTCTGGGGGAACGACCCTCTTCACCAATGATGCAAAGACCGCCGGCGTAAGCGTCGCTGCCGGTGGCGGTTCCTGGAGTAGCGTGAGCGACCGCAATGCCAAGGCCAACCTTCACTCCGTAGATGGCCGTGCCATCTTAGCCAAGTTGGCCAATATCCCGATCTCCACCTGGAACTACAAGAGCCAGGATCCATCGATTCGTCACCTCGGCCCCATGGCGCAAGACTTCTATGCCGCCTTTGGACTGGGTGAAGATGAGAAACATATCACCACGATCGATGCGGATGGTATCTCGCTCGTCTCGATCCAAGCACTCTATAAAATGAGCTTGGAAAGGGACAAAGAGATCGAAGAGCTCAGGCAGGAGTTGGATAAGAAGGGTCAAGAGATCCAAGAGCTGCAACAACAACTACAGCAAGTGCTCCACCAAGTGCAAGAATTGAAGACCACTCAGAAGATAGCGTCGTCGAAGTGAGAAAAATCAAGATGAGGGCCAAGAGCAACTTGGACCCATCGAGGTGCTGGTCATGCTGCGTTGAGACAGTTAAGCAAACTGTGGAGAGCTGAACGCTTACTGGCTTTGACGCCACCGCGCTCGTGCACTACAATGCAGGCGTGAGTGCCATTTTCTCGAACATTCTTTTTCTTGAGGGCATTCCGGATATTCCCGGTGGGGCCGGGGGATTGTTTCTCATCATCCTCGGGGCCGCGATTCTTTTAAGCATCCTCTTAAAATCACCCCCGTTCAAAGCACTCGCTTCGATCTTCCAAGCCCTGGCTGTCCGCATTGGAGGCAAGGCCTATCTGGAGCAGCAACGATATGAATTGGATCGAAAGCGTCGCAACGTTCAGATCGAATTGCAAGGAGAGAATTTTAGGGAAGTGATCGCACAAATCAAAGATAAACTCGGCTCAAACGAATCTCAGAAACGGCTGCCCCAGGGCACGATCACGCTTCTCTTTAGCGATATCGAAGACTGGACGCCAATCGCAGAACAGGGCGACGAACAAGCGCATCAACTCTTGCAAGAACATCATCAGATCTTTCGCCGGGCGATTAATCTCCACGAAGGGTGGGAAGTGAAAAGCTATGGCGACGGCTTCATGATCGCCTTTCCCAGCGCCAAGAAAGCGATCCTCTGTGCCCTTGAGATTCAGAAAGCATTCGCGGAGTTCAATCAGACACAAGATCAGCCGCTGCGCGTGCGCATGGGGATTAACAGTGGCGAGCCGATTCAGCAGGGTGACGATTATATAGGGCGTGCCGTCAATGTGGCTTCTCGTATCCAGAATGAAGCCAACGGCGGACAAACTCTCATTTCAGAGGTCGTCAAAAATCTGGCTGGGCCGATTCAGGGGATTCAGTACATCGACCGCGGTTTTTTCAAACTGCAAGGCATCGAGGAGAAGCAGCATCTTTTCGAAGTGCTGGCCATTCAATCCCTGGCTCCGGGTCCTCAAGGTGCCTTAAACTCCGGCGAGGTTGAAAGATCTATTTCTCCCTTGAAAGATAAATAACTAGAGGCACAGCATGCTGTGCTCCTATCGGTGATTAAGGGTAGTGAAAATGTTATGTCCGTATTGGTTGCGGAAAGCTTGAAGAAAGAGTTTGCGGGCGATGCGCTCTTCAAAGATGTTTCTTTTCAGATAGGGCGGGGCGATCGCGTGGCGCTCATTGGTCTCAACGGCAGTGGGAAATCTACTCTTCTCAAAATTTTGGCTGAGCTCGAAGAAGCTTCATCCGGTGAGGTTCGGCTCATTGGCTCCGTGCGAGTCGGCTATCTTTCCCAAGAGCCAGAAATGGAGAGCGACGCAACGCTTCTTGAAGAGATGCTCAAAGCGTTCAACACGCTGCGCGCTCAGGAAGCCGAGTTGCGTACACTCGAAAACGAAATGGCTGCGCACGGGTCAGCACCGGAACGTTTGCATCGCTACGATGAGTTGATGGAGCAATTCCGTCACGGAGGTGGCTACGAGTACGAGAGCCAGATTCATCAAGTTCTCGCGGGCATGGGATTTTCCCCAGACGACGAAAGGCGCGTGGTCGCACACTTGAGTGGCGGTCAACGCGCACGCGCAGCGCTGGCGCGGCTTCTGCTGGAAGAGCCTGATCTAATGTTATTGGACGAGCCCACGAATCACTTGGATTTTGCCGCCGTCGAATGGCTCGAAGATTATCTGAGCCGCTGGAAAAAATCTTTTATTATCGTCTCACACGATCGTTATTTTTTGGACAAATTGGCTCAGCGCACGCTCGAACTGGACTTCGGCACGCTCCACGAATATCCGGGTAATTACACCAAATATCTTTCGTTGCGTGAAGAGTACCGCGAGCGCCAATGGAAGCTCTATGAAGAGCAGCAAGAGTTTATCCAAAAGTCCGAAGAATTCATTCGCGCGAACTTGAAGAGCGGACCGCATCGAGCCAATCAAGCACAAGCACGCCAAAAACAGTTAGAAAAATTAGTGCGCATCGAGAAACCCAAGACGGCGAAGAAATTGCATCTGTGGATCGACCCCAAAGAGCAGAGCGGCGAGCGCGTTTTGAAAATTCGCGACCTTGTCGTTGGCTATGGACAAAATACTCTTTTTCAATGCTCCAACGTGAATCTCAATCGCGGCGAACGTGCAGCAATCCTCGGTCCGAACGGCTCTGGCAAGACCAGCTTGCTAAAAATAATTCTCGAGCAAGTACAGCCACTCTCTGGGCATATCGAACTGGGTCAAGGAGTGCAGTTCGCTTATTTCCGTCAGAGCCAGATGGACGCTGGCGAGGGCGACAAGACTGTGTTGCAAGCGTTTATCGATGACCAGAGCCAAACTAACGCTGAAGCGCGCAGCTTCTTGGGCCAATTTCTTTTTCACGGCGAAGATGTTTTCAAGCCCCTTCAGGCGCTCTCCGGCGGTGAACGCAGCCGCGTCGAGCTCGCACGATTGGCTCAATTAGGGGGGAATTTGCTTTTGCTGGATGAGCCGACGAATCATCTCGACATTGACTCGCGTGAGATGCTCCAAGATGCGTTGAAAGAATATCCGGGTACGATCCTCTTGGTCTCGCACGACCGTTATCTCATTCAAGCCTTGGCGACCCAGATTTGGGAGATTCGCGATGGGCAGTTGCGCGTCTATGAGGGCAATTATGAGTACTACAAGCGTAAGCGGGCTGAAGAGATCGGCAAAGCTCCGTTGCCGAAGCCCAAGCAAGAGCGCGTTCGAGCGCGCCAACAAGCCGACCTAAAAAAACAGCGTGAGAAGGAACGCAAGCGCTTACAAAAATTGGAGGCCGAGATGGTGCACGCGATCGAGCGCCTTGAGTCTGAAATCATAGCAACGGAGAAAGCGCTCGAAGCAGCGAGCTACGACGGCGATCATCAGAGCGCTCGCGAATTACATGTGCAGTACGAACAGAAAAAAATTGAACTCGAAAAGACGACAATGCAATGGGCTCAGGTCGCCGAGCAGCTGGCAGCTATCTGACTATTTTTACTCTAACGGGCGTACGGTGATGTCCCCGACGCCGGCGTGCAAGTGCAGTTTTCCTGAGCCTTGCCCGATCATGCCGTTCACGCTATGGGCAATGAATCCCTTGCGACTGAGGTTCATATTCGGAAAACCCTTGATGGTCACATCTCCCATTCCAACTTCAGCGTCGACTGTGAACGAAGCATCAGGTTTTAGTCTGAGATTTAGGTCTCCGGTGCCGATGTTTGCTTCAATCACAGAGCTGTCGATGTTCTTGAGAATTATGTCGCCCACACCGACATCCGCCGAGAGAGACGTTAGTTGGATATGCTCCATCTTCAGGTCGCCGACGCCGAGTTTGACAGTGGTAGCACCTCCTTGATGGTTCGCGACCGAAATCTCTCCCACTCCCTGGTCAATCCGTACCCCCGTTCCCGCAGGGATTTTCAGAACATAATCGACGGCCCACTTCGTGCTCTGATGCTCCGGATGGACGGAGCGAATCTCGACGCCCGTAGGAGTTTCTTGAATTTCAACGTGCAGCTGCGAGAGGTCTTCTTGATGTTTGGCTTTTTTGGTGGCCGTCATCTCGATCGCACTCTGGGCGCCGCTCTCGATCTTGATCTCGCCCACAGAATTCTCGATCATCAGCGTTTGCTTGCCCACAAAGGGGATTGTCTGTTGCATCGTTTCTGTGTAGCGATAATGGTCATCCCAATCGAAATTGAGTTCCGAGGAGCATGAGGCTGCGAGCGTCATCAACCCCGCGAGCAGTATCCCGACCAGCACGAGCGATTTTTTCTGCAAAGCAATACCCTCCTATCCGTGTCTTTCCATGTGTATAGCTTGACTTACGGGTTGACTGTTCGTACCAGAGAGGGAACCCCACAGGAACGCGAGCGCGATGGCGAGAATCGCGACCAAAAATGGGTTCACTTTCGTGCGATGCTCGTTCGTAGGATAAACAGGCGCTCGATCGGAGAGCGTGCTCATACGGCTCATAGACGAACGCGCCCAGGCTTGGTCTCGTCGTGCGGATAATCGTTCTTCGATGCTTGTTCCGTATCTCATAGTTGCCTCCTTCTCGGTCAGTAGATGACAAAATTTTTGTAAAGGTTCATCGCTGAAGTTTTATCTGACTTCATATGCAAAAAATGAGAAGCGGGGCGACGCCTCATCGCCCGCGCTTCTGCACCCGTGTCAATCAACCGCCATGTCCCTTCTCGGCCAGCCGCCGGTATGTTCCCCTTTCCCGCAGAACTACTGAGATTTGCACCGTAGGAATCATTTCATTTGATTGAGACATTCTACATAAGGTTTGAGAGATTCCGATAAAAGTACCATTCGATGAGCTGCTCTTTGGCTAGAGCGCGACCCCGATCAGTGATCAGAATTTTTGAGAGCGTTATGAGGGGTTGGGCATAGAAGAACAAGGCCCCAAAGTTCGCTCGAACTTTAGGGCCTTCAGTCGCTGAACAGTTATAATCCGCCACTAACGCAGCAGGATCAACTTCTTTAACTCACTACGGATCAGATCACCCTCATTCCCGCGCACACTTATAACATAGAGATAGACACCGTTGGGCAACAATCGCCCCATCTGGTTAGTCACGGGCAGAGCAAGTACGCTGCTGTTGCTCATCCGATTCAAAAGCCGTCTTCCCGTGAGGTCGAAGATCTGTACCTGCAAGGCAGCAATTCCCGTTCCGTGTGCGTCGACGATCAACTGGCCATCGCGCATCTCCAGATTGAGCTTGTTGATCAGCAGCAAGAGAAGATCGGAGTGCTCTTCGGCTTTCATCGAAGCCGAACTGCCTCCGAGAGATACGGTAGCTCGTATAGCGAAGTTGCCCGCCAGGTTGGCACCATAGGAATCGACGACAAAGAACTGAGTGCCGTTAGTGCTGAGATACGAACGCCCCTGTGATGGAGCCGTCGTGTCTTGGTCTATCGGGTAAATCCCAGAGGGATTATTGGTGAGGAAGCCGACCACGAAATCGCCAGAGTTGATCGTCGTAGGGGATAGATCGTACTGATTGAATTGATTCAAAGCCTTCACAGTCGTGCTGATCTTTTGGAACGAGACGCTGTTAATGTTCGTGTTGCCGCTTGGATTGGTGCCGATCAGCAACGTGATAGGATCGTTCAGTTTAAGCCCATTGGAACGGTCGGTAAAGTGAATCTGCACGTTCTGGAGCGTTGCTGGATAGCTGGATGGAGTCAGCCGGTTGACGAAATATGCCTTGGCTGTGCCGCTGGGAAAGCCGACAAACATCTCGTAGGTTCCATCGTCTACCTTCAATAGGCTCGTTTGCGTTCCTGTTCCTTGGGAGACGGCTACTAAGCCTTGGGCAACGCAACCATCGGCGAAGACCGCTGTGATCAAAAAACGTTGCCCGGCATTGAAATAGCCCGTGTCGTTCGCGAAGAGCTCAAAAGTGTTTTTCGCAACTGAGATGGCAATCGCTTTATCGGTTGGGTTTAGCTTTTGCCCTTTTTGATTTTCTATGCCAAGAATCCCATACTGATTGGGGTCGGTATCCCACACTTGTCCAAACGCGGGTTGACCGTTGTCATCGACGGTTTCCAGCTTGAGCAAAGTCAGTTTCGCATTGTTAAGTCTGTTCAGTTGCAGACGGAAGTGTCCATCGCCCTTGCCGTCGGGCTGATGGGTGCTATCCCCAACCTTATCCTCGCCGAACCCGATGTAACTGAAGTCGACGCTTACTAAGGCTTTGCAACTGCCGGTCGCAAACTGATTGAATGCCTGTGCAGTTCCTTGGACCGCAGCGCTCAATTCTGGGGAAGACACGCTTTGCAGGAAACTGCCCGTGATTTGGTTAGGGTCTTGGGCCATTATATCGCTTCGAATGCGTGCTATGGTAGCACTGTCCGCGCCAAATTGGGTGAGCGCATTCACCAAGTCTTGAGGCAACCCGTTGGCAGCGACGGAAGACTGGAAGTCGCGGAAATCGTTGGCTGTCACGGGGAAATCGGGTAATCCAGCAGCTTGCCAAGCCGTATCCACTTTCGCAGTCAGTGAAGGGTAGCTCTTCATCAGTTTTGCTAGTTGAGAAGCAAAACGAGTTGCAGAGTCCATTTGCTTCTTGAACCACATAGGGTCATTAGCGAAAAAGGCTCCCTGAGCGCGCTCAATCGCTGACAGATAAGCCACCTCCAAACCGATGGTTTGTGCATCGTTACGCAGCAATGCGTTCGCTGCATCGATCACTCCTTTTGGTAACCCTGGCTGCAATTTGATCGGTGGCACATTGGGAGTTTTTGGTTGAGCGATAACCTTATAGTTAGGGTCCGGTGGGTCGCGATCGACGATATGAGTCAGATAGTCGCCCCGCAGCTTTAACCCGGCTTTGACCAGACCTCCAATTAGGGCACAAATCAGCTTGGCTTGCGCCGCAGTATATTTAAGACAGTAAAGGAAACCAGCGTCCGCAAAATCGGCAGTGGTCTTCCAGTTGTTAGCTGATTTCTTGAGTGCATCTTTCTCCGCAGGCGTGAGACCCGGTTTAGGCACACCACCATCAACACACTCGATAGAGTACTCGACCGGATCGCTAGAGCCATCGATATTCGAGATGGTAACTCGCGCACGGAGTACCCCTATTTCTCGACAAGTACTGGATAATCGGAGGGAGCCTTGCGCAAGCCCTTTGGCGTTAAAAGAGATTTCGTCTGTTTTATTCCAACCGACCAGCGTTCCCGGTTCTTCGATGAGGACATCTATTAGGTTCCGCTTCCCAGGATTCTTAAACTCTACAGACCACGATGTTGGTTGGTATTCAATGAACTGGAGAGGAATTGTTATCCCCGTGATTGTCGGTGGCAGAGAGCATTGCTCATCGCTGGCTCGTATATTACCTCCAACGGTTGCCAACTCCATGGAACATATGGGAGGTGGAGGACCTGCACAGTCCGTTTCCCCACCCTGCAACGGCGGGGCGTCGTTGGGGACAATCCGGACTGCTAACTCATACTCGCTCAAGGCCTGCGGGTTGCTGGCAGAAGCGTCGAATCTTACGGTGACATCACCTTCCCGTGAGGTAGGAGCACACTTTCGCCCTGCGCCTGGTTCTTTGGTTACGTGGACATTGACAAAGCCGACACGATATTCGATACCCTGATCGTCCACGAGCAGTTCTTTACGGACCTTGACTATATAAGAGCCGGGGCTGACCGACGTGCGCACAACCCCATCGCTGCCCGTGACGACACTAGCGGACCCAATCATGATCTCGAGGTCTGAAATTGGCTGGCCTGAAGAGTCATTGGGGTCTTGAGAAAAAACAGCAATGACCTTAATCCGCAGGCTTTGTCCCAACGCATCGTGAAAACCCAACGCCCACACTAACCCTAACACGACCAACAACCAGGCAAACTTCTGTATGTGTTTCATCGCTCCTCCTCTTTACTTGATTTAGTATCACGCAAGGCCGAGAGACGGTTCCCGGCCCTTTATCTCGTGGAGTTATCTTGAGATCACCAGCTTGCGCACCTCAGTGCGAATCAGTTCGCCTTGAGAATTGCGCACACTCACCACGTACAGATAGACGCCGTTAGGCAATGCACCGCCGCTATCCTTTGTAACTGGCAGACTCAACGCACTGCCCTCGCTGCTTTGGTCCACTAGCTCGCGTCCGCTGAGGTCGTATAGCTGTAGCCGCAGGGATGCAACTCCCGGCTCGTCTGTTTGCATGTGAAGCTGGTCAGCTGGAGCCATTAGTCCAGCCGGGGTCAACAAGCCACAGCTCGTTTGGGTGAAAAAGAACGGAGCTGTCGCGGTGGCCGTACTCAACCCCGCTGCTCTCTGGGTCTTCACTGTGAAGTTCTGTTTCTGGCCATTCTTGATCAGTCGCGGCAGCGCCGGTTTGATGCTCACGATTGTAAACGGTTCACCCAGGAGGGCATCGAGGCTATCCACCGTCTGCGCTATTCCGGTCTTGTTCGTGACCGTAACGGAGAAGGTTTGTTTGGCCACTTTCTTGGCCGTGGGTTTGAAGACCACCGGCTTTGGGGAACCCGAAGGTTTCACCGAGACGGTCAAGTTGCTGCAGATATCCCCCACGACAAATACCGAGTCCACTGTAGCGCGAATGCCAAAGTTGCCCACCAAGCCCGCAATCTTATCAACGAGATTGAAGCTTTTGCCATCCGGGGAAAGGTAGGATAGACCCTGAGAGAAGGAACTGGTGTCTTCGGCAGCGGGGAAAATATTGGGGGGATTGTTGACTTCAAAGCCCACGACGAAATCCCCGGAAGTAATGGGCACAAGACCTTGAGAGGTCAGATCATATACATTCCATTGGTTGAGGAGGTTGATCTTGGCGGGAATGCGGGTGAAGGGGATGCCGTCTATAGTGCTGCTGCCGGTCCGATTAAAACCTACGAGCAAGGTAATGTCAGTACCCGCTGGCAGCCCGCTGCCGAAGTAAATCTGAACACTTTGCGGTAAAGCCCCAGAGCCAGTGCTCAACGCGATAAGCGGAGCAAGGCGGTTGACGAACTGGGCGGTGGGGGCGCCGTTGGGGAAGCCGATGAACTGCTCGAACGAGCCATCATCGGTTTTCAAGGAGCTGCTGCTGGCAGAGCTGCTCGTGATGGTCACGCACGGGGAGAACTCGGAGGTGTCGTTGTTCAGGATGGGCGTTGCCGTCGCAGTCACAACATTGCCGGGATTGAACGACCCCGAGGCATGGGCGGTAAAACTGGCATTGCCATTATTATCTGTTGTCACGCTCTCCGCACCGATGAACTTTGCTCCCTCACCGGCACCGGAGGGATTGCAGAGGACGTTGGTGAAGAATTCTATCCGGAGTGTGTTACTAGCTGGAGGTTGACCACCCGCCGGGAGTGTGTGGATTGTCCCTGTGATCGTGATGCCAATTCCATCGCTGGTCGCTGAAGTCAGGAGGGGGAAATTCTGGAAGTGGTTTGGACCGTTGTGACCCCTGCTATCATTGATCGTCACCCCAAAGGGAAGAAGATCAATGCCCAGGCCCCCATTGGAGAAGATGGAATTGGAGAGGACGGCATTGCTAGTGCTGAAGGGGCCATCGCCGGACCCAATGATCACTCCTCCATTGTTGTTAAAGGCGATGATATTACCCGCGCCGCTGTCTGTCCCACCGATGGTGTTACTACTGGCACCGGCACGTATGAATACGCCCCCTTCTTGGTTGCTCACAGGGCACTGACCCTTGGAACTAAGCTCGGTGCAAAGCCCGTCTTTATCCATGCCGATGAAATTGCCCTGCACTTGAGTCCCTGTCACGTTATTTCCTGTCGTGCTCGTGCCGACACCAAACATATCTACACCACTCCTCGCATTGCCCGAGATGAGATTGCATGCCCTATTGCAAATCCCACTATCGTGATCCGTCCCCCCTATCTTGTTGTTGACCGCGAGGTCGCCAAAGGCCACACCAGAACCCAAATTGCTGTTGATGAAGTTGCCTTGCACTTGGTTTGCCGTGCCCGAGATCGACACGCCGTCCCCTGCATTGCCGGCGATAAGGTTGCAGGATTTGTTGCAGACGCCGCTGTCGTGATCTGTCCCCCCGATTCTGTTGCTATCACCACCACTGATTCTTACACCTGTAAAACCGTTGCCGAGAGCTCCCTGGCCAGTGGCTACCGTGCCGATGAAATTGCCTAGCACTTGGTTCTTCGTCGAACCGCTGCCGGAGATATCAACACCGTCGTTGACGTTACCGGAGATAAGGTTGCAGGATTTGTTGCACACGCCGCTGTCGTGATCCGCCCCCCCGATTGTGTTGCTAGGCGAATCCCCGATGGATACGCCACCAAAGTTGTTATGCAAATCGCCATTGCCCTGCTTAAGGGTGCCCGTGACATCTGTCCCTATGAAGTTACCTTGCACAACATTCTTCGTTGCACCACCAGAGATCGCCACGCCGTTCTTTATATTGCCCGAGATGAGGTTGCAGGATTTGTTGCAGACACCGCCATCGTGATCCGCCCCCCCGATTGTGTTGGTGGTTGCGCCAGCAGTGATTTCCACTCCCTCTCCGGTGATGAGACCAATGGTGCCCGTGACATCTGTCCCTATGAAGTTCCCTTGTACAACATTCTGAGTTGCGCTGGCGCCATTGATCTGAACACCGAAAAAAGTATTGCCCGAGATGAGGTTGCAGGAGTGATTGCAATTGCCGGCGTCATGGTCAGCTCCGCCGATCCTGTTTTTGGGCACATTGTCAATAAAGATGCCACCTGCCACGTTGCCCTGAGCGTCAGTACCAGCACTATTCGTGCCGATATAGTTGCCCACGATGGTGTTACCGCCCTTGGTCTTTAGGTGGATTCCATAAGTGGAGAAACGATTGAGGATTAGCCCTCGTACCGTGCTGTTCCCTGCGGTGATGAGCAAGCCGCTGCGCTCACCACCAGCTGCAGTCAGATTCTCTCCGTCCAGCTCGATCAGCGGGATACCGGTGAAGCCGGGTTGAGTGGTGCCATCGATGACCACAGGTGCCGTGATTTCCGGTAATGGACCCTGCAGCAGCTGGATCGTGTGAACGCCTGAGCCGGGTATCGCGAACTTAATAATAGAATTAAAACCGAACTGTTGATTGGCATTGGCAGTTAAGATCGCGTCTCGTAACGTACATTCGCTCATTGGTTGCAAACACGAACCTGCCACTTCATCAGCTGTCGTGTTCACGGTGAGAGTTAGGATGTCGGCTTGAGCCACGCTATGAAACCCCACGAGGGCCAAGAGGATGACTACACCCAATATCAAGAGGCTGGACTTCCGATCGGCTCGATGATTCTGAATTACGTAGCTCATGCTTCTTTCTTTGGTTCCATTGTACTACTCGGAATAAAGCCGATCACGAACTTAGCCATAGTATTCTGCAAAGCGGACAAATCCTGAAAATGGGCTTTCTCGCCACTCCCTACATGTTCGATCTGCCCCCGCCACTGGGGTTCATCTGGCTGTTCTCCTGACTCGACCCACAGGCGTAGGACGAACGAGACGGTGTGACGCGCGAAGGATTGTGCCATGTCTACCTCCCGGCGAACTTTCGCCGTTCGGATAGAAGTATAGATGGGCGATGTTGTTTTTTTGTTGAATGAAATTTTTCTCTTGGGAAGAAAGGAATTAGCTGGTGGCAGGAGTGCCGTTAGGCTATGTTTTGCCAGGCAGCCTCAATCTCGCGATTGACCTTGACGTCTTTCAAGAAGCTCTCGCGGGTAGATTCGTCTTTAATTCGATCTGCATGTTGCATCAGCTCATCGTGAGCCTTTCGTAAGTACTTCAGAGCTTCATCGGTTCGGCCAAGCACTGAAAGAATCTTGAAATGGTTGAAAATCACTTCTTGCGGATTGACGCAGCTCTGACCGCCTTCGAGCATCTGCATCGCTTGAGCCGAACAAGCCAGAGCTTGATCTTTCTCATTCAGTTGCAAATGGACTGTCGCCTCTCTTGATAAGCAAGGCATCTGCTCGTCCTTCGCTCCTATCTCTTCAAAAATGACGCGCGCGCGGGTGTAATGTCTCAACGCCTCGGGGTAACTTTTTAGTTCGAAGGAGACATCACCTATACCTCGCAAACTGAGTCCTTGGCCCAACCGTTCGCCGATTTCCTCAAAGATATACAGAGCTTGTTGAAAATGCTGCAACGACTCTTCATGGTTGCCTAAGCCACAGTGAATGTCGCCCAGGTTGATCATGAAGTTTCCCTGGCTCTCGCGCGACCCGATCTCTCGGGCTATCTCTGACGCCTGTTGACAACAGCTTAGAGCCTCTCGATATCTTCCCATGGTGCAGTAGATGTCACCGATATTGCCTAGAGTCATCTGTTGACCCCGGCGGTCGCCGATTTTTTCGTAAATTGCCAGCGCCTGCTGATAGGTTGGCAACGCCTCTTGGTATTGCCCCAAAAAGAAATGGATGACACCGATATTGTTCATGCTACTGGCTTGGTTTCTTTGGTTTCCGATCGCTTGACTTGCTTCACAAGCCTGCTGCGAGTAGTGCAGCGCCTCCGCGAGCCTCCCACAATTCGCATGGATTCGGCCCAAGTCGATCAAACATTCGCTCTCTCCGGTGCGATCTCCAGCCGCGCGGCAGCTGTCTAACGCCCGGAGAGCTTCTGCCTCCGCCTCGGGATACTGTCCTAAGCTACGAAATAAGTGGCACTTTTTTCGTAAGACCAGAGAGAGTTTGCTCTCATTTCCCGAGCGCTCAGCCAACTCTTGTAGCTCCTCCAAGTCGCGCTCTTGTTTCTCTCGCTCGCCCTGCAAGTCGTAGATTTCGGCCCGTTGAACGAGCAATTCAAAGCGTTGCGTGTCCATACCAGCAGCCCCTAGCTCTCTGATTGCTGCTAAGCCTATCTCGATCAGATCTAGTCCTTCTCGCTGACGGTACGCTTGCGCAGCCTGCTTCAAAGCTTGAAGGACGTATGCTAACGCCTTCTTCCAGTCTCGCGCCCGAAATGCGTGCTGTGCCAAGAGCCCTGCCCAGTCTTCGAGACGGCTGGCATGGAACTGCTCGAGCGCTCTCATTACCCTCTGGTGCAAGAGCTGTCGACGCGCGGGAGACATCTCTGCATAAACCACTTCTCGAACCTTGTCGTGGCTGAACTCGTAACGACCTTGACGCTCGCTGAACCATTGAGTGTCAGTCAACTGCGTCAACGCCGACCAACATTCTTCTGCTGCTCCCTCCCACGCTTTCTCTAACAGAGGCAACTCCACTTCGCGGCCGACCACACTCGCCAGATGCAAGAATTTTTCGTCAAGTTCTCCTAATCGAGCCACTCTCTGGGTAATCAGCTCTCTTATCGTGGGCGGAGTCACCCTCTCTCGGTTAACCGCCGAGAGGTCTTCGAGATCAGCGATCCAAGACGAGCCCTCGACACGCAAGGTCCCTTCCTCGAAGAAATGCTGAAGGGTTGAGACTAAAAAGAGTGGGTTACCCGCAGTCTCTTTATAGAGCCAACCGCTCAGCAAGTGAGGTTGCTCGACGGTCAATGGCAGCTTTTTGAGTAACTCAGAAACTTCTTGAGCTGCCAGCCGAGACAAAGAAACATTCTGCAAAAGAGTCTTCGGCTCCCAGGCTTCAATCAGCTTGGATAGTGGGTGCTCTTCGTTGATTTCTTCGCTCCGGTAGGTCCCTAAAATTAAGATGGGTTTATCTTCAATGCGAGGCAAGAAATAATTCAGAAAATCCAAACTGGTTGCATCAACCCAATGGAGATCGTCCAATAATAAGACGAGAGGCTTCGGCGCGTGTTTGGATTCGACCAAGCTCTGGAAGAATTGGATCAGACCCTCGAAAAAGCGCAGTTGCTCCTGCTTGGGTGAGAGCGAGGGATTTTCCGGTAGCGAGGGCATTCTCGTTCTTAGCTCTGGAGCGAGCTTGGCGACCTCGGCCAACCAGAGTATTGGGATCGTTTTCAAATCCGCGTGCTTCAATTGTTCTAATGCTTCATGCACGATCTCCGCCCACGGCTGATACGATCGCCGAAAGCCTAGCTCCTGAGCGCGTCCTTGAAAAATGCGCGCCTTGAATTGTCTCTGAGCTGTAGTGCGAACTTCCTGAATGAGGCGCGTTTTCCCGACTCCTGCCTCACCGCCGATCAGCGTGCAGGAGCCCCGGCCTTCGTGAGCCTGCTCTAGCTCGCGAACCAACTGGGCATATTCTGCCCGCCGGCCCACGAAGGGGAGACTGCCCGGCGAGAGCGTGTAGGGAATTTGCGGCTCAGTGGCTAATGGGACAGGGTAGAATTTGTCGATCTCTGGGACCTGTTGCGCTCGTATCTGTTCATAGAGCTGTCGGGTCTGTGAGACAGGCTCGACATCGAGCTCATCTTTCAATGCTTGAACGCATTGCTCATACGCGCGAACAGTCTCCGATGGATTTCCTGAAAGATAGTAATAAAGCATCAGCTGACGGTAGACGCTTTCACGACAAGCACTAGCCGCCAGCACCTCGCGGCATAACGCGATGGACCTCCGATAACGCCCTTGGCGCGCATGTATCTCAGCCATTCGCGTGAGCAACGCGAAGTATATTTCGCTAAGCTCTTCGCGCTTCGCTGTGGCCCAGTCGGCGTAGCGATCTTCTTCGAGATAGTCACCTCGGTAGAGGGCTTTCGCACGCTCGGCGATCGCCAACTGATGCTCCAGATTCTCCAGTTGCAAGTCACGGTCGAGTTCCGAACAAAGTGCTTCGAACTCGGCTGCATCCAGCCAGCACACGGCTTTGGTATTCCAGGCATAGCCCGCGGGTATCGTGAGTATGAAGCTGGACTGAGAGCTTCGAGAAAGGTCGGGCTCCAAGACCTGGCGTGATCGGCTGACAGCAACGCGCAAGTCACGCCCGGCGGCTGCGACATCGAGCTCCGGCCAAATCCACTCGATCAGTTGGTCTTTGCTGAGAGGATGTCCACGGTGAGTGATCAGAATTTTTAGCAGAGTTTTGTTCTTCTGGGTCTTCCAATCTGGATCAGTAATAGGAGTCTCGCCGCGCCGTATGCTGAAAGTGCCCAAAGTATAGACTTGTAGGCTCACGTAGCGAACCTCCTCCGCCCGCTGCTTGTCATGCTCACTCAGTATAGAGAATCGCTAGAGTGCGTCCCACTGCAAAATCTTGACTGCGGTGCGAAACGATAAATTGACTCGGATCGACTCGAATGGTAATGTTAACGCATGGACCGGGAGCCAGCGTCACGGTGGCAACAGCTGAGTCGTCATGTGCGCTTCGTGCTGATCGCGGGGCTTCTCTTTTCTATCCCGTTAGGCATTACTTTTTTGGTACTCTATTCCCTCTTTGTGCTGGTGGACAGAACCTCCGAGCCATTGATTCGAGCTGTATTCGGGTATAACATTCCCGGAGTCGGCTTTGTGCTAACGTTGATCTTGCTCTATCTGGCTGGGCTCTTCATAAGCCATTTTATCGGACGCCGCTTCGCAGAATTTTTGCAATCGCTCTTGACCCGCTTGCCCGGCATCAGTTTTATCTATCTTTCGTTGAGACAACTGGGCCGAGCACTGACGGAGCTGGAGAGCCCCGCACTCAAGAAGGTCGTCTATGTTCGGTATCCGTCGCCACATATGCTGACCATTGGGTTTGTCACATCGTTAGTGAGTATCTCTTCTCTGGGGAAATTGGTCGGGGTGTATGTGCCCACTCCGCCCAACCCGACGAACGGTTATTTTGTGCTCGTGCCAGAGCAAGACGTGATCGGAACAGAGTTCACGCTCGAAGAGGGATTGAAGATCAGCTTCTCGGCTGGGCTCTACTGGCCGGAGAAGAGAGAGTTATCATTGTCCGATGAAGAAAAACCATCGGGGAAGATCCAATAGTCGTAAACGCTCTTGATCAGGGCAGCATCTTCTTGGATAATGACCCGGTTGTGGGATCAACATCCGCGTATCGTCGTGTGTATTGATGTGAAAGAAGCAACCTGATTATGGATTGGAACGCGATACTCCCGTGGCTGATTGCCTTAGGCTACATTATCTGGGTCAATATTATTCTCAGTGGTGACAATGCCGTTGTCATCGGCATGGCGGCTCACCATCTCCCAGGGAAGCTACGGAAACGGGCCATCTTCTTCGGAACTCTCGGTGCCATTGCCCTGAGAATCATATTGACGATCACGGCGAATTACTTGCTCAAGCTTGACCTTTTGCAGGCTATCGGCGGAATCCTCTTAATTTGGATCGCTGTTAAACTCATCTGGGAGGATGATACTGCAGACGAAAAGGTTCAAGCAGCGCAGACATTCTGGCATGCAATGAGAATCATTATCGTCGCCGATGTGATCATGAGCTTGGACAACGTGCTGGCCATTGCGGCGATCGCACAGGACGATCTCATGCTCACGTTGGGATTGATCATCAGCATGCTCCTCATCATGTTTGGGGCAGCGCTTATCGTGGGGCTGTTAAACCGATGGCCCTGGTTGAATAGCGTCGGAGCAGCCATCATTGCTTATGTGGCCGTTGATCTGATCTTTAGTGATCCTTTCTTCCACAAAAATCATTGGCCTATCCTAACAGACGAGCGATTGCACTGGGTAACTCCCTGGGTATGTGCGACAGCTTTACTTGTCTATGGATTATGGCTTTCTCGCAAGCACAACCAAATGCATCAGAGCTCCAGTGCCACGTCCATGAACCCCTCAGACAAGTGAAATTCTTCAGTCGGAAATCAATCTCGTCATCAGATAGCGATGATGGTCAGTGAACCCGACTTTTCGGTAAAAAGCTTGTGCGCTGGTGTTGGCGTGTTCGACTTCTAGATGCAGCGCCCGCACGTCGTTCGTACGACACACTTCCTCTAAGAACAGTAAAACTCTCGTACCGATGCCCCGCCTGCGATATTTTTCAACGATAAAAAGCTCATCAATGATGGCATCGCGCCCATGAAATTCCAAGCTGTACCCAAAGACCAGAACGACGTAACCGATCACTTCTTGCTCCAGTTCAATGAGCCACACTTTCCCATAAGCGTCACTTTTCAACAAATTCTCCAAGGCTATACGATGAGCGGCAGGGTCGAACGCTGTATGATCGTATTTATACAACTCGCACATCAACCAGATGAGTGTGTCGGCATTTTTTTCCGTTGCGGGTTTGAACGTAGGTTCTAGGTGGTCTTTGGGTTTGGCCTTCATGGAGTGCTCTTCGAATAGGATGCCATCTTTTCTTCTAAGTACTCTTTCACCCTAGGCCATTCAGTATCAATCACGCTGTAGTAGACTGAGTCGCGAATGTAGCCGTCGGGCATGACCATATGATGGCGCAAAATGCCCTCTTTGACCGCGCCGATGCGCTCGATCGCCCGTTGCGAGCGCTCGTTGCGCAGGTCCGTCTTTAGCTGAACGCGGATGCAACCGAGCACTTCAAAGGCGTGCTTTAATAAGAGATACTTGCACTCGGTATTCACGCCGGTGCGCTGGTACTGCACGCCGTACCACGTGCCCCCGATTTCCAAGCCGCGGTGCTCCCTGTGAATCTCCATATAGCGCGTGCAGCCGATCGCTCTGCCGGATTCTAGGTGAATGACCGCAAAGGGCAGGTCGCTGCCTTGAGTCTGCTTCTGGAGCAAATCCCTCACAAACACTCGCAAGCGCTCCTCGGTGTTAATGATGCCGGAAGCGAAAAAACGCCAGATGCTCTCGTCATTGGCAACCAAAACCAGATCGGGCAGATGCGCTTCTGAAAGCGGCTCTAGGCGTACTGTGCGACCTGTGAGGGTGACGGGATTAATATCCATTTTTTCCTAAGCATCTACCAACGCGTAACTCATTGTGGTTTTTTATCCTTCTCGCACGACGGATCTGTTCCATGGCGATTCTTCCTCGTTCAGCCTAATATTATCCAGGGACAGGAGGCTCTGCCAAGATTTTTGCGAAGATTCTTGCAGGAGCGGGAGGTAGTTGATGATGGTTTATGAACCCTTTGGAATTATCTTTTTGAAATTGCTCGTCGTCGCGTTGCTCTTGTTCACCAACGGTTTTTTTGTCTCGTTCGAGTATTCGCTCGTCAGCGTGCGGCGCTCTCGTATCGAGCAATTGGCTTCTCAAGGGAGCATCGCCGCTGCCTTGGTGCGTCGGTTGCTGGATCAGACGGACCGTTATCTAGCCGCCTCGCAGCTCGGTATTACGATGTCGAGCCTGGGCATCGGTTGGATTGCCGAGGAGACCGTCGCGCATCTTCTGTCAGCCATCGTCGAAAAATGGCAGCTCGTCTTTGTGAGCAACGCCACCATCAATTTGGTCGCCTTGGTCGTTGCTTTCATGCTGGTGACGGGCTTGCACATCGTTCTCGGGGAGCAAGCTCCCAAAATCTTTGCCATCCGCCGAGCCGAAGTGGTCTCGATGCTCACATCACCCGCCATTCTCTGGTTCGAACGGTTCTTCCGGCCGTTTACGTGGACGCTGGCCAGTGCGACACGGATGGTCCTGCGCATGGTGGGTATCAAGGCCGAGTCTGCGCATCAACACATGTACAGCATGGAAGAACTGAAGTATTTTATCAGTGAAAGCCAAAAACTGGGGTTATTGCATCCAGAGCAAGAAGAGATGGCGTTGCGGGCCTTGGAGCTCGCGACCAAAGAGGCGAAAGCCGTGATGGTCCCGCGCACGCGCATCGTGAGCATCGACGAGAACTCCAACATTGAAGATTTTTTAAAGACGTTTGCACAGCATCCGCACGCACGGTTTCCGGTCCATCGGCAGAGCACGGACAATCTCGTCGGCTACGTGCGCATCAAGGACATTTTGATGGCTTTGGCTCACGATCCCGGCGTACGGCAACAGTCTCTCAAATCATTCGTGAAAGCCACGATGTATGTCCCGGAGAACAAGCGTGTCGGCGACCTCTTCGTCGAGATGAGGGACAATCGTGTCCAGCTCGCGGTCGTCGTCGAAGAGTTCGGAGGGACGTCCGGGATTATCACGCTGGAGGAGATGGCCGAGGAAGTTGTGGGTCGTGTAGGAGAGGCGTTGATGCACGAGTCGGCCTCATTCAGAGTGGTCGACGAGCGCGTGATCGAGGTGTCGGGCCAAATGAAGCTCAACGAGCTCAATAAGCGCCTGCGCGTGCGGCTGCCGGAGAGAGCCGAGTATGAGACAGTCGCTGGCTTTTTGCTCTATGAACTACGAGCTGTGCCGAGTGCCGGGACAAAATATATTCATGACTATTTAGAATTCACGGTGACCGAGATGCATGGGGCGAGAATATCGAAGGTGAGGGTGACGAAGCTTACCTAGAGGCTACAGAGAGCATTTGCTGCATCCACTCAAGCCACGTGCCGGGGAAGATTCCTAACTCCAGAACCCCAATGACTGCGAGTATGACGGCTGCAAAGGCAAGACGCGTCGAGTAGGAAGGCACTTCTTGCTGCGGCGCGGGGCGCATGTACATGAAATAGACAACGCGCAAATAATAATAAACCGAGACGACGCTCGCGAGCACACCGATGATCGCCAGTTTGTAATGACCTGCTTGAATCGCTCCGCCGAACACATAGAGCTTGGCCATAAATCCTGCTGTTGGCGGAATGCCCGCCAGCGAAATCATAAAGACGGCCATCGCAGCCGCAAGCCACGGATGACGCTTCGCCAACCCCGCATAGTCCGAGAGCGTCGGATTCTCCCCAATTTTTTCGAGTGCCATCACGACGCCGAACGCGCCCAAATTCATGAACCCGTACGTGAGCAGATAGAAAAGAATCCCTTGAGTGCCCAAGTTGTTCGTAGCTACGATACCAACCAAGAGATAGCCCGCGTGTGCAATGCTCGAATAAGCTAACAAACGCTTGAGGCTCGTCTGCGTGATCGCGAGGATATTTCCGAGCACCATCGTCAGCGCCGCCAAGACACTTACGACAAACTCCCAGTTATGCACGCTGCTCATCCAGCTACTCTCGACGACGCGAATCAGCGCCGCGAACGCACCGACTTTGGCAATCACCGACATGAAGGCTGTAACCGATGTAGGCGCGCCTTCGTACGCATCCGGCGCCCACGCATGGAAGGGAATGACGGCCGCTTTGAACGAGAGCCCGACCAAGAGCAAGCCGACGCCTCCGTATAAGAGCCAATCGACCGAGCGCTGTGTGGCTCCGGTAGAAAGAATGCTTGTGCCACCGGTCGCGCCGAAAATTAGCGCGATCCCATATAAAAAGAAGGCGCTCGCGAACGCTCCCAGTAAGAAATATTTTAAGCCCGCTTCCTGGGAATTTCTATTCTCTTTCCAGAACGAGGCCAAGATATAAAGCGGGATCGAGAGGACTTCGAGCCCAAGGAAGAGCGTCAACAAATTCCCGCTCTTGCCCATCAGCATCGCGCCAAGGGTGGCCGTCAGGACGAGTGCATAGTACTCGCCTCTCTCAATTTTTTGACGCGAGAGATAGCCATCCGAGAATAAGAGCGACAAACCACATGAGATCAATAAGACAAAATTGAGAAATTGTGCAATGCCGTCCGCTCGGACCATTCCCTGAAAAGTTGTCCCCGGTGAGCCGATCAAGACGTTCCCGACTGCTGCGCCGATGATCCCCAAGAGACTGACCCAGAGCAACGAGCTTCTTTGTTCTTTGGAGATAAAGAGATCCCACATTAATACGAGCAAGGCCGTGCCTGTGAGAATCAGTTCCGGCAAAATAGATATTAAGTCGTTTGCGCTCATTTAATTCCTCCCAGAACCCACGCGACGGCGTCTTTCAAGCGCTCCAAGAATGGGTTCGGATAAAGCCCGATCCAGAAAATCAAGACGATCGCCGGAGCGAGCAGCGCCATCTCGTGGCGCTTCAGATCGTGATGCGCTACATCGGCATGAGGCTTGACCGGCGACTCATGCATCGTCTTCTGGTACATCCAGAGCATATAGATTGCCGTCAGCACGGCCACCGACGTGCCGAGCACGGCAAAGACCGGATAGGTCTGGAAGACGCCGAGCAGGATGAGAAACTCACCGACGAAACCGTTGGTGCCGGGGAGCGCAACCGCCGCGAGCATAATCACTAAGAAGAAGCCAGCCAAGACAGGCATCGCGCGCATCAAGCCCAAATAGTCTTTCAGCGTGCGCGTACCGAAGCGCTGTTCCAAGAATGCCACAATCAAAAAGAGGGCAGCGATGATGACCCCGTGATTCAATAAATGTAGTGAAGCACCCGTCAAGCTGTTCGTGGAAGCAGCGACCAGATCTTTATTCCCCAAACTCATCGAAAAGATGCCCAGCACGATCAGTCCGAGGTGCGAGATGCTGGAGAATGCGATCAAGCGTTTCATGTCTTGTTGGACAGCGGCGATCAGGGCTCCGTAAATTACGCCCACAACACCCATCGTCAAGAACCAAGGCGCAAGCTCCTGCACAACAGCAGGAAAGAGAGGTAACCCAAAGCGCAAGAGACCATACGCGCCGGCCTTAGAGAAGACGGCGGCCATCATAATGGTCGCTCCGAGTGGAGCTTCAACGTAGGCCTCCGGCAGCCAGCTGTGGAAGGGGAAAATCGGGATCTTGATGGCGAACGCGATCGCAAATCCTAAGAAGAGCCAGAGCTGAATATTTCCAGCAATCGGATGGGTCTGCAAATTCTGGAGCATACCGGTCAAGTCGAAGGTGCGAGTGGTCAGCTCTGTGGGGTTTGTGCCGGTGCTCAGCATGTACGTCGCGATAATCGCAACGAGCATCAGCACGCTGCCGGCCATCGTGTATAAGAAGAATTTGATGGCTGCGAAGCTGCCCTTGTTCGGGGTTCCCCACATACCTATCAGGAAGTACATAGGAATCAGCATCGCTTCCCAGAACACATAGAAGAGAATCAAATCTTGGGCGACGAACATGCCCAGCACGCCCGTCTCGACTAATAAGAACATAATAGAGAATAGTCGGAAACGATCGGCGATCGAATTCCACGAAGCATAGAAGGCAATCGGGCTGATGAGCGCCGTCAAGAGAATCATCAAGAGCGAGATGCCATCAGCGCCTAGGTGATAGTTGATCTGCAGGCCAAGTTGCTGGATGTGGATCCAAGGTGAATTCTCTTCAAACTTCATCCCGTTCGCTCCCCCAGACACGGACGGGAACGCGACGAAGAGCCCCATAGCCAAGGCGAGAATAACGACCATAACGCCCAGCGTGACGTTTCTGTTAAAGGGCAGATCGTCGCGGCGCGCGAAGATTAAGACCAGCGCACCAATCAAGGGCAAGAATATCAACATCGACAAGATGGGAAATATCACTTCCTCCCGCCAAGCATCATCCAGTATAAGAGCACACCGACGACCCCGAGCATCATCCAGGTTGCATAGTTGCGAATGAACCCGGATTGCGCCCTTCTCACAAAGCCACTCAGTCGATCGAAAAGTTTTCCGATACCATTGACGATCCCATCCAAGAGACTGAGATCGAAGGCTGTCGCCAAGAAGTGGGCGATCCCTCTGCCGGGCACGATGAACATATAATAATAGGCTTCGTCGACCCAATACTTGTGATAGAGCACGTTGTAGACGGGTTTCAAGAAGCTGGGCATCTTTTGGTCTGGTCGCTTGCGCAAGTAGATGTAGTAAGCGATGCCCCAACCAGTCGCTGCAATGAGGATAGACACGATTAATAGCAAAAGACCAGTCGTTATGTCTTCAGGCTGAGCCTCGGATGCCTTGGCTTCCACAACGGGTTTCAAGAAATCGTGCAGGGTATTTGGCCATCCGAGAATTCCAGGGCCAAGCCAGAATCCACCAATCACCGACAAAACAGCAAGTGCCCAAACCGGCCAGAGCATCACGTTCGGCGACTCGTGGATGTGCTCTTCATCTTTCCTGGAGTAGCGCGGCTTGCCGAAGAAGGTCAAGTAGACAGCGCGGAACATGTAAAACGAGGTCAAAAGCGCTGTCAATATGCCGATGACCCACAAGAAGTAATGACCTCCGCCGAACGTTTTTTCGAGAATCAAATCTTTGCTGAAGAAGCCAACTAAGGGAGGGATTCCGGCCATAGCTGCTGCGGCAACAATAAACGCAATCGCAGTACCCTTGATTTTTCTGTAAAGCCCGCCCATCTTTTGCATGTCGGTCTGCTCGCCGCCGAGGGCGTGCATCACGCTGCCCGCGCCCAAGAACAAGCAAGCCTTCATAAACGCGTGGCTCGTCAGATGGAACATCGACGCGGAATACGCACCTACCCCCGCCGCCAAGAACATATAGCCGAGCTGGCTCACGGTCGAGTACGCCAAGACTCTCTTGATGTCATTATTGACGAGAGCCATGGTAGCCGTGAAGAGCGCGGTCACGGCGCCGATCACGGCAACGACCTCCATCGCTGCCGGAGAGATGACCGAATGCGAGCGAACGATTACATAGACGCCGGCGGTTACCATGGTCGCCGCGTGGATGAGAGCGCTCACAGGCGTTGGGCCTTCCATCGCATCCGGCAACCATACGTAGAGCGGAATCTGCGCGGACTTGCCGACAGCGCCCGCGAAGAGCAATAGACCAATCAGCGTCGCATCCGAAGAGGTAGGAGAAAGCACCTTGAAGACATCCAAATAGTTCAGACTATGGGCGTTCTGGAAGATTAAGAAGAGCCCGAGCAAGAATCCGAAGTCTCCTATTCTATTCACTATGAATGCTTTGCGCGCGGCGTCGGCTGCAGTCTTTTTCTCGAACCAATGGCCGATCAAGAGATATGAACACAGGCCGACTCCCTCCCAGCCCATAAAAAGCAAGAGATAGTTGTCAGCCATGACTAAGATGAGCATCGATCCGGTGAAGAGATTCAGATAAGCGAAGTAGCGCGCATAATCTCGGTCGTGGCTCATGTAGCCGATCGAGTAAATGTGGATGAGACCGCCAACGCCGGTGATGATGAGCATCATCAAGAGCGAGAGCTGGTCGATGTGAATTGACATTCTGACGGTGAAATCACCGACCGAGACCCAGTCGAACAATGGCTTGATGATGGGCCCGGTGGGATTGTGCTGGAACCACCGCACCAATCCCCCAACGGCAATGATGAACGCGAGGCCGACGGAGCCGGAGCCAATGATTCCAACCCATTTTCGATCGAGTCGGCTGCCGAGCAGAGCGTTAATCAAGAAGCCGAGCAGCGGCAGCGCTGGGACCAGCCAGAGATACATCATAAGAAAATTTCAGCCTCTCAAGACATGGATCTCGTCGATGTCCACGGTCTCTCGTGATCTAAAGATATTGACGATGATCGCGAGTCCCACGACGACTTCCGCCGCAGCGACGACCAAGCCGAAAAAGACATAGATCTGTCCCGCGATGTCTTGAAGCTCGCGCCCAAAAGCGACGAACGTCAAATTAACGGCATTGAGCATCAACTCGATGGACATAAAGAGGATGAGCGCGTTGCGTCGAATCAAGACGCCCACGGTGCCAATCGTGAAGAGAATTGCACTCACGACTAAATACCATTCGGTTGGAACTGGAGCGTTCACGTTACACCCTCCCGAAAAGTTTTACTCGCTCTTCTTTGTCAAGACTACAGCGCCGATCATCGCAGCTAACAACAAGACCGACGCCACCTCAAACGGAAACATGAATTGATGGAACAAGCAGTTTCCCATTTGAGGGATATTGCCTAGGTCCGTGCCGCTACAAATTTTTGTCGCTGCCGGCTGGGCCGTCGACCCGGCAGACGTAGCGGCCACCGTGAGTGACGCTAATAATCCCAAGAAGACCGCGGACAATATCAGTCCCGCAGGCCCTTGTAAACGCAAATAATTCGTCTGACCCTCGCCGCGCTGCGCGTGCAAGAGCATCATCACGAAGACGAAGAGCACCATAATCGCGCCCGCGTAAATAATAATTTGAATGACGGCAACGAACGGGGCATTCAATAGAAGATAGAGCCCAGCGAGACTACCCAGAGTCAATAAGAAAGAAAGCGCGCAATGCACCGGCTGACGTAGCGTAATCACGCCGACGCCGGAGACGATTGCAACGACGGATAAAATTCCAAAAAGTACGAGTTCCATGAATCTCAGTCCTGCTTTACTTAGGCGCAGACCCTCCCAGCCAGACGACTCCCACAGCGGTGATCATCAACCAGGCGATAGCGATGGGAATGAGATACTTCCAGCCCAAGCTCATCAATTGGTCGTAGCGCACGCGCGGCAACGTCGCGCGAATCCAGACGAAGACGAAGACACACAAGAAGACTTTGAGCGCAAAATAAAGGAATCCAAGAATAGGAAATTGGTCGACGAAGGGACCGAGATAGCCGCCCAAGAAGAGCGTCGTCGCGATCGCGCTCACGGTGACGATGTTGATGTACTCGGCGGCAAAGAAGAGCGCAAAACGCATCCCGCCGTACTCCGTGTGATAGCCCGCCGTCAGTTCGTGCTCGGCTTCGGGCATATCGAAGGGCGCGCGATTGGTCTCGGCGAGCGCCGACAGGAAATAAATGATGAACGCAACCGGCTGTAGAAGGACGATCCAGACATTTTTGGCTTGCCATTCGATTATCTGAGTAATTTGCAAATTGCCTACAATTAAGATCACGCTGATGATCGAGATCCCGATGGCCAGCTCATAGCTAATCAATTGAGCGCTCGCACGCAAGGCTCCGATGAGAGAAAATTTGCTGTTGGAAGACCAACCCGCGAGCACAATCCCAAAGACACCTAGCGACGCAATCGCTAATATAAAAAGAATGCCGACGTTGGGGTTCGCGATAATCGGGTGCAACTCGTAGCCGAAAATGTTGATGGTAGGTCCGATCGGGATGACCGCAAACGCGAGGAGCGCAGTGACGATCGAGATGAGCGGCGCGACGAAGAACGTGACTTTGTCAGCACCCACGGGTACAAAATCCTCTTTCAAGAAGAGTTTAATTCCGTCTGCGAGTGGAAATAGCAGTCCGAAGGGACCGGCTCGATTGGGGCCGGGGCGCAGCTGAAAGCGCCCGACGAGCTTGCGTTCGAGCCAAGTCATATACGCGAAGCTCGTCATCAAGACTCCGATGACGATAGCACCTTTGATGATTGTCTCAATAATCGTAACGAGCAAATCACTCACGCCGCGTGGCACCTCCTCCATTGTCGAGGCTTGACCAAGAGGTCCAGCAGCGACGTGGGTACTTCACCCATCACGCCTTCTCACCCGTCTGGTGGGGATCGATCGCTTTTTGGCGAGCAATTTTCTCTTGAAGTTTCATAAGTCCAAATAGGAGCATATCCGGTGTTGGCGGGCAACCCGGCACGTAGACATCGACGGGAATAATCTTGTCGACGCCCTGGACGATCGCATAATTATTGAAGATACCGCCGGCAGAGGCGCAGTCGCCCATCGAGATGACCCACTTGGGCTCGAGCATCTGGTCATAAATGTGCCGGACCACAGGAGCCATCTTCTGGCTGACTCGGCCCGAGACAATCATCAAGTCGGCCTGGCGAGGCGACGCTCTAAACATCTCAGCGCCAAAGCGCGCCATGTCCCATCGCGAGGCCGCCGTGGCCATCATCTCGATCGCACAGCACGCCAGTCCCATTTGGACCGGCCATAGAGAATTTTTGCGCGCCCATCCGACCAGCTTATCTAAATTCGTGAGTACGAACGGAGACTCTACCATTTGGTCTACTCCCATACAAATGCACCTCGCTTAAGTGCGTACAGAAAGCCGACCAAGAGTATACCGATGAAGACGAACATTTCAATGACGCCCATCAGTCCCAAACTTTTGAAGATCAACGCCCAGGGATAGATGAACGCAACTTCGATGTCGAAGACCAGGAAGAGCATGGCGATCAAGTGAAAGTGGATCGGGATGCGCACACGAGCTGAGCCGATGGGGATCATGCCGGATTCATAGGGCATGAGTTTATCGGGGGTGGGGTGTTTGTTGAGCGAGCCGAGTAACAGCGTCAGGCCCGTCATCAGACCGGCAAAACCGACGACGAGGATAAAGTAGACAAAAACCGGAAAGAAGTTCATTCCCATTCCCGCCTCACGGGTTGCTATTATAGCGAATGACTCAGACTTGCGCACCTGAGAGAAAATTTTCAATGCCCAAGGGCACTTTGAAAATTTTCATATTTTCCAGCGGCTCATCACCAAGATTAAGATAAGTCCTTCTCCGTGGGTTAGGCTCCCCAGGGCTTTCCCTATCATGGCACTGTCACAGTGAGCGAGACAACGCATCGCAACGCCAAGCTTGGAGGAGCTGACCAAAAGATCACCGGGTCGAATCGGCCCGTTTTCTGTCGTCGCTTTCACATAGACTCGCCCCGCAAGCGCCAGCAACGGGCGAGCGTCCGTGGGTAGATCTCCCAACATTTGAGCAAGCGAAATCTCTTGGGAGTTATTCTCGATGAGAGCACGCAGCGTGAGACTGAGCGCTAAGTGCGAACGCTCTTTTATCATCAAGAAATCTCGAACACGGAGTGGGCTCAAAATCCGAGAATCTTGGTCTTCAGTTGAGATGGACGGCCTTACTTGACGAGAGTTGTTGAGTGTCATCCCCGGCTGTGCAGAGATCACGCCGGAGGCTCCGGAGCTATGAGGCGCTCGCGTCTTACGGTAAAATTTCGGCTTTTGCGGATCGGGCTCGACGACATCTCCCGCAGCGACGGGCTCCGAGACTTCTATGCGCTCAGCTAAGTCGGCGCCTGTGCCTGAGTTAAAACAAGGTCCAACTGGGAGAGAGCTTCCGCTCAGTCCACAATTAAAACTGCCGTCGGTATTGACTAGGCCCGTCGTACGGTCTATTCGAAATACTGCGCTCGTAGAGGTTGTCGGTGTGGTTGCGCAGCTCTCGTTCGAGGGATTCGAATTTCCATTTGCGTTGTACGAACGCACTCGATAACAATATTGTGTGTTTGGGGCAACTCCGAGATCAGGAAAACTTATCACGTTGGGACCCACGGTGGCGATCTGGGCATAGGTTCCCGAGATGCCCAGTTTGCGCTCGATCACGAACCCACTCTCGTTGTTCGAGTTATCTTGCCAACTGAGATTGATCTGGATCACTGAAGCAACATTGGTGGACAAATTGCTGGGCGAGGCGGGGAAAATGCTCGCCCTGAAGTTTGACACCGTGAACGCCGTGTTGTTGAGCGTTTGGCGGTTGTCCGAGTCGCAGTCGGGATTGCTCAAATTCCCCTGGGTACACGATAAGTTGGTTCCGATGGGAACTCCAGTGGCGCTGCCGCTGTAGGAAATAGCGGGGTTGGAAAAATGTGTGATTCTTGGACAAGAGACGCTGTTCGCGTCGCACTTATCTCTGTAGGACATGATTGTGCGCCAGCTCGACGCCCCAGCAATATGTACATGCCCGTGACTATAGGTGTACGCGCCTGGGACGGCATTGACGTACCAGTCGTGATGCATGCCCTCGTTGTGGCCAACCTCGTGAGCAAAGACGAGTCCGCCGCAGGTTCGTAGCGTCACGCTAAACCCAAAGCTCTCGAACGAAGGGCTGACGTTGGTCATGAGCCAAGCGATTCCACAATACTGAGCGGGAGGGGGTGGTTCGGTGATGAGCGCAACCAAATCTGCACCGTATGTGTTTCTCAGACTGTGCACATTGTCCATGAATCCATCGGAAGAGTTCGTAAGGCGATCCAAGTCTTCTGTGCCGCCGGTCTCGGTATAGCTCACTTCTTCGCTGTGGACGAGATTGAGGCGCGTGGTGATGCCGCTGTTGGTGTAGGCTTGGTTGGTCGTGCTGACCATTAAATCGATGGCGGCTTGGATGGCGCTCGTTCCTCCGGCAGCCGAGCGCGCGGCGGGCGTGTAGACGACCATCACGTCGATGATCGAGCCGTCATCCGATGCTGGGGTTGCTATCGCAGATTGAGATTTCGCTGTCGCACTCGGTGCTGATGGGAACATGGCAGGTCCGTCGGGTGGTAGGGCGTCCTGGTTGATCTGATAGACCGCGTGCACGCCAAATTGCCCGCGTACTCGATAAGATAGTACGCACCGGGCATCGAGATGCTGCCCGCGACGATTCCGTCGACCACGACGAGAATCACATCGCTTAGCGGCACGCCCTGGATGTGACCGTTCCACGAAAATCCATACTGGGTTGGCCCGAAACGGTCTAGCTGTGCGGTGAAATTTAGGTTCGGGAAAAGATTTAGCACCAGCATATTTCGTGGCGTTCGCTCGGTCGCTTGCGGCGAGGTGCGCGCTCCGCCGAGGAGATCGAGATGAATGTTGACAAATCGCGTGCGGATGACCGAAGGGCCTTCGCGGACAAGCGGACCGGAATTCGTCGTTTCCCCAAAGAGTCGATCGTCCGGCTCAAGATTGCCAGGAGCTGCGACGGGGGAAATTGCCGATGTCCCAGCGAGCAGCAAGACGAGCACTACAAGACCTGCGAGATTTCTCAGAAGCCGTCTCGTAGCAGCTAGAGATGGCTTGGGATGTAGCGACAGAAAATCTCTCAGCGACTGGAACATAGCTTTACCTCACTTCATTTTTCGTTCTCGCAAACACCTGCGCAGTCAAAACAAAAGGGGCACCTCTGCCCCAAAGGTGCCCCTGCAGCTTTCCTACATCTGAAGTCTATGATACTCGGTGCGCTATGGCTCGTTCAACGCCCGATCTGGCCTGAGCTTCCCAATATCAAAGCGTTGCGGCGCGGGCTCTGCGTAGAGTTTCAACCATGAAGTCTGGGTGAAGCTCAAGAGGTGTTCGATCTCTCGCCATTCGGCTCTGTCAGCCAGTCCCGATAAGGGGATCGGCTGAGTCGATGCGTCGATTGAAAGCAAAAATTTTGTGAGCTTTTTGCGCGCGTCGGCATCGTCCAAGATGTCGACGCCCGTGCCGGCGCTGCGGTGTTGCACATTTGCTAAGGCCGCATCGAGCGAGTCAGCCGATCCGTTATGGAAGAACGTTTTCGGGAAGGCGAAGAGCGACAAGAGCGAGGCCGGTGCAAAGCCGTCTGCACCCAATGGAGCCGCCGCGTTCGCGCGCACTTCATTCTTCTGGCTCGGGTCAAACGTGCCGACTTTAGTCAGCTCTTTGATGAGTTGCCCGTTGCTAAGATCAGCTGCCGCTGGCGGAGGCGTGAAGCGCACCTTGCTACTCGTCCATTGCGGACCGCCGTGGCAAAGCTGACAGTTCGCTTGGATGAAAAGTTCTCTCCCAGCGACGACATCGGGATCGTCTTTCTTGACGGGCGAGATGGGAGGCCGAATCCCAAATTTCTCGAACGCCTTGATCGCATCCCAGGCGCCGACGCCGCGCACCTTGAGTTGCCTACGGTTCGCGTTGGGTGGAGTGAACCCGGCGACGGGGTCATCGGGAGTGATACCATCTTCTTTGACGATGAGCCCTTTGCCGCCGGAGACGCCGCGGATGTTGAGCTCAAAGTCTTCTTCTTCGTCGAAGATGGCTGACCAGTTGAGCGCCCTCTGGGTCTTTCTCTGCGGGTCTGTGAGGTCAAAGTCCGTGTGTTGCGAAATCGTGCGGCGCGGCCCGGCAGCGAAGATCCAGACGACGTTATCTGTCAGTCCATTATTCGGGTGACAGGACGCACAAGAGCCCCAGCCGTTATTGGACATGCGCCCTTCGATCGGTGGCTGGCCGGGCGCGGGCGGGTCGAATTCTCCGATCGATGTGTTGTAGAGTTCTTTCCCGATCTGGACGACATCTTCGGGCGTGCCGGGCTTGGGCAGGTCTGCCGATGGCAAGGTCGCGAGCGCTTTTTCGGGCGCTTTAGTCAAATCAATCACAGAGACGTCGCGCGAGACGTAGTTCATCACATACGCACGCGTGTCAGCCGAGTTGACGACAATGCCGCGCGGGTTTTTTCCGACCTTGACTTGCAGGACGCGTGTGTTATCGGAGGGATCGTTCTGCACGGCCGGAGCGCCCGTCGCGGGGTCGATCACGACTTTGACGAGAATGTTGCTCGCAGCACTGATGACATAACCCTCGTTAGCTTTGTTCTTGAAGGCCATCGCCCAAGGTTGCGTGATGAAGCGTTTGTTGGGATTGGTCTGGGCTTTCACTGCGAGATGCATATTGACTGTCTTGCCCGCGTCGGCCTTTCGGGCTTGATCTATCACCGAGAGCAAGCTCTGAGTGTTGACGTCAAAACGAAGGGGGCCGTTGGGGGAAGCGCCCGTTGTGGGCACAAAGGCAAAATTCCCCTTGAGCGCGATATTGTTCAATTGGTTAGGATATGCCCCGGTCGTGAACTTAAAATCCGCGTCGGTGGGGGTTGCGGGCGGCGCGACGCGCGCGATCGCGTCTCCGAGTGCTTTGAAACCCGTATCGGGGATGGCTTTCAGAACTACCGTGCCCGTAATCGAGTCCGTCGCTGTCGAAAGCACGCTGACCAAGCCAATCTTGCTGTCGTCTTCTCCGTCAAGTTTTCCGACGGCCACGGGCAGCGCCAAGAACTGTGTGACATAAACAGTCTCATCGTTGTCGTCGCCATTGCCGTTGTTGGTGATCGCAATGCCACGAGGCTCTGTGCCGACATTCTCGATCGTCTTAATGACGCGATGCGTAGACGTGTCAATCACCGAGACGGAGTTCGAGCGAGCGTTCGTGACATAGAGCTTTTTGCCGTTCGGCGTAAGCGCTAAGCCGTAGGGCTCGGTGCCGACGGCGATGGTCGCGTCGACTCTGCCAAGGAAGGGGTCTATCTCTGAGATGGTTCCGCTGACAGTATTCGCAACATACGCGGGCGAGCTAGAGGGATGGACCGCCACTCCGTTCGGTTCTTTGCCGACTTTGACTTCGCTCAATTTTCGATTGGCGTCCCCGCGCACTTCGAAGACGGTCACTGTGTCATTGTCGGGATTGGCCACGACGAGAATGGAGTCATCCGCGCTGAGCGCGAGCGTCTGAGAGGATGTGGGACCGGCGAACCGGCCAACTTGTGCAGCGGCTGAGGACCAATCGAGATGCGAGTAGCCGTTCGCGATACTTAAAAGAAACGCGACGCAGGCCGTAAACTTGAGCAGACGGATAGGGTGTCGGATGAGAGCCATAAACCCTCCTCGGAGATGTAGAGTTATTCTGGCCTTTTGCACTGCTGCGTAGCTCTACTTATACATTCAGGACTTTCGCGGTTGAGTTTATGAACAGTAAGATAGGGGTATGCAACGCCAGAAATGTTCCCTCGATCTTTATGTGGATTTTCTCGTCGCCAGTCAGAAGCAGTTCTCTGGAATGGAGTTGAGTAAAGTGGCTCC
>JACOSB010000137.1 GCA_016179105.1 Candidatus Acetothermia bacterium
GCGGAGGATCAGCGAGGTGGCCGCCCCGAGCAGATGAGCTCTCCCGCTTGGCAGGCTTTGCAAGAGCGAATGTGCGCGGGGCAGATCACCCGCCTCAAAGAGGCTCAAGCGTATCTGCAGCAAGACTGGTCCATTGCTTACCATGTGAGCGGCTTGAGTCGACTCTTTCAGCGCCGTCAGGTCAAACTTAAGACCGGTCGTCGCCAGCACCGCAAGACCTCAGTAACCCAGCAAGAGCTGTTCAAAAAAACTTCGGGAAAGCGCTGGAGCAGCGTCAAGCCCAGCGAGTCCTGACCATGGACGAAGCCCGCTTCGGTCTCAAGAGTTGGCATCGTCGCCGCTGGTGCCCTAAGGGAGTTCGTCCGCCTTGGGTAGTGGAGGATCGCTACGAATGGTTCTGGTTGTATGCGGCAGTGGAGCCGAGCACCGGAGAGTCCTGTTTCTGGTTCCTGCCTCGCCTCGATGGGCAATGTTTTGAAATCTTTCTCCACGAAGTGCGCACGGCTTTTGCTCAAGAGCAGGTCGTGCTCGTCGTGGATAACCACAGCAGCCACACGAGTCAGCGGGTGAACTGGCCCGCGGGGATGAGCCCGTTGCCTTTGCCCAGCTACTCTCCGGAGTTGAGCCCGATCGAGCAACTCTTCAAACAGCTACGGGCACGCCTAGCCAACCAGGTCTTCGAGAACTTGGAGGTGCTGGAGCGAGCCTTGGGAGAAGCGCTGCGCCCCTATTGGGAAGAACCGACTCAATTGCAACGCTTGACGGCTTATCCTTGGTGGATCAAGGGTCTTGCCTTTATCCAGACATTCCCATGACAAATTAGTATAACATGATTCTATTCCAAACCGGGGGCTAAGGGCAGCGACTAGGCCATCCGATAGTAAGAAATTATAGACTTTCTTGGCGTTCTTGGCGCCTTGGCGGTTTTGTTTAG
The DNA here is from genome assembly GCA_016179105.1 of Candidatus Acetothermia bacterium. Lineage (GTDB taxonomy): Bacteria > Bipolaricaulota > Bipolaricaulia > RBG-16-55-9 > DRXL01 > JACOSB01. The sequence goes on from JACOSB010000137.1 coordinate 935, forward strand.
ATGTCCCTAGCGCGAACGACAAGTCTGAGTTGAATCGGGCAATGCGCTGAGCCAATTGCGAACGCGCTCAACTAGATCGCGGGCCACGTTCCAGCGATAGATAAAGCTCACATGGCTATAAGACCCAGCATCAAGCTCCTGATAACCTTTGCCGCAACTGTCGTGGACCTCTGGGCTTTGCATCTTTTGTTGCTGGATGCTCAGAGCCACATCGTTCGCCGTGATGCCGCAGAGAGAGAAGCTCCAAGCCATACCACCGTACAGATTGAGAATGCGCTTCTCACCGTTCCAAGTTATCCGATCGAGAGGAGCCCAGAGCCACGAAGCGATGCGCTCCAATAAGCAGAGCCCGCCGCTCGTATGGCCCGCCAACCCCAAGACGTCGGCGCAGGCCCCGCAAGCCCCTTGGAGTGCAGGGTGATAGAGCGTCACAGACTGAATCTTTTGGGCCATCGCGATCCAACGGGCTCTTTCTGTTTCGCTCGTCAGAAGGCGCTTCCAACCGTCGCGCATCTCTTTGCAGGCGAAAAGAGCATTGCCCCAATACCCGGAGCAATCGAGCTTTTCGAGGAGTGCCGGGAGGTCGCCACGCTCGAGCTCATACGCTGTACGCAGCAAGAAGAGTGTGGCGGATGCGCCGAAGCTATGAGCGAGGATGTTGATCTGGCTGGGTGGGTCTAGCAGACTTTGAGATTGGACGTAGTGCGTGAGATTATCGGCCCATTTGTAGAGCCCCGCGCGGCCATCGAGAGTCGGGACGAGAATTTTTGAATTGGGCTCAGCTTGCTTGAGCCAGTAAGCCGTCTTCTGCCAATCCCATCCGGAGCCCGGCCAGATGCCGTGCACGAGGAGGAGCCACGTCTGAGACGGGGCCGATTGGGCAGCGACCGAGACAACTCCGAGTGAGACAAAGACCGTCGCGAGCAAGATGGAAAAGAATTTCATCGGTAACCCAATCTTCCTAAAGATCGCACTATTATACTCAGCAGTTTGGGGAGAGCAACTTTTTATTTCGGGGCTTTGCTAATAGTTTCGCCCTTGTCAGAAAATTAGCGCCATCCTGTAAAGTAGAACGATTTACTCAGAAGGATTCGAACGCGCGAACGATAGACCTTGACAGAGTTGGGATTAAGAGTTAGTGTAGCATTCAGGAGAGTATAATGAGAGATTTTTCGGGAACCTCCTGGCTCCGTATCAGTTGCATAGGGCTGGCTATGTTCGCGTTGCTCTCTCTCTTTTCGTGGACGGCTCGCGCCGATGTGACTTTGAGCGTCGCGTTCGGCTTCAATGGCCATTTTTTGCCCGAACGTCTCACGCCTGTACGAATCACTCTGGCAAACAACGGGCCGCCGATCTCCGGCCAGTTGGAGCTCAGGCAAACCGTGAAAACCCCTTTGCAGGCGGGTGAGTTCACGCAAAAGACGATCTATCGGTTGGAACTTGAATCCGATACCAAAAAAACGTTCGAGTTCTATATCCACATTCATGGGTATATTTATCCTTTAGAAATACGTCTGCAATCGGGAAAAGAAACGTTGGCAGAGAAATCAGTCGATGTGCGCGAGACGTTTGCCACAGAAAAGCTTCTGCTCGGAGTGAGCGATCCCCCCCTTCCCAGGCAACTGCCGGACGGCCAGGCGCTCGAGCCCGTTCGCTATGAGACGCTTCCCACCCAGTGGATCGGATATGATGCCGTGAGTCGCATCTATTTGGGCTCGCTCGACACGAACTTACTCTCCAAACCTCAGCGTGAAGCCTTACGAGACTGGTTGATCTGGGGTGGCGAGCTGGTGATCTTGGGCGGGCCTAACTGGCAGGTGCAGCGATCCGATTGGCTCGAAGAACTCCTGCCGCTCACCTCTACTCACCTCGAGCTGCGCAAGGTCGGCGACCGGGAGACTTCGTTTATTGCTGGGAAATTGAAGGGGGAAAAGCCCCGATACAAGATGCTTCAGCAGTTGGACGATGGAACAATGGTGGTTTCGCAAAGGACCTATGGCCTGGGGAAAGTGGTCTTTTACGGAGTCGACCCGTTGCGCGTGCCGGGCGTCGCACTTCCCGAAAAACCGCAAGCCCCGAAAAATGCTAAATCGGATAACAGTCTCACGATCAGCTCCGGGAGAAATCTCTTGACGGAGGTACAGATCGAGCATCCGTCGAGAGAGGTTATCACGCTCGCTCTCGCCATGACTATTCTCTGCTTTTCGCTGCTGTCTCTGGCGATGATGCGCGCTTCGTCCGGGCGAGTTTATTTGGCGAGCATCATCGTCGTCCTCTTGGGAGCGAGCGGAGGCTTGTGGGGTTATGTCAATCAGCCGATCTACTCCAACACGCTCGAAGGGCTGGAGCTGAGTGTGGAGCGAAGTTTCGCAGACGAAGGGCGCTCGACGGTGCAGACCTGGTACAGCCTGCATACGCAACGTACGACCTCTTTAGAGCTAGAGGTGCCGGGGAGTTTTTTGCGCCAAGTGCCCCCGGAAGGGGCTTATCAGCATCCCAGCGATCTGACGATGGAACAGACCGACGAGAACTTAAAAATCTCTCTCAACCTGCTCAGCCAGAAGCAAGAACACTTTGTCTTAGAGCAGGTGAAACCGACCGATCTGCGCCTCACCGTGGCCCGATCTGTCAGACCCCTGCAGGTTTCGGTATATAATGGAGAGCACGCGAGCCTAGGTCCCAGCCTCGTGGTCGTCGACGGACAAGGGTATCAGATCGATGCCATCGCGGCCGGCGAGGTCAAGCAATTTACGCTCACCCCGGGCCGAGAGTTACTCAGCCAATGGAATTCTTGGGATGATGGGACGGGCGGACCTCCGGGGAAGATCAAGCGAGCACTCTTGACGCGTGTGCGGCCCCTAGAGACCGGAGCATTCTGGCTGGCGTGGGGAGAGAGTGCGCAATTCTCTCGGCGGCCGGACGAAAACCGAATTGCGCTGAAGCTCTTTGTGATCGGCGAGAGCGAGGGAACTCATGTGGCAAAGTGAGCGCGGTTATCTCATCAACTCCGCAACGTGGTCGTCTTACTTGAGTTTTGTGATTTTTTTGGGATTGGCCATTGTTGCTTCGATTCCCGACACGGGTGCAATCGAGAGGGTGGGAGGAGCCGAGGGAGGACTGACCCTGCTCTTTCCGTTTGTGGCGATTCTCTTTTTCGGGATTCTCTCGATGAACTTTGGCCAGCTGGAGCTAGAATGGGCTAATCAATTCGGCAAGACCTGGTCCTCGTATTACCGTCATTTGCTCGCCCAGATCGGCTTTCTGGCTCTCTTGATGTTGCCCGAATGGATTGTCTATCAAGGGGCGTATCATTTGCCGAGCAGCCGTCTGCTCTGGGGCGGGGTTCATCTCTTTCTCTATGGGTTGACGGCGGGGCTCTTCGGCATGTTGATCGGGCTACGCACCCATAGCGAGATTTCTCAGTTCAATATCAAGTACGCTGTCTTCATCGCGTTCGACTTACTCACGGCCATCTGGTTGCAGCCGCTCAACCCGTTCATCACGCTCTTCGCGATCTTCGGGGATGCCGTGCTCAATAGCAGCGACAGCGTTTGGTTCTTCTTGCAGAGCTATCTCGGTTTTGCTTTGCTCCTGAGTGTGCTCTTTTGGCTGACCCGTCGTCAGATCTCATCCTTGGAGGAGGTTTTGGTATGAAGAGCCGATTCGAGCAGATCGTAGAGTCCACGCAAAAACGGCGCCGCTGGCTGAACAGTCTCAGAGCGTGCAGCTGGGCGTTAACGATCTCTACGGGGCTCACTCTGGGTTATCTCCTGCTCTCGTCGTTTGGGTTTGTGCCGCAGACCGATTGGATTCTCCTAGTCATCGCGAATCTAGGAGCAGCGCTGGCGGGTATTCTTTATGGGCGGAACCGGGCGATTGATATTCGCCAGTCGCTTTATCAGACCGATCGTACGCTCGGACTAGGAGAAAAGCTGACGACCCTGCACGAACTGAGAGAAGAACGAGCGCATTCGGAGTTCTTGCCGATGCTCGAGGCGCGGGTCGAACGCTTAAGAATCGAGTCGAACCGAGTTTTTACGTTCTCACCGCGCGACAAGCAGCGATGGATCGGCGTCGGCGCGCTCCTCGCCAGTTCTGTGACCATAGTTTTTTTGCTGAGCGATATGAGCCCCATTCAAATCCCGGGAACCGTGCAAGCGCTCAAAAAACAACAAGAAGAGCAAGCCAAGGGCATAGAGTTTCGTAACCTCGAGGAGCCTAAAGTAGCGACTTTGCCCTCAACGACGCCGGCATCTGCAGAGGCTATTGCTGCTCAGATCAAGCAACTCGGCGAGCGGATCGACCAACTCTCCAGAACACCCAGCAGTCCCGAAGAAGCGCAAGCGCGAAAGAATGAGATCGATCAATTGAAGCGCCAGTTGCAAGAAGCCGAAAAGCAACTCCAAGAAAGCACGGGCGGCAAGACCGGGGGCGGCGCGGCGGGTCCCAACCGCAACTCTGCCTCGGGAAAATCCTCGAATCAAAATTCAGCGAGCAAACAAACTCAAGGGAACTCCATGACCAGCCCCAACGGTCGCCGGGGCGGGGAAGAGCAGCCTATTCGCGGCTCGCCGACGAATCAGCCGTCTTCACAACAAGCTCAGCTGAAGAAGAATCTCGAGAATATCGATGACCAATTGAAGAAAGATAATCCCAATCTCGACAAATTAAGAGATGCTATACGCAAAGAGCGAGAGAAGTCCAACGACTCGGCCTTGAACGACCTCTTAAAAGAGGCAGAGAACGCCCCGGATAAGGAGAGCGCGAAACAAGCTTTGGAAAAAGCGATTCAGCATCTTCAAGAGCGACAGGATGCCAGCCAGCAGAATGGAGACGAGCAGTCTTCGCCGGACTCGCCACGCGCCTCGAACGAAGCGGGCAAGGGCCAGCAAGGGAATAAATCTCCTGAAAAAAAGGCCGGCAATGGCAAAGAGAACAACGACGATGCGAACTTATCCAATGGGACAAATTTCCCGAGGCCGGGACAAGGACAGGCCGGCCATGATCCCGCTCTTGGCGAAGAAGGAGGAGACAGAGAGAGCAAAGGCACAGAAGCCGGCAATGGCAAAAAAGCGGGAGGCAACCAGGCCGGCAAGGGTGCGGGTGACAAGTCGTTTTCAGAACTGCCCTTCAATCTGCCGCTCGACACGCCCAACTTGATGGACGTCTCAGGCAAAGACCTCCCAAACCCAGAAATTTTGATGAGTTTTTTGACGCAAGGGACTCCGCTCGATAACGTCAACCCGGGCCAAGGCCAACGGCCAGTTTTGAGCGTGAATTACTCGAAAGTGGACACAGCGCTCGACTTGCTCGGCGTGCCGCCGGAGATGCGCGATGAGATCCTCAACTATTTCCTGAGCTTGTCTCAGGGTACGACATCGCAGCCGTCTGATAAGAAATAAGAAAATTAGAGCATAGAATCGGAGGCTTTTCGTGGTCACAGAGAAGAAACTGTCGCAGACGCAGTCCAAATTCAAAGATCTGTTTAACGAGATTCAGCGCGTGATCGTCGGCCATGATGAAGTCATTCGTGACGTGCTGATCGGTTTGCTGTGTGAAGGGCACGTCTTATTGGAGGGTGTGCCGGGGCTGGGCAAGACCCTCCTGGTGCGGACGCTCGGACAAGCCTTGGGATTGCAGTTTTCGCGCATTCAATTCACGCCGGATTTGATGCCAGCGGATATTATGGGCACGCGCCTGCTGAACGAAGACGAGTCGGGACGGCGATTCTTTGAGTTTGCCAAAGGGCCGATCTTCGGTCATCTCGTGCTGGCGGACGAGATCAACCGTGCCACGCCCAAGACGCAATCAGCGTTGCTCGAAGCGATGCAAGAACGCAGCGTCACGGTCGGGAATAAAACCCATACGCTCGAAGAGCCCTTTATGGTCCTGGCGACGCAGAACCCGATCGAGATGGAGGGCACCTACCCCCTGCCAGAGGCGCAAGTCGATCGCTTCTTCTTTAAGATTCAATTGCACTATCCCAAGCTTTCTGAGATTGAAGAAATTCTCGCTCGCCATGGAGCAGGAGAAAAAAACCTAGAGATCAGACGGGTTTTGAGCCGAGAAGAAGTTTTGGAAGCCCAGCAGATGGTCGCAACGATTCCCGTGGCTTCACCGTTAAGAAAATACGCGGCTCATCTCGTGAGCGCGACACAGCCGCAACTCGAGGGCGCACCGCCCTTAGTAAAACAATACGTCGAGTACGGCGCGAGCCCTCGGGCAGCGCTCAGCTTGATTCGCGGCGCGAAGGCGCACGCCTTCTTGGCGGGAGAAGTGAACGTGCGCATCGCCGACATTCAAGCCGTCTTCTACCCCAGCCTGCGCCATCGCCTCATTCGCAACTTCAAGGGCGAGGCCGAAGGAATCACGAGTGAGGCAATTCTCCATCAAGTGGTCAGTGAAGTGCGGGAGAGCTAGATGAGCTCGCTCTTGCTCGACGAGGCTTTTCTAAAAAAGCTGGCCAACCTAAAATTCATCACCCGGCGGCATTTTTTTGGCCAATTGGGCGGATGGAGTTCGCCGCGAGCGGGAGTGAGCTTAGAATTCGCCGAGTATCGCGAGTATCATCCGGGAGACGACTTTCGCTATGTCGATTGGAATCTGTACGGACGGCTCGATAAACTTTTCGTCAAAGTTTTTTCCCGAGAAGAAGATATTCCCATCTATGTCGTGCTCGACACAAGCCACTCGATGAGTTTGGGGCAACCCCCTAAATTGCAGTATGCGACGCGTTTAGCGGCTGCGCTTTGTTATCTGGGAATCAAAGACCTAAACCGTGTCGGAATTTTTCCCTTCGCGCGCAACCTTGCTGCGGGAGTCGCTCCGAGAGGGGGCAGTGCCCAGCTCCACGCGGCGTTCAATTTTTTACGCCAAACGACTCCAGGGGGAGAGACCTCGATCAACGGAGCGCTCGAATCGTTCGCCAAACTGCGCCTCGAGAACGGGCTGGTGCTCTTGGTGAGCGATATGTTGAGCGAAGCGGGCTATCGCGAAGGGCTGGCTCATTTGCTCTACAAGGGCCATGAAGTCGCAGTCTTGCAAGTGCTTTCGGCGGAAGACGTAGACCCCAAAATTGCGGGTGAGTCACGCTTGCTCGATAGCGAACTCACGAACGAACGCGGGCTTCAAGTGAGCAGCAGCGCCGTGCGAGCCTACAAAGAAGAGGTACGCAGATATGTTGTAAATCTAAAAGAGTTCTGTCAGTCGCATCGCATCGAACACGCCTTGATCTCGACGGCCACGCCCTTGGAGCAACTGATCTTTCAAAATTTGCGCGGGGTGCTCTTCCGATGACCCTTCTCTCGCTCCCGATGCTCGGACTCTTAGGGCTCGCTGGGCTCGTGATCTTTTTGTATTTTTTGAGGCGTCGCGCACAGTCACAAACCGTCTCGGCGCTCTTCTTATGGCGCGCGTCCTCCGAGCGTCCGCGCAGCGCGCTTTCGCTGCTCTGGGCAAAGCTCGGACTCTTATTGATACAACTCTTGGCGCTCGCGTTGATTGTGCTCAGTTTGGCTCGTCCCGTCGTTACCTCAGCAGCTCTAGGGGGAGGAAAAATCGCGGTGATCGTCGATGGCAGCGCCAGCATGCAGACGCGCTACGGGAGCGAGACGCGCTACAGCGAAGCCCTCTCGCAAGCAGAGCGTTACATAAAAAATGCTCGCCCATCACAACTGACGATCTTGCAGGCGCAAAACGAGAGCCGGCTCTTGGTTCCGTTGACGGAGAACATCGACGATGCGTTGGAGAAACTAAAGAATTCGAAGCCCACGCTCGAGAGCGATGCCAACGCCCGCGACCTCATCGAGATTTTGCGTAGCCAAGGCGATTTAAAAGAATATCGCGAGATCGCCTTCTTCACCGATCGCATTCCGTCGAACCCTGTTTGGAAAGGATTGCCCGCGCGATTGGTCGCCCTGGGCAAGCCCGTGCAGAATATCGCGGTGACGGGCTTTGGAGTGCGACTGGAGCCCAATCGCAATTTGGGTTACTCGGTCTGGACGGAAATCACAAATTATTCAGAGGCTCCCGCGAATCTCCAATTGCAAGTGCAAGCCGACGATCAGATCATTCATAGCGTGATGCTGACGATAGGACCGAATAAGAACACCGTCCACAGCTTTGAGTATTCGGATTTTTCGAAAACTCGATTCATGGCGCAAGTCAATTTGCTCAACGGACAAGACGCCTTCCCGTACGATAATCAACGATTTTTTGCCCTCGCCGAACGCACCGCACTCAACGTCCTCTGGGTGGGCGAAGCCAATACGTTCTTGGAACGAGCGCTTTTGGCCAATGCCCGCATACGCATTGCCCGCAAAGAGAAGCTTTCTGCCGGAGACGATACTTCTGGAGCGGATTTGATCATTGCCAATAACGCCAAGCTCCCGCTGGTTTCTCAAGGTCGTTGGTTGATCTTCAATAGCAGCGTCGACCAATTGATTGAGGCCCAAACAGCAGAGCCAGCGCAGAAGCTGAGCGTCTTCCAGAGTGACCATCCGCTCTTGCGTTTGATCGAACCCAACCATATACGCATTGCCAAGGTACTCCGTTCCATCTTGCCCAAAGAGGGGAAAGTGATCCTCGCCTCGGGAGACAATCCCGCGGTTTACGCCTTGGAAATGCCTCAACTAAGGTTGGTCGGGTTCGGGTTCAGCTTGCAAGAGTCTAATTTGGTGCTCACGGTCGATTTTCCTATTTTGATGAAAAACGCCTTGGGATGGCTTTTCCCTCAGTTAGAGCCTCCGGTCCCAAGACAAGTCGGGCAAGCCTTTTCGTTGGCAGGCTTGGCTCATGAAGGCTTAGAAATCTATGGCCCCAACGGTGGGTTGCTGACCGTGGGGGAAAGCCAGAGCTTAGTGGAAATGGACAATCCCGGTTTCTATCGCGTGCACTCGAACCAAGAAGTGCGCTACTGGGCGGTCAACCTCGCCGCCAGCGAATCTGAGCCCGGTGCAGAAGCCGTTCAAGAGCCTCTGGTAAAGAGTCAAGAGAGTGAGACCCAAGTGCAAGCTCAGCTGCCTTTGTGGAAGTATTTACTGATATTTGCGCTCTTCGCTTTGTGCTGGGAGCTTTTCGTCTATGACCGATCTCTCTTTAGGCCCACCGCAGGAGGACCCGCGTGACGATCGCGTTTGATTATCCCTGGCTTCTGTTAATCGTGCCAATACTCTTGTGGTTGGTTTATCGACGCCGCCAGGAATTGGCCCACAAAGAGTTCCCGGACCGACTTTCGGCGTTGGTTCGTGTAGGGGTCCTTGCGCTCGTGATTCTCGCTCTGACGGGGCCTAAGATCGCAACATTTATCTCCAAACACTATGTCGTCTTCGCGGTCGATCTTTCGGAGAGCACGGGAGCCAGTCAAGACCCACAGACTCTGATCGATTTCATCAAAGCCTCGGCACCGGCGGACGAGCGAACGAGCTATAGCGTTATTACGTTTGGGGAGAAACCCTACATTGAGAGCAATTTTGCCCCTAAGCCCAAGCTCCCTAAACTTCAGTTCCTTACAAGCCCACCGGCGAACGGGACGGATATTGCCGCGGCGATTCGTCTGGCGCTCCAGACTTTCCCCAAGGACGGGACGAAAGAGATCGTGCTCATGACCGACGGTCGTGCAAGCCAGGGAGACCTCGACAGCGCGCTCGCGCAAGCACGAGCCCAAGGCGTAACCATACACACAATCCCCGTAGGATTATCGGAGAAGCCGGAGTTCTGGGTTGACCAATTGAGCCTGCCCGAAGAAGTTGCACTCAACCTTCCCTTTCAAATACTGATAAAGGTCGGAGCGACGCAAAAGGGCTCCGGGCAGCTTCTGCTCTATCGTGACCACAAACCCATCTTGGACGAGACAGTCAAGCTGGAGCGCGGCGTGACGACGTTTGATCTGCCCGACAAGCTCGAGGAGTCGGGCTCGCATCAATACCAAATCGTGCTCAAGCCCACGCACGACCAAATCGCAGATAACAATAAGCTCGACGCCGTCGTGCGCGCTGTCGGCGGGGCCGAAGTCTTGTTGGTCGGATCAAGTTCCGAGGCAAACCTTCCCGCGCGGCGACTTCTGAGCGAAGCCGGCTACCGCGTCGAAGAACGTGCCTTAGAAAACTTTGGGCTGTCTCTGGCGGCTTTGGCTTCTTACCGAGCGGTGATCTTGAACGACGTGCCGCTCAGGAATTTACAAGCGAGTCAGCTCGATGCTTTGCGAAACTATCTGCGAGACTTGGGAGGTGGGTTATTTTTGCTGCAGGGACAGCGCGCTCTGAAAGAGTTCGAAGATCGTTCGATCGAGGAGTTACTGCCCGTCACTTATGAAACCCCCGAACCGAGCCAAATCCCCGGGGTGGCGCTCGTGCTGGTGCTCGATCGTTCGAGCAGCATGAGCGAGCGCGCCGGCAGCGATTCTAAGATCAATCTGCTCAAGCTGGCTGCGACCAAGGGCATCGAGATACTCGATTTGCGGGACTATGCTGGAGTCGTCGCCTTCGATACCGAGATGGACTGGATCGTGCCGCTCAAGGAAATCGACGACAAAGAGTATTATTATCGAAAAATCAACGGTCTGCGCGCCGGCGGCGGCACAGATTTTTACAGCGCCCTAGAGTCTGCGTTTGCCGAGCTCGACAAGACGCGCTCGCACATCAAGCACATCATGCTCTTCACCGACGGAAAATCTGATAAAGACAGGCCGTTTGAGGCTTTCTTGGGACGACTCGAGAAGAGCTCGATCACGCTCTCGACCGTCGCGATCGACACGGAGCCCGATCTAGAATTATTGCAGAAACTCGCCGATGCCGGCCACGGCAAGCTCTACGAGGTGCGCGATGCGAGCGAGTTGCCCGCGATTTCACTGAGAGAAATTCGGCGTATCTCCCGCCTCCGCTGGATTCCGGGAGTGAACGCTGTTCAAGCGAGCCCCGCGAGTCAGTTAGTCAGAGACAAAGAATTGGCCGGTCTGCCCGCGGTCGAGGGCTATGCACTCACTTACGAGAAGCCCACAGCCGAATCCTGGCTGCGCGTGCAGAGTACGGGAGATCCGTTGCTCAGCTCGTGGAGATACGGGCTAGGCCAAGTGGCTGTCTTGAATACAGACCTCGAGGGCGCGGGGTCTGCACAATGGCTAAAATGGCCCAGCCTGTCCAAGGTCTTGGGGCAGGTCATGGCGCGCATCTACCGGACCAGTAATGAGGACGGCCAACTCGGCGTGTACACGCGTATCGAGAACGGTCATCTGGAGATCACGGCCGACGTGCAAAAGAATCATCGATGGGAGCAGGGTTTAGAAGTTGCCGGCTCTCTCTCCTCTAGCGAAGGAGACTCCCAGCCGATCGCGCTCAAGCAGATTGCGCCCGGTCGCTGGCGGGGGGTTGTGGAGAATTTATCGCCCGGCAGCCATGTATTGAAAATTTCCGCGCGTAGCGGGCAAGAGGTCGTGGGCGAGCGAGAAAAGACAGTGACGCTGCCTTACCCGGAGGAGCTACGCAGGATTGGCACAGATCAAGAGACGTTGAGCAAGATCGCCGCTCAGACAGGCGGCGTCTACTTAGAGACGCCCAAGTTCCAGCCGCACGTCGGAATCTCGGCTGTCGTCGCTTATCGAGAGATATGGGTCGAAGTCTTGCTGCTCGCGCTGGCGCTCTTCTTGCTCGATTTGGGCCTTCGCAAAATTCCCTTACGCCAAGGCTAAGAAGATCTAACAAAACTCATAACTCACACTGTTTGTAGGGATAATACTGTTTTGCATTGATCATGTCATGATAGATGGGCGGAAAATGCTGATCTGGTAACATCAGCATACGGACATTCAGAAGGCAAAACAGTATAAGGCTTGTCTTGCCCTGTTTTAAGGCGCAGCAAGTGCACTCTGAAACTACCGAGCTTGTCCTGCAAGCGTAAATCCCTCTGGGAAGAGATCTTCGCGGTAGACGAAGAAGCGCTTGTCGGCAGACTTGTCGGGAGGCTCACTCAACAAGCCTATGAAATGAGCCCCGTCGACAAAGAGCACAGAGTTAAAATTCTCGCTCGCCAAATCATAACGCTGGACGGTCATCTTCTTGGTTGGGTCCTTCTTGTCCTGAATCTCCACGGAACCGATTTTCTTGAAAGCAATTTGAGTGGTCGGAGAAGGGGCTGAGCTACGATTCTTGGCCTCTTGCGTGGGGCGCATTCCCAGCCCCAAAACGGGAAGAGAAAAACTATCGCTCTTCTCTTTGGCAACCCATTGAGGCAATGCGGTGAAAGAACTAAAAAATGCTAAAAGAAAGAAAGGCTGGTCGGGAACGGGGCGCTCTGAGTCTTTCCCGTCCGAGTGAATGTGAGCGCCAGACTTATCGATTTGCGCCTGTACTTGGCGATTTCCGAAACCTAAGGGACCCTTCATATCGAGCGCAAAGGAGAGGGGTCGCCAATCTGACTCCCAACGAATCGCTTGGGTGTAGCGCCACTCGCTATCGATCAACAAGAATTTGAACTTGATCTTGCCCTGAGAGACCAGCTCAAAGCTCCCGTCGGCGTGCTGGCGGAGAATATAAGCTTCTTCGGCAAAGCGCTTAGCGCCGGCTTCCACGCCGAGCATGCCGCGTTCGAGCATTTGTTCTTGAAAAATTGTCGGGCGATCTGGTTTTGGAATCGAGCCCACTTTCATCGATGGATTGATTGTTGGGCTCGTTTGGTTGGCGCTGCTCGGTGCAGGAGTTGATTGCCCCAGCGGCGCGGGTGATCTCTTCTCTTGCGGGGGGAGAATATTTACGGATTCGAGCGAAGCATCGAGCGGAGCGTCCGATTTCGGGCTCAGTTCATTGGCGAGCCAAAAGAGCCCAGTACCGATGAGAATGATTAGAACGAATGCGATGAGTAAGAAACGTTTCACGATTCCTCCCAACTGAGTCTTCCCAGAATACGGAGCAAGCGAAGACGAATCAAGCTGTCTGTTCAGTAGTTCTTTTTTCTTTGCAATAGTTAGACGCGTCTGATATTTTGAGTCTATAAGATGGCCAAGGAGGCTGCGGCATGCAACGAACGGCGCACTGTGGAGAATTATCGCTGTCAGCGGTAGGCAAAGATGTGAGTTTGATGGGATGGGTGCATCGCTCGCGCGACATGGGTGGGTTGACGTTCATCGATATGCGCGATCGGTCGGGCCTTGTGCAGTTGCTCTTCAATCCCGAACTTGCTTCGGTGCATGAAGAAGCTCGCCACCTCAATCGCGAAGACTGCATCTGGGTCAAAGGCCAAGTCGTCGCCCGCGCCACCAAAGACATCAATCCCAAGCTTCCCACAGGTCAGGTCGAAGTGCGGGTTGCGCAGATAGAGATTCTGAATCGCTCCAAAACTCCTCCGTTCTCGCTCGAAGATGAGTCGGAGACCGCTCAAGAATTAGTACGCTTAGAGTATCGCTATTTGGACCTACGTCGCCCGGCGATGCAGCGGTTGCTGGAGCTGCGCCATCGCGTCATCTGGGAGATGCGAACTTTTCTCGATGAACGCGGCTTCTGGGAAGTCGAGACGCCGATGCTTACAAAATCGACACCCGAAGGTGCGCGCGATTATTTGGTGCCGAGCCGTACTTTTCCCGGGAAATTTTTCGCGCTGCCGCAATCGCCGCAACTCTTTAAGCAGATGCTCATGGTCTCGGGGGTCGAGAAATATTTCCAGATGGCACGGTGTTTTCGCGATGAAGACCTACGGGCAGATCGTCAGCCGGAATTTACTCAATTAGATCTAGAAATGAGCTTCGTTTTTGATGAGAATCCGGTGCTCAGCCTCATCGAAGAACTCTTAAAACATACGTTCAAAAAAAATCTCCGAGTAGAAATTCTGACGCCGTTCATGCGTATGAGTTACGCCGATGCACAAGATCGCTATGGCTCGGACAAGCCCGACCTGCGCTTCGGTTTAGAAATGATCGATCTCTCCGTGGCTGTGCAGGGAGCCGAGTTCAAAATTTTCTCCGAGACTCTCAAAGCGGGCGGTGTCGTGAAGGCTCTTAATGCGCCGGGTTGTGCCAAGTACTCGCGCAGTCAAATCACGGAGTTAGAAAAATTAGCGCAATCCTGGGGAGCCAAGGGTTTGCTCTGGATCAAATTTAGCGAGAATGGTATTGACTCCCCGGCGGCCAAGTATCTGACTCCCGAGATTGTCCAGAAGATTCAAAGGACGGCTCAAGCCAAGCCGGGCGATTTGGTCTTAGCCATTGCGGGCGAGAGGGCGATGGCCAACACGGTACTCGGCCAACTGCGCCTAGAACTGGGCAAGCGCGAGAATCTGATTGACAAAAACGCCTGGAAATTTTTATGGGTCGTCGATTTTCCGCTGTTTCAGTGGGATAGTGAAGCAAAGCGTTTGCAGAGCGAGCATCATCCCTTCACGATGCCCAAGTCTGAAGATTTATCACTGTTAGAGAAAGAACCGCTTAGAGTTCGGGCGAGCGCCTATGATTTAGTGCTCAATGGATTTGAAGTCGGCGGCGGCAGTATCCGTATTCATCGGCGCGATCTGCAACAAAAGATATTCGATCTGTTGGGGTTAACAAACGAAGAGACAGAAGCCAAATTCGGTTTCTTCTTGCGTTGTCTTGAGTACGGTGCGCCTCCTCACGGCGGCATCGCGCTGGGCTTGGATCGACTGGTGATGCTCATGGGTGGGTCCGAGTCGATTCGCGATGTGATCAGCTTTCCCAAGACGAACACGGCCTACTGTCCTTTGACCGGAGCGCCGGTCGAAGCGGGTGATCGCCAGCTTAAAGAGCTTGGTTTGGGTATAAAAGCATCTGCAGAAGCCCAAGCCACGACGACCAAGAAATGAGATCGAACATTTCGTCAGAGACGCTTTGACGTGTGTTAGAATGAGTCGAACTGAGCTCAACAAGGAGGGGTATGGGTCAACTGAGAAACTGGCGACTCTGGGTGCCGCTGGTCGCAATCGGAATGCTGGTGGCGCTCGCGGCAGGGTTTTCTCAGCTTGAATTCCAGAAGGGTTTTTCGTTGAAGAGGCCGTCGGGGCAGAGCATCCCCAACCCCCCGGTCAGTCCTCTTCAAGCTCCCGATTCGCAATCCTCCGATCCTGCCAAAGAGATTTTTATCTTAGTGATGTGGGGCCTCCTGATAGTGTCCATTTTGGCGACGCTGCTATGGCCGCAGAATTTTCGACAAGTGCTCCAGCGCGCCCTTTCGACAGCGGTCTGGGTTGCAGCGATTTACTTTCTCATCGCGCGCTTCCGACAAATGAACAGCTCTGACAACACCCCAGGGACAGCGACTTCCGACCAACCCCTGGTCGATCCTCAAGAGTTGCTCCACAACGCCAACCAGGCGCATATCCCGCCGTGGCTAATATTTTTCGTCATCGTCATAGCATTAAGCTTTATTGCCTTGGGAATTTTTCTCATGCGGCGTTACTGGGCACGGCGTCGCGGGGATTTTCTGGAAGACTTGGCAGGTTTAACAGAACGAGCAGCTCACGACTTGCGTGCGGGGGGCGAGCTACGCAATATCGTCTTGCGTTGCTATCGTGATATGAGTCTCTTGTTGAGTAAGCAAAAGAAAGTAACTATCAGGCAAGCCATGACGGCGCGCGAGTTCGAGCAACATTTGAACACTTTGGGAGTTCGCGATGATCACGTTCATCAGCTGACCCGGCTCTTTGAATGGGTACGCTACGGCCGCCACGAAGCGAACGAGACCGAAGAACGCGAAGCCATCGCTTGCTTGGAAGCAATCTCAAGAGAGTATAGAACAGCCTAGAACACTAACGACCTTTATGGTGCCTTTGGAGGGAGTTGCGTGAGAGTTATTCTTCGGAAGTATCGGGTTTGGTGGGTCATCACGGGATTGCTCAGTTTAGCACTGGTGTTGACTTTTTTCTTTGGGGATTGGATTCGCGACCAGATTATTAAGCCGATTCGTGGGCAGTGGCTCTATTTGCAAATATATTTTAGCAGCTTACCAGGACTTCTTATTTGGATGATCTTCATGGTAATCGCGACGCTGGCGCTCGCGATAGCGCTCTTGGATCTGTTCAAACAAAAAGTGATCTTCGAAAACCGAGAGATGATTCTCTCCAAGCAGCCTTTGCGAGATTTGGCCGAAAAAATCGAGCTTGCTTCTCGTGGCAATCTCTTTCGCTGGAGCTTGAACCGAGAACTCAGCGAAGTGGCCATCGCGCTGATTATGATGCACGAACAAGTCGATGCCTTCGAAGCACGCCGGCGATTTAACTCCGGCGTATGGACCGACAACGCTGAGATTAAGAATTTATTGACGCTCGATCTACAGCCCGGTTTTAAGAGTTGGCTGAGTCGATTTTTTAATCGAGAGGCTTTGGCGGCGAACCGTTCTGAGCCTCGTGCCCAACTGGAAAAAATTGTCGCTCATCTAGAACAATATGTTGGGCAAGGAGGCATGCGTGCAACTGACTAACGTGGCGCAAAAGACTCAACAAATTCTCGATGAAGTGGAAAAAGCGATCGTCGGCAAACGAAAAGTGCTCGAGCTCGTGATGATGTCGATCTTGGCCGGCGGACACGTCTTGTTCGAAGACTTTCCCGGCTTGGCCAAGACACTCACTGCCCGGAGTTTTGCGACGGTGCTGGGACTCGACTTTAAGCGCATTCAATTCACGCCCGATCTTCTGCCCGGCGACATCACGGGTACGTATATCTACAATCGCAACGAGGGTCATTTTCAGCTGCGTCGCGGGCCGATCTTCGCCAACATCGTTCTCGCCGATGAGATCAATCGCGCCTCCCCCAAAACACAAGCAGCGTTATTAGAAGGAATGCAAGAAACCCAAGTGACGCTCGACGGAGAGACGATGCCCTTACCCCAACCGTTCATCGTGATGGCCACGCAAAACCCGATCGAGTTCGAAGGAACGTTTCCGTTGCCCGAAGCACAGCTCGATCGCTTCTTGGTTCGGCTCTCGCTGGGATATCCGACGCCCGACCAAGAGCAAGAGATTCTGAAACGCCGTCGCGAACGCGGCCATGACGAGATTGCGTTAAAGGCTATGACCAACGAGACAGAACTACTCGAGATGCGCCAATCGCTGGAGCAAATCTTCGTTGACCCAGACTTGGAAAAATATATTGTGGCTGTGGTGCATGAGACCCGGCACGATACACGCGTGGCCGTGGGAGCGAGCCCGCGCGGCTCCTTGGCGCTCTTAAAACTCGCTCGCGCTCGTGCGACGCTTGAGGGCCGAGACTTCATCATTCCCGATGACGTCAAATGGGTCGTCGGCCCGGTCTTGATTCATCGGCTTATTTTGCAACCCGAAATGTGGATGAAAAAAGTCTCGGTCAACCACGTGATCGGTGAGATTCTCGACAGAATCGCTGTCCCGCGAGTGGATTGAGTATGATCGGACGAGTCCGCTGGGCCTTTTGGGGGACGATCGCTTGCTCATTCATTCTCTTGGGACTCGCGACGCAGCGCGGTGCTCTCTTGGCGTTGGCTATTCCTTTTCTCGTCTTTTTGTTCTCCAGCTTTTATCTCGGCGGCTCTTTAGTCCCAATACTAAAGGCAACCCGTACGCTCAGCACTTCTCGCGCGCAAAGCGGCGAAGAAGTCACGGTGCACATCGAGATCACCAACGAAGGTTCTTCTGTAGAAGAGATTGAAATCATCGATTCGATTCCCTCATATCTCGAGCGAGTCGCAGGGGAACCTCGTTTGATCACTACTTTAAAGAGCGGCGAGACGGCTCAGATCGAGTACACCGTCCGTGGCCGGCGTGGCTTTGCCCAATGGAATCAGCTCTCGATCACAGCAGGAGACCACTTGGGGTTACGGCGTCGCTTTACGAAGGTCTCGTGCCAGGGACATCTCTTCGTCTTGCCGAATTTCCCCAAGCTCTATGAGGTCGAGATTCGCCCTCGACGAACGCGCGTTTACTCGGGCAGTGTACGGACGAAGCTCGGCGGGCCAGGGATCGAGTTTTTCGGCATCCGTGAATATTACCCCGGTGACGCTTTACGCCATCTGAACTGGAAAGCAACGGCTCATTACGATCAACCAATCACCAACGAATTTGAGCAAGAACGAGTCGCGGATATCGGGATTGTGCTCGATTGTCGTGAGCGCACCGAGGTCTCTGTCGGAGGAGATTCGCTCTTCGAGCAGGCGGTCGGCGCGGCCTCCGCGCTGGCAGACTTTTTTATTTCAAGAGGCAATCGCCTCGGGTTATTGGTGTATGGAGACTATATCGATTGGACGTTTCCTGGTTTTTGCCGATTGCAACGCGAGAAATTATTGCAGTCGTTGGCGCGTGCGGAGCTCAGTAATAAGACGATCTTCGAAGATTTGGAAAACATCCCAACCAAGCTTTTCCCGGCAGGCTCTCAGCTGGTCATCGTCAGTTCGCTCTGCGAAGACGATGTAGAAATTCTCTTACAACTCTGTGGGCTCTATCACGTCATCGTCGTCAGCCCCAATCCCATTCTGTTCGAACTCAGTCGCACCCATCCGACCGACGCGATCTTGATCGCTTCACGCATCGCATCGCTTCGACGCGAGATTGTGCTGAGTCAGTTGCGCCAAGCAGGGATTCGTCTGGTCGATTGGGATACCCAATCAGATTTACCCATCCCCGTGGAGCAAGCGCTCGGACGTCATACGTTGCGCCATCAGCAGGCGATGAGAGGAAGACCATGAGTGCGAAGGTGGCACGGGGATTGATTTTCCTCTCAGCGACTTGGCTGGCTTTTAGTTTAGCATGGGGTGCCCACTGGGCTGCGAGCTCTCTCATCGCAATCGTCGGGATAGTTTGGACATTGAACACTTTTGTGCGTTGGTACTTTTGGTCGAGCTTTGCGTTCTTGGTCTTGCTCGGGGGAAGCGCGCTCTTGGTCTTGTGGGGAGGGAGTGAGTGGATTGGTTTATTGACAGCTGTCATGGCTCTGTTGGCTTGGGACCTCGAATCGTTCCATCGGCGCTTGAGGCTCTACGAAACCTCTGAGGGCCAGATCGAATGGGCTCATCTGCAAAAAGTTGGCTTCATCGGAATCGTGGGTTTGGCTTTGGCGAGTATCCCTCTGATGTGGCATTTTGTCATAAACTTAGGCTGGGCGCTGTTCGCAGCGATTGTCTTGATGGGCGCTCTGATCTTGACATTGCGCTGGGGCGGGCGAACCGCCGGTTGACAGGTTTTCTCGCTCTCCGTATCCTAACCGATGTGAGGAATTTTTAGTCTGCAAAGTTAGGAGTCAGTGTCCTCTATCAATTATCAATCTTTGAAGGAGGTTGTTTATGAACAGAATTGTCTCAATGTTAGTAATTACCCTTTGGTTAGGGTGTCTCAGCGTTTCGGCCTACGCTCAGTCAGAAAATCTTTCGGCCGGCCACAGCTGGGGAGTGGGCATTCGGTACTTGCCGAACGTGCTCTATCCTCCTGGTCCGATGGAGACCGACCAGGCGCTCGGTACGCTCGTCGCCGCGCAATTATGGATCACGGACACCGTAGGCTTTGAGGCGGGCGGCTGGCTCTCCGGGTTTAGCGATCAATGGAGCGAGCGCAGCTTCGTGAATCTAGTCGGCGGACTTATTTTCAAAGTGCTAGACAGTGCTCAGGGGGATCTCTATATCGCCGGACGGGGCATTCATCTGGAGAGCGTCTCGCGCAATCAGGGCTATTGTTGTCCCCGATGCGTGGATATGCCGTGCAAATACCAAGAGAAGCCAGCAAAAGATAAGGAAGATGACCAGACCGATCCTGCCAAACTGTGGGCGTATTCGGAGAACAGAACTTCAACGTTGGCGTTTGAGGGAGTTGCGGGTGTCGAGTGGAGCTTTTCGCGGAATCTGACGTTAGACTTTGAGTTTGGCATGATCTTCGCTCAAGTGATGGGCATCAACATACCGGCCTCACCCGAAGAAAAGTCTACTAACTACTCTTCGACGAGCTTTGGCATGACACTCCATCTCGGACTCTATTACTATTTTGTGCCCGCGACAAAGCCCTAGTGAGCGAACCATAAAAAGAAAAAGAATAGGAGAGCGTCTCAATGAATTTTCCGGCTGGAGAGTATGAGGCAGCACAGCTTTCATCGTTTGTTTTGCCCGGCGCGAAAACCCGTTACGCACCCGACCGCGTCTGCGATCTGAAGCACATCAAGATTGAAGTCTCGTTTGATTTTTCACAGAAGAAAGTCTTCGGGACGACGACGCTTTGGGTCGAGCCGATTAACGAAGGGTTGCGCCATCTCGAACTAGACGCGGTGGAGATGATTATTAAGCGAGTAGCGCTCTCGACAGGCATGCCTCTCGGTTATGAATATTTGGGCGGGCGATTGCGTATCGATTTGGGTAAACTCAGACGTCCCGGCGAAGAAGTGATCTTCTCGATCGAGTACGAGGCACAGCCGCGCCGCGGGCTCTATTTCGTCTCGCCCGATGAGGCCTATCCCAATAAGCCCGTGCAAATCTGGTCTCAGGGACAAGACGAAGATTCACGCCATTGGTTTCCGTGCTTTGATTATCCGAACGAGCGCGCGACGAGCGAACTCATCGCCACGGTGCCTTCGAAATACTTTGCTCTTTCAAACGGAAAACTCATCCACATGCACGAAGATGCCTCCAAAGGAGTAAAGACTTACCATTGGAAGCAGTCGATCCCGCATGTTTCTTACTTGATCACGCTCGTCGTCGGGGAGTACGTCGAACTGAAAGAAGACTTCGACGGTATTCCGGTGCTCTATTATGTCTATCCAGGGCGTGAAGCCGACGCGCGTCGCTCGTTCGGCAATACACCCGATATGCTAAATTTTTTCTCCGAAAAAATCGGCATTAAGTATCCCTACGAAAAGTATGCTCAGGTCGTCGTCGCAGATTTTATCTTCGGCGGCATGGAGAACACGACCGCCACGACGCTGACGGACACAACGCTGCACGATGCGCGGGCTCACTTAGATTTCAGTAGCGATGGATTGGTCGCCCATGAGCTTGCGCACCAGTGGTGGGGCGATCTGCTCACCTGCAAGGACTGGTCGCACGGGTGGCTGAACGAAGGATTTGCCACGTATTTCGATGCGCTCTACACCGAGCATCACAAGGGCGTGGACGAGTTTCGCCACGAGATCAACGAAGACATGGAAGCGTATTTTCGGGAGGACCGCGAGCGTTATCGTCGCCCGATTGTTTTCAATATTTACGACGAGCCGGTGGATCTCTTTGATCGCCATCTCTATCAAAAAGCTGCCTGCGTTCTGCACATGCTGCGCTTTGTCTTGGGTGACGATCTCTTCTGGAAGAACCTTCAGCACTATGCACAGAAATTCAGAGAGAAGACTGTAGAAACAACAGATTTGCTGAACGCAATCCGCGAAGCCACCGGCAAAAACTTAGAATGGTTTTTTGCCCAATGGATTCACAAAGCGGGGCATCCCGAGTTCAAAGTCGCTTACAGTTGGGATGAAACTTATAAACAAGTCCAGCTGACTGTCTCACAGACCCAAAAAACGGACGACTGGACGCCCATCTTCCAAACCCCCGTAGAGATCGCGATTGCGACGAGCCACGGAGTAGAGCGTGCGAGGATTGAGATCGTTGAGCAAGAGCAGCGCTTTTATCTCCCGTGCGCTGAGCGGCCCAAGATGATCAGCTTCGATGTCGGAAATTGGATTTTGAAAAAACTAGATTTCTCCTTGCCCGAAGAGATGTTGGTCTATCAACTAGGACAAGATAGAGATTGCATGGGCCGCATCCGTGCCGCCGAAGGCTTGGGCAAGACCGGAAGCCCGCAGGCCGTTAAGGCACTGCGGCAGGCGCTCTTGCGCGATCCCTTCTGGGGTGTGCAAGCAGCCGCTGCCAAAGCGTTAGGAAATTGGGGGACAAACTCTGCCAGAGAAGCACTGATGGCGGGGCTGGAGATTGAGCATCCCAAGGCGCGCCGCGCCGTCGTAAGAGCGCTCGGTGAATTCAAAAACGACGAGAGCGTGGCCGAAAAGTTGGTAGAAATCTTACGTCGGGGCGACGCGAGTTACTATGTCGAAGCCGAGGCGGCGACCTCGCTCGGAAAGACCCGGTTTTCAAGAGCATTTGAAGAGTTAAAACAAGCGCTCGCCAAAGACTCGTTCAACGAGGTCATCCGTGCCGGGGTCTTTGAGGGTTTTTCTCATCTGCGTGATGAGCGGGCCATCGCGATCTGCAAAGAGTGGACACAGTACGGAAAACCCTCGCAGGCACGTCAGGCGGCCGTCTTGGCATTAGGAAAACTCGGCGAAGGCCAGCGTGAGCTCGGAGAATTTCTCACAGATTTTTTGCGTGATTCAGATTTTCGTGTTCGGTTGCAAACCTTGGCAGCTCTGCGCGAACTGAAGGACGATCGCACGATCCCGGCGCTGGAAAAGTATGCTGGGCAGACGCTCGATGGGCGTGAAAAACGTCTCTCTCGCGAGCTTATTTTGAAACTAAAAGAAGGGCAGAATCGCAGCGAAGAAATTAAAAAACTGCGAGAAGATTTGGAAAAATTTTCGCAAGAGAATCGTCAAATGCGTGATCGCTTGGAGCGGCTGGAAAGTTCTGGCCAA